>NZ_JBHXAU010000019.1:0-126092 GCF_042727395.1 Nocardia sp. NPDC060255 | reverse complement strand
CGGCCCCGGGGCCGCCGCAGGTCCCCCCGCGGTGGCCCACCCGGGGGGGGCGCGGGTCGCGGCCCCGCCCCGGGGGGGCCCCCCCCCGGCCCCCCCCCCCCGACCAGGTGGTGGTCGTGTTGCGCAGCATCTCGGAGACCTGCGGTTCGGTCGTGCCATCCAGGAACGCGGTGACGGCGCGGCGGATTTGGTTTGCCGGGCCCGGTTTTTCGGGCTTGACGGGGCCGACCGAGGGTCCGCCGCCGACGTGCTCCTGCGGCAGGGTGGCCGCCGCGTAGGCGGAGGTGCCGCCGAGCCCGGCCAGCACGCCCGCGATCACCAGTACCGAGGTGGCCCGGGTGCGGAGCCTGCCCGACACCGCGGGGAAGGCGGTGGCGAGCAGTCCGAGCGTGGCGAGCACCGAAACCGCGAGCAGGGTCCAGCGCAACCACGGCAGCCAGTCGGCATTGCGACCCAGCAGCACGAAAGCCCACCCGCCGGTCGCGAGAACCAGTGCGGCGGAACCGATTCGGCCGAACACCTCGTCGCGCCGCCGCCACGCCTCGTGCACGCCGAGGGCGAACATTCCCGCCACAGCGGGCCCGATGGCGAGCGTGTAGTACGCGTGCATGCCACCCTTCATGGTGGTGAACGCGATGCCGTCGATCACCAGCCACAGCCCGAAAACCAAAGCGGCCCCGCGCAATTGATCGGTGCGCGGCGCGCGCCAGCGCGACACCAGCACCACCGCGAACGCCAGCAGCGCGGCGGGCAGCAGCCAGGAGATCTCGAAGCCGATCTCACCGGTGAACAACTTCCAATGGCCCGATCCGCCGAACCCACCGAAGCCGCCGAACCCGGCACCGCCGAGATTGCGCGGCATCTCGTAGCCGGGCGGCAGTTCGAAGCGGTTGCCACCGCCGCGATGGTTCTGGCCGAGGAATCGCGCGAAGCCGTTGTAGCCGAGCACCAGGTCCATGAAGGTGTTGTTCGTGGATCCGGCCAGGTAAGGGCGGGACGAGGCGGGCCACAGGATGGTCAGCAGCACGTACCAGCCGGACGAGACGATCAGCGCGGCGGCGGCACCGGTCAAGTGCCACAACCGATTCCGCAGCGTGGTCGGTGCGACGATGAGATAGGCGATACCCAGGGCGGGCAGCACCATCAGCCCCTCGAGCATCTTGGCCAGGAACGCGAAGCCGAGGGCGACACCGGCCAGCATCAGCCAGCGCGGGCTGGCGTGGCGCAGCGACCGGATGGTGCAGTACGCGCCCGCGGTCATGAGCAGCACCATGACCGCGTCGGGGTTGTTGAACCGGAACATCAACGCCACCACCGGGGTAACCGCCAGCGCCGCCCCGGCGAGCAGTCCGGCGCCGCGGCTTTCGGTCGCGCGGGTGACCGCGGCGTATGTCAGCGCGACTGCGGCGACCGCCATCAAGGCCTGGGGGATCAGCATGCTCGCGCTGCTGAACCCGAACACCTGGCCGGACAGGCCCATCACCCACTGCGAGACGGGCGGTTTGTCGACGGTGATGAAGTTGCCGGGATCGAGGGAGCCGAACAGCAGCGCTTTCCAGTTCCGCGAGCCGGCCCAGGTGGCCGCGGCGTAGAAGTTGTTGCCCATGCCGTTGACGGTGATGTGCCATAGGTATGCGGCGGCCGTGCCGATCAGGAGCGCGGCCAGGCCGGCCCGCTCCCAGCGGGTGGCCGGTGGCAGGCCGTCCGGCTCGGGCGTGTCGGCGGGGTCGGTCGCATCGTGCAGGGCCGGTTCGGCGCTGATCGTGGTCACCGCAGGAGCATGCCGGGCGCAGCGGTGAAGGCGCTGGGCGCTCGCTGGCAATATGCTGTGAACGCCGGTGACCTGGTCGGATGATCGCCGGTCCGGCGAAACGAACGGCCGCACGGATCACCGTGCGGCCGTTCGGGTGTCGAGCTCGGCTAGATCTTGCGGATTACCGTCACGACCTTGCCGAGTACCTGTGCGTCATTGCCGGGGATCGGTTCGAACACCGGGTTGTGCGGCATCAGCCAGACATCCTTGCCGGTGCGCTTGAACGTCTTCACCGTGGCCTCGCCGTCGATCATCGCGGCGACGATGTCACCGTTGTCGGCGACGTTCTGCTGTCGCACCACCACCCAGTCGCCGTCGCAGATGGCCGCGTCGATCATCGACTGCCCGACGACCTTGAGCAGGAACAGCGAGCCTTCGCCGACCAGTTCGCGGGGCAGCGGGAACACGTCCTCGACCGCCTGCTCGGCCAGGATCGGGCCACCGGCGGCGATCCGGCCGAGGACCGGCACGAACGTCGGTGTCGGCCTGCTCGGATCGGTGGCGGCGCTGTCGGAATCGTCCACCGGGGCGGCGTGCAGGCTGGTGACCGCGCGCCCGACCTCGTCGAGGCCGCGAACGTCCACGGCGCGTGGACGATTCGGGTCACGTCGCAGAAAGCCCTTGCGCTCCAACGCGCGCAGCTGATGAGCGACCGAGGAGGTCGACGTCAGCCCGACGGCGTCGCCGATCTCCCGGATGCTCGGCGGGTAGCCGCGCTCGCTCACCGAAGACCGGATCACGTCCAGCACTTTGCGCTGACGCACGGTGAGATCCGCCCCGGTTACCGCCGTGTCGGCGCCGCCTTCGCTCTCTACGCCCGTGTCGTCTGTGTGCCTCACCGTAACCGCCCTTCCTTGCTGTGTCCGGGCTGATCCGTCGCCCGGCATATCTGTGCATGGCCTGTCTTGAATTTCGTCTTTCGAATCTAGTCCGGTCGAGCCGATGTTTCAAACATCTGTTCGAGGAGTGTCGGGCGTTTCCTGCTGACATTGTCGGTGGCACGTGGTAGAAATCGAACATCAGTTCTTCGAACACCTGAGCGAACAATGCATCGAAAAGCGGCACTGAACAGCGGTACCGACCAGCCCGACCGGTCCGCCCAGCTCGAACGACCCAGCTCGAACACAGACGGAGCACCCACCACGGAGGTTTGTCCGATGAGCACTGCGATCAGCGACATCAACACGGAGCTCGACACGCCCGCAACGGCCCTCGTGCCGCACGTGGCCGCTGCCCGTGACATCGATACTCGCGAGGTCGACCCGCGCGACATCGACTCGGCCGAGATCGACCTGGCCTTCGAAACCGTCCCGCGCGTGCATCGAGGCACCTTGCGTACGCGGCCCCTGGATTCGACCCACCGCGCCACCGTCGACCGCCGCCCGCGTGGCGCGAGGCCCGGCGGGGTCGCCGTATACGACCGCGGCACACGAACTTCCACCGTGCGACGACCCAGCGGCGCGCATCCGGGTGAGCTGGTCGAACAGGCGCAGGTCGGCTTCGCCGTCCTGGCGGTGGCCGCACTACTGAGCGCGCTCGTGGTGGCCGCGCTCATCACGCTGGCGCACCTGCGGGCGGGGGACTGGGGTGGCGACACCTCGACGAGTACGGTGCCCGCGGTGGTCGATGGCCGGTCGGCGCCCGTCGGTGTCGCGCCCGGAAATGTGCTGCGCCAAGGCGATATCGCGCCGCGCTGATCGTCGGGTCGGCCCGCGACGTCATTCTCTTCGCGAATCTTATCGAGTAGCGGGCTTGACGCTCGCACGTTGCCGGCCGGTCGCGAAGTGGCCGAATTTGTTGATCGTCGACTAGAACATGTTGCTAGTGTGCTGAACACGTGATCTGGCAAAGGTCTTTGCCAGACATGGCCTTGGCCTACGAACGAGTTCGGACTAGCAATGATGCACCTCGCCACCGCCGCACGCCCCACCCGGCTGCTCGCCCGAATCGTCGGGCTCGCACTGTGTCTCGTCTTCGGGTTCGCTTCGATCCCGGCCGCCCAGGCGGTGCCTGCCTACGTGGCATACCTTGATCTACCCTCCGTCAACGGTGACGGCGCGGGCGGTGGTGGATTGAATCCGGCGCTCCCGCTGGATGAATCGACTCTGTCCGCGGCGCTCGACGCGGCACGGGCCGACGGCGTGACGCCGCGCCGGTACGCGACGTTGCTGCATCAGTACTGGTTGGTCGTCGCGACGCGCAACGCCGATATCGACTTGGCGGCCTGGGATCCGGCACGCGGCGTACGGGCCAACGAGCGCACCTTCTGTCGGGTGTACGTCAATTACCTGCGGCTCACTACGCAGCATCCAGACTTCTACTGGGCGGGGCTGGCGGGCATCGCGGGGGGTTCGTTCGCCTCCGGGTTCTTCGATATGAGCGATGTCGGTGTGGTGCTCGACGTGCCCGGCATCCATCAACTCGGTGACGCGGTAGCCGACCTGTTGCGCAACACGCCGCCGGAACTGGTGCAGGGGTTGCCCGCCGACGTCCGTCTGCTCGCCGAGCAGGGCTCGCGGCTCAGCGCCGAGGACGTCGCCTGGTATCAGACCCGGTTGATGATCATGCAGAAGCACATCTTCACCGACCTGGTCCCGATGCACGAAGCGTATGTCGCACTGGGTATGCGCGGCATCGATGAGATGTACGACGCGGGCGTGCTCGACGCCGACATCCACACCGCATGGCAGTCCATCGCGTCCGGCACCCGCGAGGGCACTATCGACGCGCTGATCCGGATGACCGACCGCGAACAGAACCGGGTGATCGCCGACCAGTGGGACGCGACCTCGGCGGGCCGCGCCCCGATCGGCCGCGTGCTCACCTACGTGAGCACCATCGCGGGCAAACCCGCCGTGCCCGGCGTCCGCGCCCCGGGCGTGTTCGCGCCGACCACCGTCCGGGCCGACGTCGGCGGCCGCAGCCTGGCTCTGCGCACCCCGCTGCCCGACTTCAACTGGGCCGACCGCGACACCCGCTGGACCTACATCACCGGCGACCTCGTCCCACGCCACGTCGACATGGAGCTGAACCCCGCGCTCGCACCCGCCGTGCTCGGCGAGCCGTTCTGGAACAAACTGGCCCGTGGCCGCCTTGTCCCGCGCCTGCCGGAGCTCATCGCCGACCTGACCTCGCAATGGCAGATCGTCGAATAGTGCTGCCGTGAGCGGGGGCCGGGCCGGTGGGTACAGGGCGAGTGGGACAACCTACGTACCCGGACAGGTATCCTCGAAGAGCTATGCAGGTATTCCGCATATCGCCTGAGGTTTACCTGGTGCCGGGGTCTAGGCCCCTGTACACGTGCTCGCCGGGACGGTCACCCCGATCGGTTGCCGGGCCGGCCGCGAGCACGCGCATCGACGAAGGATCTCTCGGATGCATTGCCCGTACTGCCGACACCCCGACTCCCGGGTGGTGGACTCGCGCGAGGCCGACGAAGGCGCGGCCATCCGCCGCCGCCGCGCGTGCCCGCACTGTGGGCGGCGGTTCAGCACGGTAGAAACCGCGATCCTGTCCGTGGTGAAACGCAGCGGTGTCACCGAGCCGTTCAGCCGGGAGAAGGTCATCCGCGGCGTGCGCCGCGCCTGCCAGGGGCGTGAGGTCGACGACGACGCCCTGAATCTGCTCGCGCAGAAGGTGGAAGACGCCGTGCGCGCCAAGGGTTCTCCCGAGGTGCCCAGCCACGAGGTCGGCCTGGCCATCCTCGGCCCGCTGCGCGACCTGGACGAGGTCGCCTACCTCCGCTTCGCCTCGGTCTACCGCTCCTTCACCTCCGCAGCGGATTTCGAACGCGAGATCCAGGAGATGCGCACCGCCCGCGAGGCAGCGGCCGTAGCGGCCGAATAGGCTTCGGTGGTGTGCCCTAGCGGCGGATGGTGGCGATGGCGCGTTCGATTCGCTTGACCGACACCGGGTATGGGGTGCCGAGCTTCTGGGCGAACAGGCTGATCCGGAACTCCTCGATCATCCACCAGATCTCGGTGACGGCCGGGGCGTGGCGGCGGTTCTCCGGCAGGGAGTTGACCAGGCGGTCGTAGGCGGTGAGGGCGCGGTCCAGTTCGATCATGCCCTGGCGGTCGCGAACCGCCGAGCCGGGCAGCGTTTCCAGGCGGACAACGGCGGCTTGCAGGTAGCGGGGGAGTTCGCGCAGGCGGGTGCTGCCCCATTCGGAGACGAAGCCTCGGAAGACGAGGTTGTCCAGCTGGTCGCGGACGTCGTCGGCGATGTCGCGTTCGGAGGTTTCCGCCAGTGCGGCCGAAACCCGGTGGGCTTCGGCCAGAATCGGCACCACGAGGCGGACCAGTTGGGCCACGGCGGAGACGAAGTCGGGGCGGATCTTGGCGACCAGCGCAGTGAAGTCGTCCGGATTGTGCACCGGTCCGCCGGCGGCGGCGATGAGCTCGTCGGCGGCCGCGGCGCGGCAGTCCTCGATCAGTGCGTCCAGTGATCCGTACGGATTCTGTGTCAGCGCAAGGCGATCCGTAGGTCGCAGGCTCGAGGTGACGGCGCGGACCGAGGTCGGCAGCGCGTTCAGGATGAGGGTGCGGGTGCCTGCTCGCATCGCGGTGGCCTGTGCGGCAGGCGAACTGAGCACTCGGACCGCCACGCCGTCGCCCTCGGGGACCAGGGCGGGATAGCCGGTGACGGTCTGCCCGGCGACCTCGCGGCGGACCGTCGGCTCCACCGTGCCGAGGGATTCCGAGGTCCACGCTGCTGCCGGCGCTCGCTCCGCGCCCGCCGTCGCGCGGGCCACCGAAGCGGCGACCTGTTCGGCGAGTTGGGTTTTCAGCGTCGGCAGGCTCTTGTTGCGCGCAAGCACGCTGCCCTTGGTGTCGACAGCCGCGAAGGTCATCCGTAGATGATCCGGCAGCGCACCGGTGTCGAGGTCCGTCGGGTCGATCGTGATCGAGCCCAGGCGGGACAGCTCCCGTGCCAACCCGATGCGCAGTGGTTCCGCCCGCGGCGTGAGCGCGGCCAGTGCCGCCGCGGCGAAATCCGGAGCCGGAACGACGCTGCGCCGCAACGCCTTCGGCAGTGTTTTGATCAGTGCTGCGGCCAACTCGTCGCGCATGCCCGGCACCAGCCAGTCGAAGCCGACGGCACGCACATGGGCCAGCTGCTCGACCGGGATACGGACGGTCACACCGTCTTCCTCGTTGCCGGGCTCGAACTGGTAGGTGAGCGGGAAGCTGAGCTCGCCCTGCCGCCAGGCGTCGGGGAAGGCGGCCGGATCCAGCGCCGCGGTGCCCGCGTTGACGACGGTCGAGGTCGAGAAGTCCAGCAGCGCCGGGTCTTTCCGGCGCGCGGACTTCCACCAGCTGTCGAAATGTCGCACGGACACGATGTCGGCGGGCAGGCGCTTGTCGTAGAACTCGAACAGCACCTCGTCGTCGACCAGGATGTCCCGGCGGCGGGCGCGGTGCTCCAGATCGGCGACGTCGTCGATCAATTCACGGTTGCGGTGGAAGAAGTCGTGCCGGGTCTGCCATTCACCCTGCACCAGTGCGTGTCTGATGAACAGCTCGCGCGACAGCTCCGGATCGATCCGGCCGTAATCCACCTGCCTGCCGGTGACCAGCGGGATGCCGTACAGCGTGACCCGCTCGTAGGCACTCGCCGCCCCGCGCTTGGCCGACCAATGCGGCTCGGAGTAGGTGCGTTTCACCAGATCCCCCGCGAGCCGCTCAGCCCACTCCGGCTCCACTTTGGCCGCCATCCGCCCCCACAACCGCGACGTCTCGACCAACTCAGCGGCCATCACCCAGCGCGGCGGTTTCTTCGCCAGCGACGAGCCAGGGAAGATCATGAACTTTGCATTGCGCGCCCCGAGAAACTCCCGCGATTCCGCCTCGCGCAAACCGATATGGGACAGCATGCCCGCGAGCAGAGCCTGATGGATCCCAGTGGAATCCCAAGGCATCTCATCGGATTCGAGCACCGACCCGTTGGCTGCCTGCGCTACGCCTCCTTGAGCACGCTTCGAGCCGGACTGCCCGCCAGCCCGCCCACCGCGAGATACGTTGGCGTCCTGCCGATTCGATGGTGCGGACTCGTTGCGCGCGCCGGTCTGTCGGCCTTCGGCAGATTGCCCGGCGGCCTTCTCGCCCGACGGCCCACGGCGCGAACGACTCCCGGTGCCCGCCGGTGCGTCTGGCGCGCCGTTGCCTCCCCGCCCGCGGCGCGAACCACGCCCTGTCTGCCCCGACGCAGGAGCCGAATCGCCTACGTCCTCAGAGCGATCCGGTGCTCCATCCGCCGACCATCCGAGTCCCCTCGTGATGGTGCGCAACTGTCCGTGTAGGTCCTGCCACTCCCTGATCCGCAGGTAATGCAGGAACTCCTCTCGGCACATGCGCCGGAACTGGTTGGACGACAGCGATTTCCGCTGCTCGGTCAGGTACTCCCACAGCCGGAGGTAGGCCAGGAAATCCGATCCTTCGACGATGAATCGTGCGTGTTTGGTGTCGGCGGCCTGTTGATTGTCCGCTGGCCGTTCACGCACATCCTGAATCGACAGTGCCGCAACGATGATCAGCACTTCTGCCAGATTTCCGTTGCTGTGTGCCTCCACCAGCATCCGCGCCATCCGCGGATCGACCGGCAGCTGCGCCATGTCGCGCCCGATCGGGGTCAGCGTGAGCCCGGCATCGGATTCGGTGTCGGTCCGACGCCCCAGTGCGCCGAGCTCTTCCAGCAGCGCGATGCCGTCGCGGATCGCTCGCTTGTCCGGCGCCTCGACGAACGGGAAGTTCTCGATATCGCCGAGCCCGAGCGCGGTCATCTGCAGGATGACGGCGGCCAGGTTGGTGCGCAGGATCTCCGGTTCGGTGAACGCGGGCCGCGAGTCGAAGTCGTCCTCGGAGTACAGCCGGATGCAGATGCCGTCGGCGACGCGACCACAGCGTCCGGCGCGCTGCCGGGCGGAGGCTTGGGAGACCGGTTCGATCGGCAGCCGCTGCACCTTGGTGCGCATCGAGTACCGCGAAATGCGTGCTGTCCCAGGGTCGACCACGTACCGGATGCCCGGCACGGTCAGCGAGGTCTCCGCGACATTGGTGGCAAGCACCACGCGACGTCCGGCATGCGGCGCGAACACCCGGTGCTGCTCGGCGGTGGACAGTCGCGCGTACAGCGGCAGGATCTCGGTGCGCGGCAGCTTCAGATCGCGCAAAGCGTCGGCGGCGTCCCGGATTTCGCGTTCGCCGGACAGGAAGACGAGCACGTCTCCGTCGCCCTCGTCGAACAGTTCGGCGACCGCGTCACCGATGGCGTCCACCGGGTCGCGATCGACGACCCGCGTGTCTTCGTCGTCCTCGTCGTCGGCACCGGGCAGTTCCAGCGATAGCGGCCGATAGCGCAGCTCCACCGGATAGGACCGGCCGGACACCTCGACAATCGGTGCGGGAGCGCCGTTCTCGTCGGCGAAGTGCCGCGCGAACAGCTCCGGATCGATGGTCGCCGAGGTGATGATGATCTTCAGGTCGGGCCTGCGCGGCAGCAGCTGTTTCAGGTAGCCCAGCAGGAAGTCGATATTGAGGCTGCGTTCGTGTGCCTCGTCGATGATGATCGTGTCGTAGCGGCGCAGCAGCCGGTCGCGCTGGATCTCGGCGAGCAGGATGCCGTCGGTCATCAGCTTGATCAGCGTGCGGTCGGAGGCGTGGTCGGTGAAACGGACCGTGTAGCCGACGGCATCGCCGAGTTCGGTGCCGAGCTCCTCGGCGATGCGCTCGGCGACGGTGCGTGCGGCCAGCCTGCGCGGCTGGGTGTGGCCGATGGTGCCGCGGATGCCGCGCCCGAGTTCCAGGCAGATCTTCGGGATCTGGGTGGTCTTGCCGGAACCGGTCTCGCCGGCCACGATCACCACCTGATGCGCGGCGATGGCGGCGGCGATGTCTTCGCGGCGCTGGGTGACCGGCAGCTGTTCGGGGTAGCGGATCTCCGGTACGGCGGCGCGGCGCGCGTCGATGCGGAGCTCGGCCGCGGCGATCTCGGCCTCGACCTTGCTCAGGTCGGCACCGCGCGCCCGGTCGAGCTGGCGGCGCAGCCGGTATTCGTCGCGGAGGGAGAGATTCGCCAGGCGGGTGCGGAGCTCGCGGGGTCCGGTATCAGCTGTCCTGGTCATTGCATTCACAAGCGTAGCGAAGGGCGGCAACTGGTATTTCCGTCAGGCGGCCCGACCGGGTTGCCGGCAGTGTGCGGACTGTCCGGATTTACCGGGTAAACGGGGCTTGATATGCGAGGATCTGGCGATGGACGCCGATTCGGGCACGGCTTGGGTGTATCGCGGTCTACGGATCGCCTTCGGTGTGCTCGGCATCGTGGCGCTGGTGTGGATTCCGTGGCGGAACATGCACGAGGCGGCGTTCTCCACGGGAAACTACTTCAGCTACTTCACCATTCAATCGAACGTGCTCGCGGTGCTGGTGTTGCTGTTCGGCGCCCTGCGCGATCCGGACAGCCATCGCTGGGAGGTGCTGCGCGGCGCGGCCGCGCTGTATCTGCTCATCACCGGCGTGGTGTACGCGGTGCTGCTGGCCAATATCGATGTGATGCTCACCGATCGCTGGATCAACGACATCCTGCATCGGGTAATGCCGATCGTGCTGGTCGCGGACTGGGTGCTCATCCCGGCCCGCCAGCGCCTGACCCTCTCGCCGCGCCTGGTCGGTCTGTGGCTGATCTATCCGCTGATCTACGGCATCTACACCCTCATTCGTGGCCCGATCGTCGACTGGTATCCCTATCCCTTCCTGGATCCGCGGCGGCAGGGCTACGTCTCGCTGACGATCGGTTTGATCATCCTCACCGGCGTCTTCACCCTCCTGGCCGTCGCCATCGCGGCCGTCGGTGGTCGGGCGCGCCTGCGAACCCAGTGAACCCCTCGGAGCGAGAGTCCTTTCACCCGACGGGGACGCTCGCCATGGGCGCGGCGACGCGGTGTTGTCGCGTTGGAGAGAGCCTGTGGTCCGCGGACGTGGTGCTGGCCATAGGGTTGGTACCGAGCAGAGACAGGTTTGCCCTGGTTGGTGGGGTTGCCACCGCTCTGCGAGAACTCGGTAACCGTCGTCGCGATTCGGAGGGCGACACCTTCCTCCGGTAAAGGTGGACACATGAACTCGCTATGGCATGGATTTGCCGACATGGGTGCGGTCGAGCGGGACGGCGCGTTCGTCGTCGCCCGTGGCGAGGGCGCCTACATCTACGACGCCGCCGGCAACCGCTACCTGGACGCGACGGCCGGCCTCTGGTTCACCAACGTCGGCCACGGCCGCGGCGAGATCGCCGACGCGGTCGCCGCGCAGCTGCGCAAGGTCGCGCACTACTCCAACTTCGGCGACTTCACCGAACCGGCCACCCAGGAACTCGCCGAGCGACTGTCGGCCATGGCGCCGGTGCCGGGCAGCAAGATCTTCTTCACCTCCGGCGGCTCGGACTCGGTGGACACTGCCGCCAAGCTGGCCCGCCGCTACTGGCACGAGCTCGGCAAGCCGGACAAGACCATCGTGGTCGGACGGCAGAAGGCCTATCACGGCATGCACGTCGCGGGCACCGCGCTCGCGGGCATCCCGGTGAACCGCGAGGGCTACGGCGAGTTCATGGCCGACGCGCGCACCATCGAATGGGACAACGCGAAGTCGCTGCTCGCCTTGATCGAGGAGGTCGGCGCCGACCGCATCGCCGCGTTCTTCTGCGAGCCGATCATCGGCGCGGGCGGCATCTATCTGCCGCCGGACGGCTACCTCGCCGAGGTGCGCCGCATCTGCCGCGAGCACGACATCCTGTTCGTCGTCGACGAGGTCGTCACCGGCTTCGGCCGGATCGGCGGATCCTGGTTCGCCTCGTCGCGCTTCGACCTGCAGCCGGACCTGATGACCACCGCCAAGGGCCTCACCTCCGGGTACGTCCCGATGGGTGCGGTCTTCATCGCGCCGCACATCGCCGAACCGTTCTTCGCGGGCGGGGTCTGGTGGCGGCACGGCTACACCTACGGCGGGCACGCCGGTGCCGCTGCGGCCGCGCTGGCCAACCTGGACATCGTCGAGCGGGAGAACCTCCTCGACGAGTCGGCCCGGCTGGAGGCCACACTGCACGCAAAGCTGGCCCCGCTGGCCGGACACCCGCGTGTCGCCGAGGTGCGCAGCGGACTGGGCGCCGTCGCCGCCGTGCAACTGGTCGATCCCGCCGAGGGCCTGCCGATGGTGAAAACCCTCCGTGCCCATGGTGTTTCGAGTCGTGCCGCAGGCCAGGGCGCCATGCAGATCTCGCCGTCGTTCGTGATGACCGACGAGCAGGTCGACGAGCTGGTCGAGGGCTTCACCCGCGCGCTCGGCTGAGCTCCTGCTTACTGATCTGCGGCACGCTTTCTGATCTCCCGCACCGGGAATCGCATGCGAATCTCGGTGCTGGAAATCAGAAAGCGTGCCGCTGTGCTGATCAGAGCGTGCGCGTCATGAAGTGGCTGAACGGGTCGAGTTTGTAGTTGCCGAAAGGTTCGCAGAATTCGAAACCGTGGGCGGCGTAGAGCTTTTGGGCAGGAGTGAAGAAGTCTTGGGTGCCGGTCTCCAGGCTCACCCGCCGGTATCCGCGGGCGGTCGCTTCGGCCAGCAAGTGGCGCAACAGAGTTGACGCGATGCCGCGGCGTTTGTGCGTCGCCGCCGTGCGCATGGACTTGATCTCGGCGTGCTCGGCGTCGAGCTGTTTGAGTGCGGCGCAGCCGGCCAGGGTGTCGCCGTCCCAACCGCTCCACACAGTGATCTCTGGACGGCGCAACGCGTCGAGGTCCAACGCGTGCATGCTCTCAGCGGGGGATTGCGCGCCCAACTCGGCTACGTGTTCGGTGAGCAGTGCGGCGATCTCCGGTCCGGAGAGGTCGTCGATAACGATGCGCAGTGTGAGCTTCGAGCTGGTCGAGGTCGAGTCGGTGGCGCGGGCGCCTGCGGTAGCAGACTGGTCGGTGTTGCTAGACATTTGTCCATAATGCATCGAAGCGCGGCGTCATGATCACTCGACGGACCCCGATCGACCGGCTTTACTGAGAGGGCACTTGCCCGCACTTGCTCGGCGGACGTCGTTGTCCGGCCAGGGGGTCTGAATCATGAAGCTCGCCAAGGTCGCAACCCTCGCCGCGGGCGCTGCTCGCCGTGCCGCCGACGAAACCTATTACGCCACATTGGCCGTGCGGGCCGGCCTGGTGACGCCGGAACGGCCGGACCGGCTGGCCAAGATGGGTGCGGCTGTCTACCGGTTCGGCCTGCTCGGCGCGATTCCGTCGGTCGCCGCCCAGCGTTATCGGGACCGCACGGCACTCATCGATGAACTGGGCTCGATCACCTTCCGCGAACTCGACGATCGCACCAGCGCGCTGGCCAATGCCTGGCGGGCCCGCGGCCTGCGCGACGGCGAGGTCGTGGCGATCCTCGCCCGCAACCACCGTGGTTTCCACTACGCGGTGTTTGCCGCGGCCAAATGCGGTGCCCGAATCGTATTGTTGAACACTGATTTCGCGGGCCCGCAACTGCGCGAGGTGGTCAGCAGGGAGGGGGCAGACCTGCTGGTGTTCGACGAGGAGTACAGGGAGGTGCTCGGCGATCTCACCGCGCCGCGCGGGCGCTACCGTGCCTGGGCCGAGCAGCCCGGCGTCGACACGCTGGAGAATCTGATCGCGGGCGCGGCTCGATCGACTCCGCGACGGGCCACTACCACCGCGAAGGTCATTCTGCTGACCAGCGGGACGACCGGCACCCCGAAGGGCGCACCGCGCAGCGAACCGACCTCGCTGGCTCCGCTCGGCGCGATCCTCGACAAGGTGCCGTTCCGGGCCCGCGAGATCACCGAATGCCCCGCGCCGATGTTCCACACGCTCGGCTTCGCGCACATGTTCATCGCGCTCGGCTTCGGTTCGACGCTGGTGATCCGTCGCCGCTTCGATCCACAGGTCGTGTTGGACAGTCTGCATCGTCATCGCGCCACCGCGTTGGTGGCGGTGCCGGTGATGTTGCAGAGGTTGGTCGATCTCGGCCCGGAAGCTCTTGTGGGACATGACTTTTCCACGCTGCGGATCATCTTCGTCGCTGGCTCGCAGTTGGGTGCCGATCTGTGTACCAAGGTGACCGAGGCGTTCGGTCCGGTCGTCTACAACCTGTACGGCTCCACCGAGGTGGCTTACGCGACCATCGCTACCCCCGCCGACCTGGCGGTTGAGCCGGGATGCGTGGGTAGCCCGGTGTCGAGCGCGATCGTGAAGATCCTCGACGAGCACGGTGCGGAACTGCCCGCGGGGCAGACCGGCCGGATCTTCGTCGGCAACAATTTCCAGTTCGAGGGCTACACCGGCGGCGGCGACAAGGTACGCGTCGGCAACCTGATGTCGACCGGCGATGTCGGCCACTTCGATAGTGTGGGAAGGCTTTTCATCGACGGCCGAGACGACGACATGATCGTCTCCGGCGGCGAGAACGTCTTCCCCAGCGAAGTCGAGGAGCTGCTCTCCGCGCACCCGGCGGTCGCGGAAGTGAGTGCGTTCGGCGTGGACGACGATCGATACGGGCAGCGATTGCGTGCGGTGATCGTTGTGCGGGAAGGATATTCGCTCGGCGAGGACGAAGTACGTGAGCACGTGAAGGCGCACCTGGCGCGCTTCAAGGTGCCGCGCGACGTCTTGTTCATCGATGAGCTGCCGCGTAACCCGACGGGGAAGGTGCTCAAACGCGTACTGCGCGAGCTCTGATCGCGATCAACGCTTGCCCGTTGCGTGTGAGTCAGATGCCCGAACGTGTGGTGCGCTGTGCCCGTTGCGTGTGGGCGAGGTGGTCGATCGTGTGCTTCGGTGCGCCCGTTGCACGTGAGTGAGGTGCTCGCCGATGTACCGCGCAGTGCCTGTTGTGCGCGCTCGAGTGCTCAACGTCGCACTGCGCGAGCCCTGTTCGAGCTACGTCCGTGGTGTGCGATCAAGGTGTTCGAAATGCGTGCTGTGCGAGTTCTGGTCGGACTCAGTGGCTCTGCCCGTTGCGCGTGAACATGCGGCGCAGGATTCCGCCCTGCGGGCGCAGCGCGGCACGTAGGGCGCTGGTCGGTGGCACGCTGATCAGGCCGCCTCGCTGGTGCACGACACAGTCGACTACTGAGTCGGCCACGGCTTCTGGATCCCCGAGTGACCCCGAGGATACGGTGCTGACGGTCACGCCCGTGTCCGCGAGTTCCAGGTCGAGCGCCGCGCCGAGACCGACCACGCCGTGCTTGGTCGCGCAGTACACGGCGACGCCCAACGCCGCGGGGACTCCGGCCGCGGTCCCGATGTTCACGATCTGCCCGTGCCCCTGACTGATGAATCGTTCTGCAGCCAGCCGAGTTCCGATGATCACCGCCCGCAGGTTGATATCGATCTGCAGATCCGACTCGGCCTCCGATTCCGCGAGGAACGGGCCGGACGGCATCATGTCGGCGGCGTTCACCACGACATCCAAGCCGCCGAGTTTGCGTTCGGCGAAGGTGAGGAAGCTCCCGAAACGGGCACTGTCGGTGACATCGAGCGCCAGCCCGATCACCGTGCCGCCATGCGATCGGGCGAGTTGATCGGCGACCGCGCGCACCGCCCCCACATCCACGTCGCCGAGGACGATATCGGCTCCCTCCGCCAGGAACGCCAACGCGGTCTCGCGGCCGATGCCGTGCGCACCCCCGGTGATCGCGACCCGTTTGCCAGCGAGTGTCTTCCGAGACATATGTTTTCGCCTGCCTTAGTCTCCTTCGAACGCTAGAGTGTCGCTGACGTGCGCTCCATGCGATATCGGGTCAGCACTTTGCGCAATCCGGCCAGGGGTAGCTGTCCATGCTGACTTCGGCCGAAAAGGTTGCGGAGACCGGCCACGCCGAACCGGTCGGACGGTTTGGTTTACCGGGCCGAACCCCCTTGGGAGAGTGGAACATACGATCTCCGGCCAAAAACCTTGCGCATATCGGCCATAGCAAGCAACGATGGACGCGTGGCCTCATGGGAGTGGCGGCGGTCGGTGACACACGCGGTGATCCTCGTCGAGCTCGGGGAAGATCACGGTCTCACCCAGAATCAGTGCCTGCGTGGCACGGATCTGGATCCTCGGGTGCTGAAGACGCCCGGCGCGGAGATCACGGCCGCGCAGGAACTCGGTATCGTCCGCAACATCGTCACGCTGCTCGACGACAAGCCGGGCCTCGGCCTGGAAGCGGGCACCCGCACCCACATCACCACCCTCGGCGTGTTCGCCCTCGCCGTGCTCAGCAGCCCGACGATGCGACAGGCCATCGACGTCGCCATGCGGTACTTCAGCCTGATGACCTCGTTCTCCCGCGCCTGGCACGTCTACCGGGGCGAGGAGATCTGGCTCTACGGCGACGACCGCGAGCTGCCCGACGATCTGCGCGGCTTCCTCGCCGAACGCGATGTGTCCGCGCTGCTGACGAACTGGTTCCTGGTGTTCGGCGTGCCGCCGCCGGTGCTGCGCGTCGAGGTCGCGGGCGGACTGCGACCGCGGCTGGCGCCGATCTTCGACCAATTCGAGATCCCGAGCACCGATTCCGCGGAATTGCAGACCGCGGTCTTCGACGCCACCGGCATCGATGAGCCGATGCCGCAGGCCAGCCCGCTCACCGCCCAGCTGTTCGAGGAGCAGTGCGACGATCTGCTGCAGCGTCGCGGCCTGCGACAGGGCGTGGCCGGTTCGGTGCGGTCGATGCTGATGCATCAGATGAACGGCAGGCTCGGTCAGGAAGACGTCGCGGCCGGGCTGCACATGAGCTTGCGCACCATGCGACGGCGGTTGGCCGAGGAAGGCACGTCCTACCGTCAGCTCTGCGCCGAAACCTTCGGCACCCTCGCCGAGGAGCTGCTCTCGACCGGCCTGACCGTCGAGGACGTCGCCTACCGGATGGGATATTCGGGCGCGCCGAGCTTTTCGAACGCGTTCAAGCAGTGGCGTGGCGTGTCGCCGGGCCGCTTCGCGCGCTCGGCCGTCGACCGGTACCGGCAGACGGTGCCGCACTGAGATTGCGGGCCCGGCGAAAAGGGCACCCCTGCGGTTATCGGGTGCGAGCATAGAACGGGCAGGTCCACGGTCGCCGCGACGAGAGGTGGTGGGATGTGGCGCAGTTCGTGCAGGAGTACACCGCATTGCGGTGGTCGGTGGTCGCGGCGTTTCTGATCGCGGGGGCGATCGTGCTCGGGCGGTTGGCCGCGCCTGCTCGGCTGGTCGCGGGATCGGATCATGGGTGGCGGCAAGGGGGTTCGACTGCCGGCTCGGTGTCTGTCGGGTATCACGAGTCCGACGCCGCGCACCTGATCATGTGCCTGGTGATGCTCGCGATGCTGGTGTTTCCTTCCGGCGCGAACCCGTCGGCCGTGCGCGGCGTGCTCACCGCGATGATCGTGGTCTTCGCGGCCTTGCTGGCGAGCCGAATCTCGGAGTGGCACAGCGCGCCTGACCGGACGCCGGTCGAGCGGCTCGTGCCGCTGGGTTACCACACGGTAACCGCCGCGGCCATGCTGTACGCCCTGTCCGGGCACGCGATGTCGGGTCACCCCGGCGGACCTGCCGTGATTCCGGCGCTCGGGCTCGCCGCGGTGTTCGCCGCGGACGCGTTGCTCGTTGCCCTCGCCGTCGGCCGCCCACTCGCCAACACGCCGGGCTACCTGGGTATTCTCTTGCGCTCCGGTGGGTGTGTCGCGGCGCTGACCGGACCGAGCAAGCGGTCGGCGATGGTGCCGCATGTGGTCATGGATCTCGGCACCGCCTACATGTTGATTGCGGCAGTTTCGAATTGACCGGCGTCCCAGACCAATCCGCGAGCCAGCTCATACCGAACCCCTGTCTATGCAGGCAGGGATTCGGCCATGACGGAGCACGGTTTCGCTTCAGCCCATCGGTCCGGTGATCCGGCGCCGGGTGCCGACGATGCGTTACGCCTGTGCCCGCTGCCCAGCGAGCTCGATCGACATCGCTCCGCGCTGGCCGTCCGGCGACTCGCCACCTTGCTCGCGGCGACCGCAACGAGTGACCGCGCCGCGTTCACCGAGTTCTACCGGCTCACCAGCTCTCGGGTCTTCGGGCTCGCCGTGCGCATCCTGCGCAGCCACGCCGCCGCGGAGGAAGTCACGCAGGAGGTGTACCTCCAGGTGTGGTCGAGCGCCGATCACTACGACGCCGCGCTGTCGAGCCCGATCGGCTGGCTGATGATGCTCGCGCATCGCCGCGCGGTCGACCGGGTGCGCGCGGAAGCCGCCGCCGCGGTCCGCGACCTGAGCTACGCCCACTCGCACGGGTGCCGCGATCACGACGTCGTCGCCGAATCGGTGACCCAGCGGATGGAGGAGCGCGAGGTTCTCGGGTACCTGGACGCGCTCACCGCGCCCCAGCGCGAGGCGATCTCGCTGGCCTACTACACCGGGCGCACGTACCGTGAAGTCGCAGACCATCTATCGGTGCCGTTACCCACCGTGAAGACTCGCATCCGTGATGGTCTGAAGAGACTGGAGAAGTGCTTGTCCGTAGAAGGCGCCGATGGCTGACATCCCCCCGCGGTCCGACGCGGAACTGCTCGACCTGGCGTACCCGTGCGCGTTGGACGCCGTCGGCGATATCGAGCGCCGCCACATCGAGGAGCGGCTGGCGAAGGCCGAGCCCGCTGTGCGGCAAGCCTTCTCGGACACCGTGGAGCGGATGCACGAGGTGATGGCGCGGGTCGCCGCCCTCGACGCCCAGGTGCCGCCACCGGAGCTGGAGGCCCGGATTCTGGCGGCACTGCCCGACGACGGGCGCGCCGATCTTCCGTCCGCGTGGCAGCGGCGGATGCGCTGGGTGGTGCCGGTGGCCGCGGCGGCCTGTCTGGTCATCGGCGGCAGCGTGATCGCCGACCGGATCGGCGACGCGCCACCCGGAGTGCCCGGCGCGGAGCAGGTGCATCGCCAACCGGACGCCCGCACGCTGACCAAACCGGTCACCGGCGGTGGCACGGTCGTGGTGGAAGTCTCACCGCAGCAACGACTTGCGGTGGTCGCGTTCGACGGAGTGGCCGAACCGCCGTCCGGGCGGGAGTATCAGGTGTGGTTGCTGCCGACCGGTACCGAGTCGAAGCCGCGATCGGCGGGGGTGCTCGATGAGTTGCCCTCGGCAACAAAGCCTTTCGTGACCGCGTTCGACTCCGGCGAGACATTGGCCGTCAGCGTCGAACCCGTCGGCGGCTCCCCGACCCCGACAACCAGCCCGATCACAAGTGTGCCGCTGCCCTGAGCCCGATTGCCCTGTGGCAGACGCCCCTGCGCCGCACCAGCCCTGCGTGACAAACGTTTCAGCGCCCCAACACAACATGCGCATGCCTCTCGCACCAGCCACACACCGATCGTCCGCCGCGCACAGGTTTGCCTGCCGCGTTCGAATCAGCCAGCGATTTCGTGCGCGGCAGGACGGAACGTGCGCAGCCCGCCGTCGATCGCCCGCCATCGCGCTCGAGGGCGGGCGCGCGCCGGTTTGTCTGCCGCGCACGGGTTTGCTTGCCGCGTATGAATCAGCCAGCGATTTTGTGCGCGGCAGGACGGAACGTGCGCAGCCCGCGGTCGGGTGGACTTGTGGTGTGGTCAGATCTCTACTGATTGGTCGGCGACTACGCGGCCGCCGAGGCGGACCCAGCCGTCGGAGTCCCAGGCGGTGAAGAGTTGGGAACCTTTGCCCTGGGTGATGACCAGGCCGCGGCGCAGGAGGGCGGTGATGGCGACGGCTGCGGCGCCGGTGGCCTCGTCCTCGGCGATTCCCAAGGTGGGGGCGAACATTCGGGAGCGGAGGACGCCTCGGGTCTCGTCGGTCCAGGCCCAGAAGTAGTGCGGCCCGCCGGTGAAGTCGTCGGGGCGCAGGGTGGTCAGTTCGTCGAGGTCGGCGAGCTGGTGGAAGGTGAAGTCGGGGGCCCATTCGCCGCGGGCGGTGATCCAGGTGAGGCCCTCGGACAGCTCGACGGCGACCGGTCCCGCCGGGACGGTCAGTTGCCGCACCGGCTTGCCCTGTTCGGCGAACCACCAGGCGGTGCCTACCGACGGGTGGCCGGCGAACGGCAGTTCGACGGCGGGGGTGTAGATCCGCACGCGCGCGATCTCATCGACCGGGTCCTCGACCACGACGGTCTCGCTGTATCCGGCTTTCGCCGCGAGCGCCTGCCGGTCGGCTTCGGCCACGTCCGCGGCCCGGGCGATGCCCAGTTCGTTGCCGAATCGGCCTGCGGAATCGGTGAAAACTCGCACCACGTCAAGCTGTGTGCCCATGGTCGCCGAGCCTACTATCCGGTGCCGACATCGAACTGTCGCGTAGCCCACACCGCGCGTTCATCGAGTCATTGTCGCTGGTCGGGCAGGTACGACAAAGGCCGCCGACGGTCCGCTGAGCGGATCCGTCGACGGCCTCGGTTCGATTGCTCAGACCTTGGCGGCGGCAAGCGTTTCGGTCGACTCCACGGCCTGGCCGACACCGGCGACGATGGCGGCCGCGCGCAGCGATTCGAAGATCACCTCACGGGACACGCCCGCCTCACGCAGCGTGTGCTCGTGCGCCTCCAGGCAGTGCCCGCAGCCGTTGATCGAGGACACCGCGAACGACCACAGCTCGAAATCGGCCTTGTCGACCCCGGGGGTGCCGATGATCTGCATGCGCAGACCGGCCCGCAGGTCGTCGTAGCGTCCGTCGAGGAAGGCCTTGCCCCGGTAGAACACATTGTTCATGCCCATGATCGAGGCGGCGCCGAGCGCGGCGTTGTACGCCTGCTCGGACAGCACGTCCGCGGCTTCCTCGGCGATCTCGCGCAGCGTGGTCGCCGACCGGGTCGCGGCCGCCGACGCAAGCAGGGTGCCCCACAGCTGCTGTTCGTTCAGCACGGTGGTGCGCGCGAGCGATGACAGATTGAGCTTGAGGTCCTTGGCGTACTCGGGGAGGGAGTTCTTCAGGTTCTCAACGCTCATATGTCTCTATCCTCGGGTCATCCCCGCCAGCGCGGGGAGCAGTGAATTCAGGGTCGATCATCTAGTGGCGCAGTGCTTCTGGGGTCAGACGCTCGCGGCGAGCAGTTCGCCCGCGTTGATGGTCGGGTCGCCCTTCTTCCAGTTGCAGGCGCACAGCTCGTCGGACTGCAGTGCGTCGAGCACGCGCAGCACCTCGTCGACGTTGCGGCCGACCGAACCCGCGGTGACCGAGACGAACTGCACCTCGTTGTTCGGGTCGACGATGAAGGTCGCGCGGTCGGCGACGCCGTCGGCGTTGAGAACGCCGGTGGCGGCGGCCAATTCGCGCTTGAGGTCGGACAGGATCGGGAACGGCAGGGTCTTCAGGTCTTCGTGCTGGGCGCGCCACTGGAAGTGCACGAACTCGTTGTCGACCGAGGCACCGAGCACCTGCGCGTCGCGGTCCGCGAATTCCTCGTTGAGCTTGCCGAACGCAGCGATCTCCGTCGGGCACACGAAGGTGAAGTCCTTCGGCCAGAAGAAGACGATCCGCCACTTGCCCGCGTGATCGTCGCTGGTGATCTGGGTGAAGTAATCGTCAGGCTGCTGAGCGTCGACCTTGGACAGATCACCACCGATGACAGCGGTGAGGTTGTATGCCGGGAATTGGTCGCCGATGGTCAGCAAGGCCATGCCTAATCTCCTCGTTCTGGGTGGGTTTGCTAGCACTGTGCAGAAAAGCAGAAAAGCTCCCTTGCGATCTTGCCGAAGGGCTTGTGAAAGGTAAAGGTGATCAGTCGCACTACACTGATAGCCGTGACCGATCAGACTTATCAGCCGACCCTGTCACAGCTGCGTGCGTTCGTGGCGGTCGCGGAATATCGCCACTTCGGCACTGCCGCAGCGCGGCTCAGTGTGAGCCAACCCACGCTATCGCAGGCGCTCGCGGCACTTGAACACGGGCTCGGACTGCAACTGATCGAGCGGAGCACGCGGCGGGTCCTCGTCACCGCAGCGGGCATGCGGTTGCTGCCGAAAGCGATGGCAACGCTCGAGGCGGCGGATCGTTTCGTGGCGTCGGCGACCGGTGACGGGCTCGGCGGCACGCTACGGATGGGCATCATCCCGACGGTTGCTCCGTATGTGCTGCCAGGTCTTCTTCCGGAGTTACAGAAGAAGTTACCCGCGCTACACCCGCAAGTGATCGAGGATCAGACCGCACGGCTGCTGGACGGGCTGCGCACCGGCGTGCTCGATGTGGCGCTGCTGGCGTTGCCCGCCGACCTTCCCGGCCTCGTCGAGATCCCGCTGTACACCGAGGAATTCGTGTTGGTGACACCGCGCGGCCACGAGCTGGCCGGCCGCACCGACCTCGCCCCGTCCGTCCTCGACTCGCTGCCCCTGCTGCTCCTCGACGAGGGCCACTGCCTGCGCGACCAAACCCTGGACCTGTGCCGCTCGGCCGAGGTCCATCCGGCCGCGGTCGGCGACACCCGCGCCGCGTCACTGGCGACCGTAGTGCAGTGTGTCGCAGGCGGTCTCGGCGTCACCCTGATCCCGGAAATGGCCGTCGCCTCCGAGACCGCCCGTGGCACACTCGATACCGCCCACTTCGCCACGCCCGCACCGGGCCGCACCGTCGGCCTCGCCTACCGCACCTCGACTGCTCGCGCGGAGGACTACGAGTACCTCGCCGCGATCATCCGCAGCAAACGTCCGGAGTAAGGGCTGGAAGGTGTTCGGTGCCAAGCAATTTCATCGGCATTCACTTGCCCTGCGCGCGGATCGACGATGCGAGAGGATGAGCTGATGGACCAGCTGCCGGGCATTGGGAGATGGAATGCGGTTGCTGCACAGGACCGTTCGTTGTTCGCCTACGGAACACTCCAGTTCCCGGAGGTGCTGGAGGTCCTGATCGGCCGCGTCCCACAGCGAACAACCGCCACCGCGCCCGGCTGGCGGGTGGCGGCTCTACCTGGCCGCGTGTACCCCGGCCTGGTCCCCGAACCGAATGCCCTAGCCCACGGCGTCCTCCTCGCCGGTCTCACCGCTGCGGAGTGGGCGATCCTCGACGCCTTCGAAGACGACGAATACGACCTACGCCCGATCCACCTGGCCGACTCGGCGGATCCGGCCTGGACCTATGTATGGACAGCCCCTGTCGCACAAGAAGATTGGCACCGCGGCCACTTCGCCACCCACCACCTCCCACACTTCATCACCCGCTCCGCCGAATGGCGGGATGGGTCAAAGATGTGGTCCGATCGACAGAACGGTGATCACTGACACCGATTCGCCGTCGCGTTCGAAGTCCGGTCCGTACATCCAATAGATGCGCCATGCGCCCGGCGTCTGGTTCTCGATGTAGGAGTCCCAGATCTTCTCCTTCTCCAGGCCTGGAAAGTTTTGGTAGCGATGGGAATTCAGGCCGGGATAGAGCGGGTCCGTCTGCAGTAGACCCAGCGCTCTGTGCACCTTTCTGAGTTTGGTTGCCGTGTGGGGTCTTTTGGTTAGTGTGTGCAAGGCGTCGGCGGCAGCGCGCGCGAAGCGCAGTTCATATGCCACCGGTCAGGCCTTGTCCTCGGGGTCGGTGGCGAACTGCGTGAAGTCGCCGAGGTCGACCGTGTCGCCGGACTCGGCGTCTTTCACGCCCTGCCGGATCTCCGCAGCCAGGTGCGGATTTTCCCACACCATCATCTCGCGTTCCAGAATCGAGACCACTGGCACCAAAACCACCACCCCGTCGCTGTTGATGCGTATCTGGTATCGGCGGCCCGGGCGCGCACCCGCGCGCCCCAATGCGACGCGCCCGCGGGAATCGGCCTCACTTTCGCCGACGATCTCGAAGCGGCTCAGATCCAAACTGGACATTGTCATCGCATTACCTCCGTGCCCATCATGTCACCAAGTGTGCATGTGGGCAATACCCATTTGGTGTCGTTTGGCTCGATTGGCGTTTATAGACGACCGGTCGTATATTTGCGGTATGGCGCGACCGCGACGGAGTGGGGACACTCGGCAGCTTTTGGTGGAGGAGGGGGCTGCTGGGTTTTTGGCGAATGGGTATCACGGGACCGGGATCAAGCAGGTCTTGGACAAGGTGGGGGTGCCGAAGGGGTCGTTCTATAACTACTTTGATAGCAAAGAGAGTTTTGGGCGGGCGGTGATCGAGCATCATTCGCTGTGTGTGCAGCGGAATTTGAGTGAGGCGTTCGGGGGTGCGGCGGATCCGGTCAGTGGGTTGCGGGCTTTTTTCGGGCGGCTGATGGAGGACTTCGTGGCGGCGGAGTTCACCGGGGGGTGCTTGATCGCGAACCTGGGTGGGGAGCTCGAAGGTAGTGAGCTGCTTCGGGAGTCGTTGTCGAGTGCGTGGGGGATGTGGCGTGATCGGGTCGCCGAGCAACTGCGGGAAGCGCAGGGGCTGGGGATGATTCGCGGAGATATCGACGCGGTCGATCTGGCGGATCTGTTGCTCGAATCGTGGGAGGGGGCGGTGATCCGGATGAAGATCGATCGGACGTTGGCGCCGCTGAACAAGTGTTTGGACCGTTTGCTGGGGGACTACTTCATGCCCTGAACCGGGGCTTTCTCAAAAGGTCGTCTTGCTTGCCTATTCCAAGACGACCGGTCGTATCAATCAGAAGGAGTGCAGATGACGAAGACGGTGATCGTGACCGGATCCTCCAGCGGGATCGGGCGCGATATCGCCCGGGCGTTTGTGGCGCGCGGGGACACGGTGGTGCTCAACGGCCGCGATCCGGGCAAGCTGGCCGACGTGGCCGCGGAACTGGGCGCGCCTGACCGGGTTGCCACCTTCGCGGGCGATATCGGCTCTCCGGCAACAGGTTCGGAGTTGGTGCGGGCGGCGGTCGAACGGTTCGGCGGTGTCGATGTGCTGGTGAACAACGCGGGCATCTTCGGTGCCAAGCCGTTCGTGGACGTCACCGAGGAAGACCTCGACAGCTACTTGAACGGCAACCTGAAGGGCACGTACTTCACCACGCAAGCCGTGGTGCGACAACTCAAGCAGCAGGGAACCGGCGGCAGCATCGTGAATATCGGCACGGTGCTCATCAACCACGCACTGGCCGGGCTACCCGCCTCCGCCGCGCTGGTCAGCAAGGGCGGCGTACATGCGCTGACCACCAGCCTCGCCGCGGAACTCGCGGCCGACGGGATCCGGGTCAACGCGGTAGCGCCCGGCATCATCCGCACCCCGCTGTTCGGCGACGGTGACGAAACCGCCTCCGGCCGACTGGCTTTGCTGAACCGCATCGGCGAGGTCTCCGAAACCACCGCCGCCGTCCTGTATCTCGCCGACGCCGAATTCACCACCGGCCACATCTTCCCCGTAGACGGCGGCTTCATCGCAGGCCGGGCCGCCTGATGCCCTACGTCAACATCAAAGTGACCAACGAAGGCGTAACCCGAGAACAGAAGGCGCACTTGATCAAAGGCGTCACCGATCTCCTCCAGAACGTCCTCGGCAAGGACCCGGCAACCACCTTCGTAGTCATCGACGAGATCGACCTCACCAACTGGGGCGTCGGCGGCCTCAACGTCGAGGACTACCGAAACCGTTCCTAGCCGCCCAACACCTCCCCGCAACCCCGACGACTTGACCTAGGAAGCATCCTCCTGACGTAGGTTGCAGCTTGCATCACGCGTATGCAACCTGCGTCAAGTCGAAACAACACCGGCTCCCAAGTGAAATCACTTGGGAGCCGGTGTTGTTCGGGGGTTTTATACGCGCAGGGCGTATGGTTCGATTGCGCCGCGCACGAGGGCTCGGGCGTCGACGGTTTCGGGGCGGTAGGGGAGGGTGGACAGCCGGTCGGTCATGGCCTGTACCGGGTCGTCGAGGCGCTCGTTCGTGCCGAACAGGAATGTCCATTCGTGTTCGTCGCTGCCGTACTGCACGACGGTGTCGAACTGTTCGTGGAAGCGGTTCCAGGAACGCTTCAACGTCTCGTTGCGCCACATGGTCGCGCAGCCGGCCTGGGCGCTCAGCACGCCGCCGGGAGCGAGCAGGGCCCGACATCGGGACAGGAACTCGGACTCGTAGAGGCGGTTGTGCTGCGCGTCTTCGACTCGCTCGTCGGGCAGGTCGATCACGATGACGTCGTAGCGGGTGCCGGCCTCGGCGGCCTTGGCGAGGAAATCCCAGCCGTCGGCGTAGTGCACCTTGACCGGGCCCTCGCCCCGCACGGCGGCGGCCAGCTCGTCGCTGGTGTAGCCGTAGGGCAGGTGCTCGGCGCACAGCTCGACCTCGAGCTGATCGATGTCGACGTGGTCGACCAGCGTCGCGCCTGCGGCGACCGACATCTGGCTGGCCACGCCCTCACCGGAACCGATGATGAGCACCTTGTCCAGCTTCTCGGCCAGCACGAAGGCGGGAACCATCATCGCCTCGTGGTAGGTCACCTGGGAGAACTCCGTGGACTGGCGATCGTCGTCGGAGAACAGGCTGATGCCCTGCTCGGTGCGCGCGATCACCATGTGCTGGAACGGTGTATTGGTGTCCACGATGACCTCGTGCAGGTCCCAGATGCGGGTCAGGCCCGCGCCAACTGGTTCCTCGATCCGCTGCGAGCCGTGCCCGCGGCGGATGACCTGCATTCGAACATCCTTGGGAGACAATCTATCTCGTAGGAGTTCGACGGCTTTCGACGCACCGGCGCCGATACTGCCGCAGGTGAAAACGTCGACAAAGATGTCGCCGGACTCCGGATAGGTGTGAATCGAGGCGTGAGACTCCGACAACAGCGCGAGGACAGTCACCCCCTGCGGATCGAACTTCTTGTGTACGACATCGCAGATGGTGACGCCCGCCGCGATCAAAGACTCACGCAACGCCGATTCGAGTCGTTCGAGGTCGTCGCAAAGGGTCGCGTCGACACCACCGAACTCGGCCAGCACGTGCCAGCCGGTGAAATCCGCCGTCATGGGCAAACTCACTCTCGCTCAGCGCCCGAGACATGAACGGTCAGGGGCGGAAAACCATTGAAGGACACCGACGAATAACTCGCGGTATAGGCGCCGGTGTCGAGGATCTGGATGCGATCACCGGCTCGCAACGTGGTCGGTAGGAGGACACGCGTGCGTTGATACAGTACATCGTCTCCGTCGCAGGTCGGACCAGCCACCACTGCCTCGTCGACAGGGTCACCGTCCCGATCCGTGACGAATCGATAGGCGATGTACTCGTTCTCGGTCTCGGCCATGCCGTTGTAGCGGCCGATGTCGAGATACACCCAGCGCCGGGCGTCCGGCGCGATGCGCACGCCGACAACTTCGGCGTGGATGATGCCCGCGGAACCGACCAGCGCGCGGCCGGGTTCGACCACCAATCCGGCGGTCCCGGGCAGGAATTCGGCCGCGGCGGCGTCGATCACCGCCGCGATCTCGGCGAGGGCGGGCGCGGGATCGGCGTACGCGATCGGCAGTCCGCCACCGATATTCACGGATCGGACGTGAATATCCTTGTCGGCCAACGCTTCCACGATGCGTCCCGCCTGCTCGACGCCGATCCGCCAGGCGTCCGGATCGAGTTGCTGGGACCCGACGTGGAAGTACGGCCCCCCGACGATCAACCCGAGGTCACGGGCCCGCACCAGCAGCCGGAACGCCTCACCCGGCGTGCAGCCGAACTTGGTGCCGAACGGGGTGCGCGACTCGGGAGCCGAAGCGAGGAAGCGGCATTCGACCTCCGAGCCCGGCGCGTGCTCCACGATGCGCAGCAGATCGTCCTCGGTGTCGAAGGCGAACCGGCGCACGCCGAGCGCGTAGGCGCGGGCGATGTCGGCGGCCTTCTTGATCGGGTTGCCGTAGCAGAGCGTGTCGGGTTCGACACCGAGCGCGAGGCACAGCTCGATCTCGCCGATGCTGGCGACATCGAACTCGGCGCCTTCCTCGTCGAGCGCGCGGATGATCTCCGGCACCGGACTTGCCTTGACCGCGAAGCGAATCCTTGCCGCGGGCATGGCGGCATGGAGCGCGTGGAAATTCGCACGCACTCGCTCGGGATAGATGACAAGAAACGGTGATTCGGGCATAGTTGATCTTTCGCTTGGCAGCAGCGGAGAGAGTATCAGCGGCCCCTACCCAGAAACGAATCCGTCAAACCTCGTGCCGGTGGCACCTCAGCGAACCACCCGTAAACGGGCGTGAGATAGCCGCTGACCTGTATGGATTCTGTAGTGATTCGGGTGGGGCGGGCGGTGCGCCTCAGCCTGCGGAGACCGTGATCTCGTCGAAGACGACCTCACCCGCGGCGTCGGACTCGGCCAGATCCACCACACCGACGATCGACCAGCCATGGTCGCCCGCCGGGTCGTCGAGGACCTGACGCACCTGCCAGAAACCGGGTCTTCGTTCGATCTGGAACAGTTGCGGTCCGCGCGCGTCCTGGCCGATGCCGATGCGCTCGTACTCCTCGAAATACGGGGCCAGCTCGGTCTCCCAGTCCGGCCCGGTCCCCATGTCGGCCAGCACATCCCAGCGGCGCAGCGAGGCCAGCTCGACCCGGCGGAACATGGTGTTGCGGATCATCACCCGGAACGCGCGCTCATTGGCGGAGATCGGGCGCACCGTCTCGGCGCCGAAGGCGAGCTGGTCGGTGTCGATCTCCGCGCCGGGGTTGGTGAGCTGCTCCCACTCGTCGAGCAGGCTCGAGTCGACCTGACGGACCAGTTCGCCGAGCCACTCGGTGATGTCGTCGAGTTCCTCGGTGCGTGCGGCGTCGGGCACGGTGCGGCGCAGCGCGCGGTAGGCGTCGGCGAGGTAGCGCAGCACCACGCCCTCGGAGCGGGCCAGCTCGTAGAACGAGATCAGCTCCGCGAAGGTCATCGACCGGTCGATCATGTCGCGCACCACCGACTTGGGTGACGGCGCGAATTCCGACACCCACGGGTGCCCGGCGCGGTAGGTCTCGAAGGCGGGCTCGATCAGCTCGGCCAGGGGTTTGGGCCAGGTGACCTCTTCGAGCAGCTCCATTCGCTCGTCGTACTCGATGCCGTCGGCCTTCATCTCGTTGATCGCCACACCGCGCGCCTTGTGCTGCTGAGCCATCAGCAGCTGGCGCGGATCCTCGAGCGTCGATTCGATGAGGGACACCACATCGAGGGTATAGCCGGGCGCGTCTTTGTCCAGCAGGTCGAAGGCGGCCAGTGCGAACGGCGACAGCGGCTGGTCGAGAGCGAAGTCGCGTTGCAGGTCGACGGTGAGGCGGGCGCGGCGGCCCTGCGCGTCGGGTTCGTCGAGCTGCTGAACCACGCCGGCGTCGCGCAGCGCGCGGTAGAGGCGGATGGCGCGCAGGATGTGTTTGCGCTGGGCCGGGCGCGGCTCGTGGTTGTCCTCGAGCAGGTGGCGCATGGCGTCGAAACAGTTGCCCGGACGGGCAATCACGTTGAGCAGCATGGAGTTCGTCACGCTGAAGCGCGACACCATCGGCTCCGGCTGGGCGGCGACGAGGCGGTCGAAGGTTTCCTCGCTCCACGAGACGAAACCCTCGGGCGGCTTGCGGCGCACCACCTTTCGCTGCTTCTTCGGGTCGTCGCCCGCCTTGGCGAGCAGGCGGGTGTTCTCGACTTCGTGCTCGGGAGCCTGGACGACGACGGTGCCCATGGTGTCGTAACCCGCGCGACCCGCCCGGCCCGAAATCTGGTGGAACTCACGGGCTTTCAGCCTTCGGGTGCGGACGCCGTCGTACTTGGTCAAGCCGGTGAGCAGCACGGTGCGGATGGGCACGTTGATGCCGACGCCGAGGGTGTCGGTGCCGCAGACCACCTTCAACAGACCCTCTTGGGCGAGACGTTCGACCAGGCGACGGTACTTCGGCAGCATGCCCGCGTGATGCACGCCGATGCCGTGCCGGATCAGCCGGGACAGCGTTTTGCCGAAACCGGAGGCGAAACGGAATTCGCCCAATGCCGTGGCGATGGCGTCCTTTTCGGCGCGAGTGGCGAAATTCACGCTGGTCAGCGCCTGGGCGCGTTCGAGGGCGGCGGCCTGCGTGAAATGCACCACGTAGACCGGGGCCTGGTGGGTGGTGACGAGTTCTTCGAGGGTTTCGGTGATGGGGGTGCGCGCGTAGGAGAAGGTCAGCGGGACCGGGCGTTCGGTGCCCGCGACGATGGCCGACGGGCGGCCGGTCCGTCGCTGCATGTCCTCGGCGAAGAAGTCGACCTCACCGAGGGTGGCCGACATCAGCAGGAACTGCGCGCGCGGCAGTTCCAGCAGCGGAACCTGCCAGGCCCAGCCGCGATCCGGGTCGGCGTAGAAGTGGAATTCGTCCATCACGACCTGGCCGACGTCGGCGGCCGAGCCCTCGCGCAGGGCGAGGTTCGCGAGGATTTCCGCGGTGGCGCAGATGATCGGCGCATCCGCGTTGACCGCGGCGTCGCCGGTGACCATGCCGACCTTGTCCGCGCCGAAGACCTCGCACAGGGCGAAGAACTTCTCGCTGACGAGCGCCTTGATCGGGGCGGTGTAATAGGTGCGTTTGCCCTGGGCGAGGGCGATGAGATGCGCGCCGACCGCGACCAGGGACTTACCGGAACCTGTTGGCGTCGCCAAGATCACGTTGGATCCGGACGCCAATTCGAGCAGCGCCTCGTCCTGCGCCGGATACAGCGGGGTGCCCTGCTCGGCCGCCCACGCCCCGAAGGACTCGTAGAGGGCGTCGGCGTCGGTTCCCGGTATCTCCAGCAGCTCGGTCAGATCCACTCCGAACACCCTACGGGCTGGCGCCCGCAGGGTTGTTACCGCTGCTCTTCCGGCCCGGGACCGGTCTCGCCCTCGTAGCCGCCCTGCTCGGCGAGGAAGCGTTCGAATTCGGCGCCGAGTTCGTCGCCGCTGGGCAGTTCGCCGTCACCGACGAGCAGGCTCGACTGGCGTTCCTGCGCGCTGACGAAGCTGTCGTACTGGCGTTCCAGCGCGTGCACGACGGTCTCCACCTCGGAGTTTCCGGCGATGTGCTCGTTGACCTGTTCGCGGACCCGCGCCGCCGCCTCGCCGAGCGCGGCGAGCGGGAGATCCAGGCCGGCGTTGTCGGCGACGTTCTCCAGCAGGGTCTGCGCGGCCTCCGGGTACGCGGTCTGTGCCAGGTAGTGCGGCACGTGCACCGAGAAGCCGACGGATTCCTGACCGTGTTGGGCCATCCGGTATTCCAGCAGCGACGAGGCACTGCCGGGCACCTGCAGTTCGCCGGGCCAGCGCTGATGCTCGGCGATGAGGTCGCGGTCGGACGAATGCGCGGTCACGCCCAGCGGACGGGTGTGCGGGATCGCCATCGGGATGGCGCTGAGGCCGATGCTGCGGCGCACGCCGAGCTGTTCGGCGAGCAGCCGCACCGCGGTGGTGAACTTCTCCCAGCGCAGGTCCGGTTCGATGCCCGCGAGCAGCAGGAACGGGGTGCCAGCCGTGTCGCGCAGCGCCCAGAGGTTGAGCTCGGGCTCGGCGTACTCGGAGAAGTGATCGGTCTTGAACGTCATGAGCGGACGGCGCGAACGGTAGTCCAGCAGCTCGTCGACGTCGAAGGAAGCGACCAGCTCGCTTTCCAGACTCTCGCGCAGGTGCGTCGTGGCCAGCCGCACCGCATGCCCGGCATCGGTGAAGCCCTCCAGTCCGTGCACCAGGACCGGACCCGCGCCGTCGTCGGACGACAGCTGTGGAGCGGGAAACTCCAGTTCGTACATTCGCGACTCGTGCTCCATCGCGTGCTCCTTCCTGCGCGGTTCCGCCGGCCCGGGTGGTGCTCAATCTTCGACACCGAAGTCATTCGAGACGAGCAGCGTCCGAGACGGGGACCAACGTCCATTGTCCCCCATGTGGGTGACAGCCACCGCGCACGGCCGGACACTGACCCATACGACGAGGCAACAGCGTCGGCGCCCCGCGCATTCCCGGTGCGGCGGCGTGGCATCGCGGGCGGGCAGAGGGAGTTTGGCACAGTGGGGTGGGTGACTGTGGCGGATTCGGCGGGCAAAGGGGCGGGCTTCGCCGTGTCCGCGGCGTGTGTCGTGCTGCTCGCCGGGTGCGCGTCGACCGTGGACGGTCATCCGGTCGCGGGGGAACAGACGGTGGTCACGCGGCATGTGGAGGGGGCGTTGTCGGCGTTGCTGGTACCACCCTCGCAGTTTCCGGCGCGGTACCCGGCGGTGGTGTTGCCCGCCGAGGCGGCGGCGCAGGCGGCGGGGGATTTGACCGGGGTGGGGCGGAGTGCACGGGTGCAGCCGGAGAATTGTGTGCCGCCCGCGCAGCAGTTCGGGGCGGACAAGACGGCGATCGCCGTCGGTACCGATGATGCGAGTCGGGCGACGATCACGGTGGAATTGACGCGGACCGAGCAGCCGCTCGCTGTGCTGCGTAACCAGCTGAAACAGTGCGGCTCGGTGCGGGTGAGCAAGGGGCCGGCGATGACGACGGTGACGACGGAGCTCGAGGCGGCGCCGCCGATCGATGCGGACGATACGTTGGCGTTGCGGCGGACGGTGACGCCGGATGTCGGCGGGGCCGGGTTGACGCAGACGATGCGGACGTTGGCCGGACAGGTGGGGGATGTGCGAATCACTGTGACGTATATGTCTTTTTCCGATGCCGAGCCGGATATGACCGCAGTGGATGAGCTGTTCACGACGGCGGTGCAGCGGGTCGAGAAGGGCTAGCGGGCGCGGCACGGTAACAGGTCGTGCTGACAGCCGAGTGGTAGCGGCTGGGCCGTGAAGCTGATTTGTCCACAGGCACCGAGAATTCCCCAGGGCGGCTGAATCGCCAGGTCAGCGCGGCAGGCTCGATGGTATCGGCGGGCAGTCTCGACGCCATGACCACTCCCGCGAACCCTCACCCCTCCGGCAATGCCGACGCGCCGGCCGATTCCACACCCGACGCCCGCGCCCAAGACGAGCTCTTCTGTTCTCGCCCATCGCTGCTCAGGGGCAAAAGCCCTTCCCGCGCACCGGTAAGCCTGGCCGCCGCCATGCGATCGTGCGAGTTCCTCAGGCAGGGCGATAAGCCGATGCCCGATGGTGCCGCGCCGCTGGAAGATACAGCGCGGCTGGAACGGACGGTGCCGTCGGATGACACAGCGCGAGACAGCGCAATACGTCCAGACCAAGCGGCGGATCAGGTTGAGATAGGGCCGGACGAGGCGGCGCAGCTGGGCGGCATAACGTCGCAGGATGGTGTGGCGCGGGTCAAGAACATCGCGGAGGACATCACGGAGCTGTGCGATACGGAGCTGATCGCGGAGATCGACTCGTGCGGCGTGACTGAGGTTCGTGACGACGCTGAGCGGTTTGATGATTCGGCGATTGCGGATGCCGGCGTCGGAGCTGACAGCGGCGAGTTCGGTGTCGATGATCGCGGACGCACCCTGGTCTTTGCCGATCAGGCGCCGCCGTTCGATGCGGAGGTGCCGGATTGCGCTGTGTGCGTGGACGAACCGGGGGAGATCATCGCGGCGGTGCCGGCGATGATCGGGTTTCCGCCGGAGCGGTCGCTGGTGGTGTTGGTGCTGCGGGCCGGGCCGGGGCGCAGTGGGGGGACGATCATCGACGCGGTGGTGCGGTTCGATCTGGAGCAGGAGGGCGGTCGGCGCAGGCTGCGGGCGGGGATGGTGGCGCAGTGCATTCTGCAGATTTGTGCGCATGAGGATGTGGTCGAGGTCTTGGTGGTCGTGGTCGATGATCGGGCCGTGGAGCCGGAACGGCGCAGTGTGGAGGTCGGAGAATGGTGCGGCAGCGGGCGATTCGAGGTGTTGGTCGATTCGCTGGACCGGCGGCTCGCCGCGCACGACATCGACCTGGCCGGGGCTTGGGCGGTGCCCGCGATCGAGCCGGAGCAGCAGTGGTGGAGCCTGGCGGGCCCGGATCGGCGTGGGACACTGCCGGATCCGGCCACCTCGGCGGTGGCGCTGTCCCATGTGCTCGACGGTCGCCAGATCCGCGGCTCCCGCGCGGAGTTGACGGCGCTGGTGGCCGAGGACGTCGAGGTGCGGGATCAGGTGGCGGCGATACTGCACAGTGCGCTGTCGGTGGCCCGCGATCGTTACGCGCGGGCGGTCCGGCGCGGTGATCCGAGCGACTACAGCAGGCAAGCCCTCGACTACGTGCTGTGGCAGATCGCGAACACCGAATCCGGCGTGCAACTCATGGTCCCCGAGCTCGCGGAACTCGCTGCCGCCCTGCGTGATCGGGCGGTCCGCGACGCCATGTTCGCCCTCGCCGTCGGCGACCACGCCGTCGCGGCCGAAGGCCTGTGGGCCGCCCTCACCCGCGCCCTGACCGGACGCGATCGCGCCGAGGCCGCCGCTCTGCTCGGCTACAGCGCCTACGTCCGGGGCGACGGACCACTCGCGGGCATCGCCCTCGAAGCCGCGATGGACGCCGACCCGGACCACCCGATGGCGGCGTTGCTGGAAACGGCATTGATGATCGGCATGCGCCCCGACCAACTGCGCCGCCTGGCCCGCAGCGGCTACGACACCGCGGCAGACCTCGGCATCGACCTGGGTTCGCCCACACCGTGAAGTCCAGTCCGAGACTGGATTTGCTGTCGCTCGTTACCGCTACCGTGCCCGGACGAACATCGAGACGGTCTCCTACGAGTGGCGTGATAGGCCCGGGTAGTACAGGGATGCCGTGCTGGATCAGGGGACATCAGGTCCTCGACCGGCCCGTTCACGCCGCGATCGGAGTAGGGCGGAAGGTCCAGTGCGCAATTGGTTTGCACCGCACCAGAGGTCGGCCGGGTCCCTTCGCGAAGAGCCGCGCCGGCGCTGCGGGATCGTGCTCGTCGTGACCGATTGTGTTCAGCGCCAACGAAATCTGACGCAGACGGGTCAGAGTGGCGCGGCGTACAGGAAATTCTGTGCGAGAAGGTCCGCGAGGGGAGGCGCCACGACAGCTGTGCCAGCCCGGATGGCGCCGACGGCGGGGCCGGATACGACCGGGCGGCACGGCGTGGAAAGCCGTGCCGCCCCGGTGAACACGAAGGGGAGAGACCTCAGCGGGCGCTGTGCGCGCGGGGGCCGAGGGACTGAAGGAAATCCCAGGCGTCGGAGACTATTTCGTCGAGGTCGTTGTGTTCGGGGTGCCAGCCCAGCTCGGCGATGGCGCGGGCGCTGGAGGCGATGAGGGTGGCCGGGTCGCCGGGGCGGCGCGGGGCGTCCTGGGCGGTGATGGGGAGGCCGGTGACGCGTTCGCAGGCCGAAATCACCTCGCGGACCGAGAATCCGGTGCCGCTGCCGAGGTTGTAGACGCGGTGCGTGCCCGCCTCGGAGGTGGACAGGGCCAGCAGGTGGGCCTGGGCGAGGTCGCGGATGTGGATGTAGTCGCGGACCGCGGTGCCGTCCGGGGTCGGCCAGTCGGTGCCGAACACCGAGATGGCCTTGCGGTGCCCGAGCGCGACCTGCAGCACCAGCGGGATGAGATGTGTTTCCACCACCCGGTTTTCGCCGAGGCCACCGTAGGCGCCGGCGACGTTGAAGTAGCGCAGGCTGGTCGCCGCCAGCCCGTGCGCGATCGAGTAGGAGGTGATGGCGTGATCTATGGCGAGTTTCGACGCACCGTACGGGTTGGTCGGCCGGGTCGGCGCGTCCTCGGTGATCGGTACCTGTTCCGGCTCGCCGTACACGGCGGCGGTGGAGGAGAACACCAGTCGCGGCGTGCCCGCGTGGCGCATTGCCTCGAGCAGTTCGAAGGTCTTCACCACATTGCCGTGCCAGTACTTCTCCGGCTGCTGCACCGACTCACCGACCAGCGACTGCGCGGCGAAATGCAGGACACCGTCGAAGGTTTCGGCGGCCAGCAGCGCGGTCGCGGCCTGCGCGATGTCGCCCTCGACGAAGCGGGCGGCGGACGGGACGCCGTCCGCATTGCCGGTGGACAGGTCGTCGACGACGACAACCTCATGACCCTCTTCGAGCAGCACCTGCGCGCAGACGCCGCCCACGTATCCGGCGCCACCCGTGACGAGAAGTTTCACGCGTCAGACCAGCTTCACCTGGACGGCGTGCGCCATCTCGTCGGACAGCTCGAAACCCTCGTGACCCGGCACGGTGATGACCACCGAGCCCGGCCTGTTCTCGACGGTCACGCGCGCGTCGGGGACCACGCCCGCTTCCCGCAGCTGACCGATGACCTCGGGGTCGGTCTGGATGTGCTCGGCGAGCCTGCGCACGACAACCGCGTGCACCTGACCGTGCGGCAGATCCGACAGCCGGACCAAGGTCTCCTCGGCGGAGGTCGATGCCACGATGCCCAGCTCGTCCAGGCCGGGGATCGGGTTGCCGTAGGGGGAGGTGGTCGGGTGGTTGAGCACCTCGACGAGGCGTCGCTCGACGTCCTCGCTCATCACGTGCTCCCAGCGGCAGGCCTCGGCGTGCACGTTCTGCCAGTCCAGGCCGATGATGTCGACGAGGAGTCGTTCGGCGAGGCGGTGCTTGCGCATCACCGCGACCGCCATGCCGCGGCCCTTCTCGGTCAACTCGAGATGCCGGTCTCCGGCGACCAGCAGCAGGCCGTCGCGCTCCATCCGGGCGACAGTTTGGCTCACCGTCGGCCCACTCTGCTCGAGGCGCTCGGCGATGCGGGCGCGCAGGGGCACCACGCCCTCCTCCTCGAGGTCGTAGATGGTACGGAGATACATCTCCGTGGTGTCGACCAGATCTTTCACCTGTTACCCCTTCGTCGGCACGAATTCTACCTGCGCACACCGACACGGCCCTGCGCCGGACGGTGTCGCGCCGCGCAACACGCGGCAATGCGGGATTCCGGTCGGCGCACGGCTTGCGGCCGCAAACGCTCTTCTCTGTATTTCTACTGCATAGCAACGTTCGACGGGGCTTGTACCTTCCCGCGTAGCGTTGCGACCATGGCCACTGCACCGCGCAGCGAACACCCGGCGCCACCCGGCGAACAGCGCAGCCGGGGAACCGTCGTCTGGACCGACCGATTTCTCGACTACGCCTGGACTCCGGAACACCCGATGAAACCGGCGCGCCTGAAGTTCACCATGGCGCTGGCCGAAAGTCTCGGATTACTAGACGGTGTCGAGCTATTGGCGCCCGCCACGGCCGAGCGGGCCGACCTACTGCGCATCCACACCGCCGACTACATCGACGCGGTCGAGCACGCGAAACCACCGGCCGGATCGCCGCAGGCGCCGCCGTACGGGCTGGGGTCGCCGGACAATCCGGTGTTCCCCGGGATGCATCAGGCGGCCTCGGTCATCGTCGGTGGCACCCTGGCCGCGGCCAGGGAGATCGCGGCGGGCCGGACGCGGCGGGCGGTGAGCATCGGTGGCGGCATGCATCACGCGATGGCCGACTCGGCGGCCGGGTTCTGTGTGTACAACGATGCGGCCGTGGCCATCTCCTGGCTGTTGGACAACGGCTTCGACCGGATCGCCTATCTCGATGTCGATGTGCACCACGGTGACGGTGTGCAGAGTGCGTTCTACGCCGACCCGCGCGTGCTCACCGTCTCGCTGCACCAGCATCCGGCCACGCTCTGGCCGAACACGGGCTGGCCGGAGGAGACGGGCATGGGCGCCGCCGAGGGCACCGCGATCAACCTGCCGTTGCTGCCCGGCACCCGAGACGCCCAGTGGCTGCGCGGTTTTCACGCGGTGGTGCCCGGTGCGTTGGCGGCCTTCCGCCCGCAGATCGTGGTCAGCCAATGCGGCGTGGACACTCATCGCGAGGATCCGCTGGCCGACCTGGAACTCACGGTGGACGGCCAGCGTGCCGCCTTCCGCGCGATGCGCGACCTGGCCGACGAGCACGCCGAGGGACGCTGGCTCGCCGTCGGAGGCGGCGGCTACGGGCTGGTCCGGGTGGTGCCGCGCGCCTGGACGCACCTGCTCGCCACGGCACTGGACCGCACCATCGCCCCGGAGACCGCGATCCCGCAGGACTGGATCGACCAGGTCCAGGCGCACGGGCCGAGGGTCGACCCGCCGCGCACGATGGGTGACGGCGGCGACATCGCCTACCGCCCGTGGGATGGGCCGGGCGGCACGGGGGAGACTGGGGACCCGCGGGTAGACCGCGCCCAACGCGCCATCGACACAGCCGTGCTGGCCACCCGCCGAGCAACTTTCGGATTGCTCGGCCTGGACCCGGAGGACCCTCGTGACTGACCCCGTAGACACTCCGGACACGCCTGCGGTTCCGCCGCCCCCGCCGCAACACTGGTTCGCCGACATCCTCGCCTCCGACGGTGGTGTGGTCCGGCTGCGGCCGATCACACCCGACGACGCGGACGCGCTGCAAGAGTTCCACGCGGCGCTGTCGGACCGCACCAGGTATCTGCGCTATTTCGGTCCGTACCCACGGATTTCGCCGAAGGACTTGTATCGGACCACCCACGTCGACTATCACGATCGCGTCGGTCTGGTGCTGGTGCTCGGGACGGCGATCATCGCGGTGGGCCGCTACGAGGGGCTCGACCGGGTGGGCCGGCGGTCCGCGGAGGTCGCGTTCGTGGTGGCCGACGGGCATCAGGGGCGCGGACTCGGCTCGATCCTGTTGGAGCACTTGGCCGGTGCCGCCGCGGAGAACAAGATCGAGACCTTCGTCGCCGAGGTGCTCGCCGAGAACACCACCATGGTGACGGTCTTCCGGGACGCGGGCTACCAGGTCGAGCGCAGCCGGGACGGGTCGGTGCTGCACCTGGAATTCGCCATCGATCCGTCCGAAGCCCTGCTCTCCGTGCGGGATTCGCGTGAGCGTGCCTCCGAGGCGCGCAGCGTGGGCAATCTGCTCACCCCGCGATCGGTGGCGGTGATCGGTGCGACGCTGAGCGCAGGCCGGGTGGGCGGCGCGGTGCTGAACAACCTGCTGTCGGGGGTGTTTCAGGGGCCGGTGTTCCCGGTGAATCCGAATCGGCACTCGGTGCGCGGGGTGCGCGCCTACGCGACGGTGCGCGAGATCCCGGACGAGGTCGACCTCGCGGTGGTCGCGGTACCGCCGGGGGCGATCGGTTCGGTGCTCGACGACTGTATGGCCAAGGGCGTCAAGGGACTGGTCGTGCTCACCGCGGGATTCGACACGACGGGGATCGGCGGCGGCGAAGCCGAACGCGAATTGGTCGCGGCCGCACGGGGACACGGGATGCGGGTGGTCGGGCCGAGCGCGCTCGGCATCGCGAACACCGATCCGGCGGTGGCGCTCAACGCGACGTTGGCGTCGGTGCTGCCCGGTCGCGGACGGATCGGGTTCTTCTGTCAGTCCGGGCCGCTGGGTGCGGCGATCCTCGGGGAGGCCGCGGCCAGGAACCTGGGGCTGTCGACGTTCGTGTCGGCCGGTGACCGCGCCGATGTGTCCGGCAACGACCTGCTCCAATACTGGGACACCGACCCGGACACCGATGTCGTCCTGCTGTACCTGGAGAGCTTCGGCAATCCGCGCAAGTTCTCCAGGATCGCGCGCCGGGTGGCCAGGACCAAGCCGATCGTTGCGGTGAGCAGTGGTCGCCATGCGGCCCGGCCCGCGGGGGATATGGATCGTTCGATCGTGCGAGACCTGTTCGCGCAGGCGGGAATTGTGCAGGTCGACTCTATCTCGGAACTGTTCGACTGCGCCGCGCTGCTCGGGTATCAGCCGCTGCCCAGCGGTTCCCGGTTGGCCGTGGTGGGGAACAGCGCGGCACTGAACTGGTTGGCCGTCGACGCGGCGCAGAGCGAAGGACTCGACGTCGGCGACCCGGTGAATCTTGGTCCGCAGGCGACCCCCGGCGCGTATCTCGACGCCACGGTCGCGGCGTTGCGTTCGGACGACATCGACTCGGTGCTGGTGGTTTTCGCGCCGCCGGTGCCGCTGCCGATGGCGGGTTTCGCCGACGCCATTCGTGCCGCCGCCGCGGAGGTCCCCGACGCGGGCAAGCCGATCCTGACCACTTTCGTTGCCGAACAAGGCATTCCGAATCTGCTCTCGGTCCGCGGCCCCGGTGCGTCGGCGGTGCGTGGGTCGATTCCCTCGTATCCCGATCCGGAGCGGGCCGCGCGAGCGCTCGCGCGAGTCCGGCGCTATGCCGAATGGCGAACGAGGCCCGTGTCGCAGGTGTTGCGTCCCAACGGAATCGATACCGAACGAGCGAGGCGGTTGGTGGCGCAGTGGATGACCGATTCGGGCGGCCGTCGGCTGACCGATCTGGAAACCGTCGAACTGCTCGACTGCTACGGCATTTCGGTAGTGGAGTTCCGTGAGGTGCGCAACGCCGACGAGGCGGTCGCCGCGGCCGAGGAGCTCGGCTACCCGGTGGCGGCGAAGGCGACCGGCGAAATGTGGCGCCGCCGACCGGATCTCACCGGTGTCCGCCTGGACCTGTGGCGTCCCGAAGCGGTGCGCCAGGGATACGCGGACCTCGCCGAGCTGTGTGGCGACCCGGTCCTGCACATCCAGAAGATGGCGACCAAGGGCGTCGGCTGCGTCCTCCGCGTCCAGGACGACCCGTCCTTCGGCTCGGTCATCGAATTCGGCCTCTCCGGCCTGATCATCGAACTTCTCGGCGACCGCGCCTACCGAGCCCTACCCCTGACCGCCGAGGAGGCGACCGCCCTCATCGACGCTCCCCGCGCCGCCCCGCTGCTCTCCGGCACCCCGGCCAGCCCCCGCGTCGACAAGGCAGCCCTAGCCGAACTCGCCCAACGCATCTCAGCCCTCTTCGACGACCTCCCCGAGATGCGCGAACTCGCCTTCGACCCCGTACTCGCCTCCACCAACTCAGCCGAGATCCTGTACGCGCGTGGACGAATCGGCCCTGAACCAAGTCGCTTCGACACTGGACCGCGCCGACTCGGCTGATCTGCGCGACTATCTGGCACTGAATCAGCCTTGCGTGCAACCGCGTTGCCGCACGAGCGGCAGGTAGACCTCGTCGACGATCTCGATGAGGACATCTTCTGGTGCCGTCGGGACGCCGCGCGTGACGAATTCGTTGCGTAGCAAGACGATCGCGACGGTCCGCGCCGCGGGCACCGGCGGCGACCGGCGATCTGGACTCGGAGTTGCACAGCCTGCTCGAATTGGCCCGGCATTGGGCTGGCGCACAGACGATCGTCGCGGCGGCCGATACCGTTGCTGTCGCACGCGATGAACAGGAGCGTTTCGGTTGACTGATGTGTCGGTACGTACTGCCAGGCGGTTGCCGCATCCGCCGTATCGGCTGCCGTTCCTGGGGGACTTGCTCACTGTGCGGCCCGGTAAGCCGACGCAGGCGGCGATGCGCGACGCTCGGCGGCTCGGCCCGATCTATGAGCGGCTGATTGTTACCTATCCGATCGTCATCGTCTCCGGGGTCGATCTTCTTGCCGAGATCAACAACGAAGACCACTGGACGAAGAATCTGAGTCCGCTGTTCCGGTTGATGCGACCCATCGCTCGTGACGGACTGTTCACCGCTTACAACGATGAGCCGAACTGGCATACGGCACACAACATCCTGGGGCCTGCGTTCACCCAGGCTGCCATGCGTGGCTACCACGCGAGCATGGCGGACACCGTCGCGGAACTCATCGATTACTGGTCCGAGCGGGAAGGGTGTTGGGTCGACGTCGCCGAGGACACCAACAAGTTCACCTTGGAGGTCATCAGCCGCACGGGTTTCAGTTACTCGTTCGATTCGTTCACTCGCGCCGACAGCGCCGAGCATCCGTTCGTGGCCGCGATGACCCGTGGACTGCAATTCGTGAATCGCAATGCGAATCTGCCGCCGGTGTTGCACAAGTTTCCGCGCCGTCGTGTCGAACAGCAGGCGAAGGACATCGCGTTCGCCAAGCAGTTGGTCGACGACGTCATCGCCACCCGACGCCGTACAGACCCTGATAACATCCGCGACCTACTCGGGTTGATGCTCAACAGCAGCGACCCCACTTCGGGCAGCCGACTCGACGAGAAGAACATCCGCCATCAGATCCTGACGTTCTTGGTGGCCGGTCACGAAACCTCAGCCGGTGTGCTCGCGTTCGTCCTGTATTTCCTCGCCGACCACCCCGATGCCGCGGCTCGCGCGCGCACCGAAGTCGATGAACGCTGGCCCGATCGTGCCAAGCCCGACATCGGCTACGAAGACGTCGCAAAACTTCGATACCTGCGCCGTGTCGTCGACGAGACGATGCGACTGTGGCCGATCGCGCCGGGCTATTTCCGAGAAGCCAAGCACGACACCACGATCGGCGACGACCGCTACCACTTCGAGCGTGGCGAGTGGGTTTTCGTGCTCACCCTCGCCGCGCATCGTGACCCGGGCTGGGGTGCCGACCCTGATGCGTTCGACCCCGACCGATTCTTGCCGGAGAATCTACGCAGGCTCGACCCGAATGTTCTCAAGGCCTACAAGCCGTTCGGTACCGGCGCGCGGGCATGCATCGGCCGCCAATTCGCTTACCACGAAATCTTATTGGCCCTCGCCCACATCATCCACACGTTCACCTTCGAGCCCGAGCCGGACTATCGACTCGACGTCGTCGAGCAGATTACGGTGAAGCCCAAGGGATTTCGCCTCCGATTCCGTCAACGGCTCGGAACATCCGGGTAGCCGGGCAGATTCACGCCGACCGGTTCGCGGCTCCCGGAGGGGGCGGGGAGCGCGGCACCGGCCGGCGTTGGCAGGTGACCCCGAGGGGCACCAGGTCGGACGCCGGACCGGCCTCGGGAGCCGCCCGGCGTCAGGTGTGCCGGAGTGAATCCGGCACGGGTTTCGGGGATGTCAGCTGGCGTAGGCGCGGAGGCGATCGGCTCGCTCGCCCTTGCGCAGCTTCGCCATGACCTCGCGCTCGATCTGCCGGACGCGCTCGCGGGACAGGCCGAAGAGCTTGCCGATCTGGTCGAGGGTGCGCGGCTGGCCGTCGTCGAGACCGAAGCGCAGGCGGATGACCTGCTGTTCGCGCTCGTCGAGGGTGGCGAGGACGCTGCGGACGTCGTGGTGCAGCAGGCCGGCGATCACCGCGGACTCGGCCGAGGTGGCCTCGGAGTCTTCGATGAAGTCGCCGAGCGGAGCCTCTTCGTCGTTGCCGACCGGCATGTCCAGGCTTACCGGGTCGCGGCTGTGATCGAGCAGATCGGAGATCTTCTCGACCGGGATGCCGGACTCGTTGGCCAGTTCCGCGTCGGTGGCTTCGCGGCCGAGCTGCTGGTGCAGTTCACGCTTGATCCGAGCCAGCTTGTTCACCTGTTCGACCAGGTGGACGGGCAGCCGGATGGTGCGGCTCTGGTCCGCCATGCCGCGGGTGATGGCCTGACGGATCCACCAGGTGGCGTACGTGGAGAACTTGAAGCCCTTGGCGTAGTCGAACTTCTCCATCGCGCGGATCAGACCCAGGTTGCCTTCCTGGATGAGGTCCAGCAGCGGCATGCCGCGGCCGGTGTAGCGCTTGGCGAGCGAGACGACGAGGCGAAGGTTGGCTTCCAGCAGGTGCGACCGCGCGGCTTGACCCTCGCGAACGATTTGCGCCAGATCGCGCTTGCGGGTGGCCGACAAACGTTTGCCGGTCTCCAACAGGTTCTGCGCGTAGAGGCCCGCCTCGATACGCTTGGCCAGCTCGACCTCGTCGGCGGCCGTGAGCAGCGCGGTACGGCCGATTCCGTTCAGGTACACGCGTACCAAGTCGGCTGCGGGGCTCTGGGCGTCGAGGTCCTGATCGCTGATGCGCACACGAGTGGTGGCGGGGCTTGTCATGACTTGCCTCCTGTCGGTGGTGTCTCACTCCGAACAACGGACCCGACAGAGAGAAAGTTCCCCGTCTCGGCTCAGATAAACCGCTCTGACGTGCGGTTTTCATCACTCTCGTCTGAGAAGTTCCTGAGAAGGTCTCAGCCGTGGAACACGCCTGTTGTCCGGTGCCTGCACCGACCTACCCGCGATTGCCGGAATTACACGGGCCGCACCAGTCCGTGGCGGACCAATCCGGCCACCACGGACAACGCGTCGGCCGCAAACTCCGTGGTCACCTCGTCAGATCCTTGGGCAACCGCCAGCAGTTCGATCAATTCGTATAACGGCAGGCCGTCGGCGCGCATTCCCGCGAGCAGAGAGATGGTTGTCTCGTCCACCTCGTGCTGCCAGCGGGGTCCGTCACCGCGGTGCACGCGCGCGACCTGCTGCGCCCAGCCGTCCGGGCCCGGCAGCGCGACGCGTTCCAGCGCGGTCGCCGGGTCGACCACGAAACGTGAAGTCCAGGCGAGTTTTTCGTCGCCCGCGACGGCGCGCAACCAGGCCGAACGCTCGAAGTAGCGGGTGGCCTCATCGCCGAGTGGATCGTCGAAACCGTGGGTGAGGTCCTCGGCGAGCAGTTCGGTCGGTCCGTCGATGGCGCGCAGATAGACGAAGCCGAAGCCGATGCCCTCGACGTCGGCGGCGGTGAAGGCGTCGAGCCACTGTTCGGCGCGCGCCTGCGCGGCCGGGTCGCGTGGGTCGAGACCTGCGTCACGCAACCAGGTTCCGACGTAGAGGGCGGGATCGGCGACATCACGCTGCACCACCCAGGCATCGACACCGTCCGCGGGCAGCCAGGACGACACCCGATGACGCCAGTCCTCGCCGTCGACGTGCACCCAGGCCGCCAGCATCGCGGCGGTACCGCCGGGCGCGAGCAGATCCGCCGCCTGTCCGATGACCAACTCGCTGGCGCCGTCGAGGGCGAGGCCGGAATCGCGGTAGGTGTGTTCGATCCGGGCCGGGCCGACGACGAACGGCGGATTGGCCACCACCTGATCGAAACGTCGTCCCGCGACCGGCTCGAACCAGGAGCCCTCGAGGAGTTCGATATCGAGTCCGTTGAGTGCGGCGGTCGCCTCGGCGAGCCACAAGGCGCGCGCGTTGACGTCGGTCGCGGTGACACAGTCGGCATAGGAGGCGGCATGGACGGCCTGCACACCGCAGCCGGTGCCGAGATCGAGCACGGTGCCGACCTTGCGCGTCGGAGTGGCGCGCAGCAGCGACAGAGAGGCATGGCCGACGCCGAGCACGTGCTCCTCGGTGAGCGTGCGCCGACGCATCGAGTCGTCGAGATCGGACAGGATCCAGCGGGTGCCCGCACCGGCGTCGAGAGGACGCAGGTCGAGGGCCGCACGAATGGTGTCACCATCACGATTGAGCAGACCCGCCGCGATCGCGCGTTCGATATCTACCGGTGCGAGCGCGGCAGCAACATCCCGCTCCGGCAGCGGATCACCGAGCAGCAACAACCGAATCAGCGTGCCCAGTTCCCCCGCGTCCCGAGCGGCCCGCCGCACCGGCACCGGCTCCGACCGCCCCAAAGCCGCACGCACGTCCTCCCCGAGCACCTCCAGCAACGTATCGGCGTCATACCCGACCCGAGTAAGCGCCGCCCGCAGATCCGGGCACAACGCCGTAAGCAAAGATCCGTCAGTCGCAGCTCGGTCAGTAGGCACACCGGTACTCTGCCACCGCCCCCCCACACCCAAGACACCGAGCCAACCCAAACCCCCACCCCACCCGACACCAGAATCCGCACCCTCACTCAGGATCGGCACCGACTTTAGGGCCCTATTCCGAGTGCCGATCCCAAGTGAGCGTGCAGATCCGGTGCGATCCGGCCCGCATCCGGAGCGGCGGTACGGGTCGAAGCCTCCGCGGCCGGTAGGCACCTGTGAACCCCGCACCTCACCGCCATGTTTCACCACACCGGAGCTCTCAGAGCGCGCCACGGCCAGATCGCCACGCAGGCGGCGGAATCCGCACTCTCACTCGGGATCGGCACCGACTTTAGGGCCCTATTCCGAGTGCTGATCCCAAGTGAGAGTGCGGATTCTGTGGTGAAACTGGGCACGGCATGGCCGGCGCTGAACCGCTCACCCCTTGTTTAACCTGTACACCCGCTATACCGGGTGTACAGGTTATGCAGAGGGTGAGCGGCTTCCAATTCGCTACGCGGGCAGCGGAATCGGCACCCTGTGTCGGTATCGCGCACCCGGATCAGGGCCCTACTGCCGGTCCGATTCCGAGAGAGGGTGCGGATCGGTGCTCGAAACCGGGTACAACACCGCCACGAGCGCCCAGCACCCCGCCCACCCCGTCGAACCCAGAATCTGCGCACTCTTTCGGGACCTGCACCGGCTTTAGGGCCCTATTCCCAGTGCAGGTCCCGAGACAGAGTGCAGATCCTGGGGGCACCGGCTCGGAGCACACCTGGCGGGTGCGGATCGCGCACCGAAACCGACAGCCGAGCATCTCGCGGGTTTGATCGGCCACCGAAACCGCCGCCGACCGCCCCGCTGTTGTCCAAAGTGCTTGTGACGCAACCACAGCCAGATGACCACCTCCAGAACGCAACATCGCGCACCTGACGCGCATCTAAGGCCGGGTACGGCACCTGACGTGCCCAGCACTCCAAGCCGAAAGCAGAATCTGCGCACTCTCTCGGGACCTGCACTGGCTTTAGGGCCATATTGCGAGTGCCGATCCCGAGATGGAGTGCAGATCTCGGGCATGCAGGCGCGTACGGAATTGCCGGCAATACCTTGCGCAGCTGCACACTTCATGTGCGGCGACACATCTCCGGATCCTGCGAAGTCCCGACCAGCGCTCACTCGCTCTTGTCCAAAGCGCTTGGGACGCAACCACAACCCGATCGCCACGTGAGAACCAATCCGTACACCCACTATGTCAGCCGAACGCCGGGCGTGTACCGGGTGTGCAGGTTATGCGGAGGGTGAGCGGCTTCCAATTCCCCACGTGGGCAGCGGAATACGCACCCTATGCCGGATCGTGCACCCGGATTATGGCCCAGCTGCCGAGCGGATGCCGAGAGCGGGTGCTGGTCGGTTCTCGAATCCGGGTACGCACCCCGCCACGAGTGCCCAGCACCCACCTCACCAAGCCGAATCCAGAATCTGCGCACTCTCTCGGGACCTGCACTGGCTTTAGGGCCCTATTCCCAGTGCAGGTCCCGAGACAGAGTGCAGATCCTGGGGACACCGGCTCGGAGCGCACCTGGCGGGTGCGGATCGTGCACCGAAACCGGCGCCGGGCATCTCGCGGGTTTGAATCGGCCACCGAAACCGCCGCCGACCACCCCGCTCTTATCCAAAGCGCTTGTGACGCAACCACAGCCAGGTGACCACCTCGGAAACGCGACATCGTGCACCTGACGCGCACCTAAAGTCGGGTACCCCACCTGACGTGCCCAGCACTACTCACAAGAAAACGTGGGATCAGGTCTTCAGCTCATTGGACAGGTCATCGCCTGGAGTCCCTAAGCAGCACTTGCCCGGATAAGTGCACCTTTTTGAGGGTCTGTTTGTGTACTGGCCCGGGTTGGTGTGCGCACAGAGAACTCCGGTGGTGTGCTGTCCCAGAGGTTTTCTACTGGTTCATCGGATGACCGGAGTAGTGCTGGGCGCGTCAGGTGGGGTACCCGGCCTGCTCTTCCGCGGCTTGTGATGGGCAACGCTTGTGTTCCAGCGTGAGGACTGGCTGTGGTCCGGTTGAAAGATGCTCGGGAAAAGCGAGGCGAGTCAGGTGGGTGCTGGCGTCATCGAGTCGAGCAGAGTCAAGTGGTTGTTGGCGTGATCGAGCAGAGTCATATGGTTGCTGGCGTCATCGAGCAGAGTCATATGGTTGCTGGTGAAGATCAATTGGCGGCCATATGACTCTGCTCGATGAAGTTGTTTGGGATGCGGGTGTAGACGCCTGGGAAGCCGGGGCGGGCGGCGCCTTTGCCCCATGAGGTGAGGGCGGTCAGTTGGCCGTCTATGAGAAGTGGGCCGCCGCTGTCGTATTCGGCGGTGTCGGCTTCGGGGGAGCCGGCGCAGAGCATGTCGGTCGGGTCGTAGGCGGAGCCGTATGCTGCGGCGCAGTCGGTGTCCGAGACGAGGGGGACGGTGGCGTGGCGGAGGTGGGTGTTGGTTTCGTCGGCTTCCGACGTGGCGCCCCAGCCGAGGATGGTGCCGGTCTTTGCCTGGGCGGTACCGACTTTCACGAACGGGCCGGGTTGGGGGTGGTCCAGGGTGAGGATGGCGAGGTCGTTGTGGTGTACGGTTTCGCCGTCGAAGTCGGTGTCGTAGAAGTCCGGGTGGATCCGAATGTCCTTGACGTGCACCTTGACTCCGTCGGAGTCGCGTAAGTCGGTGCGTCCGAAGGTGACCGTGACCGCCTGGGAGACCAGTCGGGCGAGCGAAACACAGTGCGCCGCGGTGAGTACTTGGTCGGGGGCGATCAGTGCGCCACCGCAGAACTGGCCGGACGGCCTGGTGAAGAACAGCGGGCTACCGACCGCGCCGAGCCACGGGTAGGCGCTCGCCTCGGTTTCGGTGCCGCCGACGATCGCCGATGCGGGCGCTGCGGCGGGCAGGCCGAGGGCGAGCAGTGCGGCGACGAGGGTCGCGGCACCGCGACGCGTAAAGTTCATATCATACCGCCTGCTGAGAGGGCCGGAGGGTCGCATCATTCAACCAGATGGAAGGACACGGCGCGCGCACTGTCCGTAGCGTCCGTGTTGCCCGCTTCGTCGATCGATCCGGAGTCGCACGGGCGCCGTCGAATTCATGGCGTGCTGCGGGCCGCCGCGTGTATGGCTACGAGGCGTGCGGCCCGGATGGCGTCCCATAGCGGGCGTAGCTGCGACTCCTGTGCGCCGATCGCGCTCGCCGGCGTCGGCGAGGACGCCGGTTCCCGTTGCGCCACAGTGAGTGTCCAATTCACGGCGTGCTGCGGGCCGCCGCGTGAATGGCTACCAGGCGTGCGGCCCGGATGGCGTCCCATAGCGGGCGTAGTAGCGACTCCCGTCGCGCTCGCCGAGGTCGGTGAGGACGCTGGTTCTCGTTGCGCCACAGTGAGTGTCGAATTCATGGCGTGCTGCGGGCCGCCGCGTGGATGGCTACCAGGCGCGCGGCCCGGATCGCGTCCCATAGCGGGCGTAGTAGCGACTCCTGTGCGCCGATCGCGCTCGCCGACGTCGGTGAGGACGCCGGTTCTCGTTGCGCCACAGTGAGTATCGCTGCGACGTGATCGGCGGTGTCGAGAATCTTTCTGGCTCGCAACGGGATCGAGCCGGGGTAGTCGTGCCGGGAGTAGTCGGCGAGCTCGGCCTCGATGAGTTCGCGCGGGTCCGAGTCGGCCGAGCCGACCGAGGTGGTGTGCAGCTGCAGCAGCGCGTCGGCGGCGTCGCGGACCGCCTCGCGCATCGCGTATTCGGCCTCGCCGAGCGACATGTCCTGGCCGGGCACCGGCGGAATCGGCGTGCTGTAGACGGCCCACTGCAGCGTGTCCTCGTCGGTCCACTGCGGGATGAGGCCGGTGCCTTCGGTGCCGGGCACCCCGATCAGCAGCCCCTCCTCCGCCTCGATCGCGTCGGCCGCGAAGGCGGTGCCGGTGGGCAGGCCGCGCACGTCGCCCGGCACCGGGAGCACCAGCCGCAGCTGGGCGCCGGGCTGGGCCATGCTCTCGCGAATCACCTTGAGCAGCGCCATCATTCCGGTACCGGGCAGGTTACCGCGGGACGACCACGGCAGGTCGGTGCGGCCGCCGGTGACCGGGTCACCGGCGGCGATGGTGTGCTGGGGCGCCCACGCGTGCAGGGCCTCCAATACGTCGTCGGGCGCGCTACAGCCGGCCAGCCAGGAGCCGGCCCACACCGTCAGCGTGGCACTAGGAGAGCACATAATTATCGAGCATAAAGGGTGACGGTTATTCGCGGGCATTCCCGGAAAGGGCATTCCTGAGCAGCGGTGCGAGGCACCGGCGCGGACCTGCTATTCCGGTTCGGTGACGAAGTCGATGAGACGTTCCACCGCCCCGATCAGCGGAGCCTCCAGGTCGCGGAACGACTCGACGGAGTTGTAGACCCGCCGCCAGCCCTGCTGTGGCGTGCCCCACCCCAGTCGATCGCAAATGCCGGTTTTCCAGTCTTCGCCGCGCGGCACCTGCGGCCAGGCCGCGATCCCGACGGTCGCCGGGCGCACCGCCTGCCAGACGTCGATGTACGGATGGCCCGTGACCAGCACGTTCGCGCCGAGCCCGGTGGTCAGCTGGGTTTCCTTGGATCCGGTGACCAGATGGTCGACCAGCACGCCGACCCGGCGGCCAGGTCCCGGCGCGAATTCGGTGAGCCGCTCGGCCAGATTGTCCAAGCCTTCCAGATGCTCGACCACCACGCCCTCGACCCGAAGGTCATGTCCCCAAACCCGCTCGACCAGCGCGGCGTCGTGCACGCCCTCCACCCAGATCCGGCTGGTCCGCGCGACCCGTGCACGCAGACCCTCCACCCGGGTCGACCCGGACGCGGACCGCGTTTCCTTCTTCGGTGCCGCCGCGGTCGGCCGGATCAACGTCACGGGCTCGCCGTCGATGAGGAACGCCGCCTCGCGCATCGCGAACAACCGCACCGCGCCGCGCGCGTCCTCGAGTTTCACGAACTCGCCGTCGTAGCTGCGATCGAAACCGACCACGGCACCACAGAATCCGCTGGCCGCGTCCTCGACCACCAGGTCGCGATCCGCCGTTACCTGCGGCACCGCGCGCTTTTTCGCTCGGGAGTGTCCGGCGAAGATGTCGCCACCATAGCTGTTATGCCCGCTCACCCGCCTGAAGCTAGCACCGCCGCTGGCGATTTCGATACAGCGGCGCGGTCAGCGCGTCCGCGCGTGATTCGTGATTCACCCGAGATCTGTAGTCGTGTCAGTGCGACCCGAGATCATCACCCGCGCACTAGAGTGGTTTTGTGGCCGCAATAGTTTGGCTGGTCGCGGGGATCTTGCTCGCGGCGGCGGAGATGCTCACCGGCGACCTGACGCTGCTCATGCTCGGCGTCGCCGCGCTCGGCACCGCGGGCGTCAGTGCGGTCGCGGATACCACACTGGTGGGGGATGCCATCGTTTTCGGCGTGCTCACGCTGCTGCTGTTCCTCGGCGTGCGGCCGCTGTTGCGCCGCCGCTTCGGCACGCCGCCGCCGACCCCGACGAACGTGGCTGCGTTGGAAGGCAAGTCGGCGGTGGTGCTCGAGGAGGTCGCCGCGCACTCCGGTCAGGTGAAACTGGGCGGCGAAGTCTGGACCGCGCGGCCGATGGACGAGTCCGAGGTTTATGAACCGGGTACGAAGGTGTATGTCATGAGGATCGAAGGCGCGACCGCCGTCGTCTGGAAGGGGCCGTAATGGCTGTACTGATCGTTGCCGCCGTACTCGTGCTTTTGGTGGTGGTGGTGGTGTTCAAGTCGATCGCGCTGGTGCCGCAGGCCGAGGCGGCGGTGATCGAGCGGCTCGGCCGGTATTCCCGCACGGTGTCGGGGCAGTTGACGTTCCTCGTCCCGTTCGCCGACCGCATCCGCGCCAAGGTGGACCTGCGCGAGCGGGTGGTGTCCTTCCCACCGCAGCCGGTGATCACCGAGGACAACCTCACGCTGCACATCGACACCGTGGTGTATTTCCAGGTCACCAGCCCGCAGGCCGCAGTCTACGAGATCAGCAACTACATCGCCGCGGTCGAGCAGCTCACCGTCACCACGCTGCGCAACGTGGTCGGCGGCATGACCCTGGAGCAGACGCTGACCTCCCGCGATCAGATCAACGGCCAGTTGCGCGGCGTGCTGGACGAGGCGACCGGACGCTGGGGTCTGCGGGTGGCGCGGGTCGAGCTGAAGAGCATCGACCCGCCCGCATCGATCCAGGAGTCGATGGAAAAGCAGATGAAGGCCGACCGCGAGAAGCGCGCGATGATCCTCACCGCCGAGGGCACCCGTGAATCGCAGATCAAGATGGCCGAGGGTTCCAAGCAGGCCCAGGTTCTTTCCGCCGAGGGCGCCAAGCAGTCGGCGATCCTGGAGGCCGAAGGCGAACGGCAGAGCCGCATCCTGCGCGCGCAGGGTGAGCGGGCCGCCTCCTACCTGCAGGCGCAGGGCCAGGCCAAGGCCATCGAAAAGGTCTTCGCCGCAATCAAAAACGGCAAGCCGACGCCGGAACTGCTTGCCTACCAATACATGCAGACACTCCCGATGGTCGCGCGCGGCGACGCCAACAAGGTGTGGCTGGTGCCCAGCGACTTCGGCAAGGCGCTCGAAGGATTCGCCACCAGCTTCGCCAGCAAGGGCGAGGACGGCATCTTCCGCTACGAGGCGCCCGCCGCCGACAGCGAACCGACCAAGGTGGAGGACGACTCCGAGGACGTCGCGGACTGGTTCGACACCGCACCCGACCCCGCCATCGAACGCGCCGTGCGCGCGGCAGAGGCGACGGCGCGCAAGCCGGTGGACGGCCTGATGACCGCGGCCACGCCCACTTCGCACGAGGTGTCGCCGCATCAGGCGGTGATGCCGCCGCGCGAGGAGGCGTACCCGCCGCAGCGGGAGACCCCGCCGCAACAGCAGCTGCCGCAACAACAACCGCCCCAGCAGCAGCCCCCGCAGCAACAGCCGCAGCAGCAACCGCCGGTCTACCGGCCCGACGACCCACACGGTCGGCCGTGGCAGCCGCCGGAGAACTTCTCGAAGTAAGCGGTCGCAAGAAGTAGCCGGGCCCGGGGGATATGCGAAGCAGGCGGGAACTACTGCGAGTGGCGCTGATCGCGCCGCTGGCAGCCGCCTGTGCCCCGAATCTCCTGCTCGGCAATCCCGATGCGGTCCGCATCGGGGTGTCGTGGAGCGGTTCCGAACTGACGGCGTTCCGGGCGGTGCTCGCGCGCCTCGGCTACGACAGCCAGGTGGATGTCGTTCCGCTCGGCGATGAAATCGAGACCGCATTCACGGCGGGTGGGCGTTCCGCGCCGGACATCGTGCTGCTGCCGCAGGCGGGCCGGGTGCAGCCGCTCGCCGAACAGGGCAAATTGCGGCCGGTTCGCGCCGAGTTGTGGTCCGATGAGCTCGGCTCACGCTACCCGGACGTGTGGCGGCAGTTGTTGCGGCACAACGGGAAACCGTATGGCGTGCCGTTCAAGGCGGCGGACAAGTCGATGGTCTGGTATGACCGGCAACTCGTCGAGAAGTACGGTCTCGGGGATCCGGTGGGCTGGACCCTGGCGGACTGGCTGGACCGAATGGAGGTGCTCGCCGAGACGCCCGTCCGGTTGCTCGCCCTGGGCGCGGCCGACGGCTGGGTGCTTTCCGACGTGTTCGAGAACGCGTTGCTCGCCGAATCGCCTCGCATCTACGACGAGGTGGCCGCCGCACGCAATGACCGCACCTGGGAGAGCCCTGCGGTGCGGGCCGCGTTCGATCACCTCGGTTCGCTGTGGGGACACCGGCACGCGTTTCCCGGTGGCGTCGCCGCCGCGTTGACCCGCCAGTTCCCGGACGCAGTCCGTGAGGTTTTCGAGCATCGGCGCGCGGTGATGGTCGTCGAGGCGGACTTCGCCGAGCCGATCGTCCGCGCCGCGGTCCAGCGCTCGGGGCGGCGTGCCGAAGACGTGGTCGGCGTCGCCGCCTTTCCCGCCGTCGCGGCCGATCAGGATCCGCCACGGATCGTCGGCGGCGACGTCATGGTGGTCACCGAGTCGGCGACCGACCGCGCGATGGAAGTGGTTGGCACCCTTGCCGATCCAGCGGCCCCGCTGCCCTGGATCGAGAACTACGGCGGCTTCATCGCCCCGAACCTCCGGACGAACGCCCGATACTCGCCATACCTCGAGGCATCGGCCCGCACCTTGAGCACCCGCACTGCCTTCGACCTGTCCGATCGAATCGGCACGGTCGGCGGCCGAAACGGATTGTGGCGCATACTGACCGACTTCCTGATCGCGGTGGGGGACGGGAAGAGCGAGCGGCTCGACGACGCGACGGATCGCGCGATCGCCGCGCTCGACGCGGTGGATCGGGGGGAGCGATGATGGGCCGGGCCGACTTTCGGGTCAACGGGTCATGGCTCGGGCCTGTTGTCCGCGGCCTCCGTCGTCCGCTCGCCGCCCGCTGCGCTCGCGCGGTCGCCAGCGGTCCGAGTCGCGGAGAGGTGGGGTGATGGCAGGTTCGCCCGATTTTCAGGCCAACGGATTGCGGTTGGAGCTTGCTACCCGACGGATGCGGGGGCCGTTGGTTGCGGGGAGTCATCCTCGGCGGTGGGTCGGTTTGGCGGCAGGGTTGCCTGCGACGGTGTTGACGGTGTCGCTGGTTGCGGTGCCGGTGGTGTGGACAGTGGTGAGCGCGGTGCGGGCGCGTCCGTTGGTGGTCGGGTCGTGCCTGCTGGTGGCATTCGGGGCTGTCGGATTGACGCAGCTTGCTCGGCATCGGTGGTTTTCGGGGATTCGGTTGGTGCCGTGGCCGATTCTGCTTGCCGTTGTTGTCGCGGGGTTGTGGGTGCTCGGCGGGGCATTGGGGCGCGACGGTAGTTGGGCGTATCTGCGGACGTTGGTGTGGGTGCTGTTCGGGGTGGTGCTGCTCGCGGTGGCGATGGGGATCGCTTGGTGGGGACGGGATTCGCGGTGGTTGTGGCGGCCGCTGATTGTGCCGTTCGGGATCTCCGCAGTGGTATCCGGTGTCGCCTTTCGGCTGATCTTCCAGTACCTCGGCGACCGGCTCGGGATCGAAAGCGTTGGGGTATACCGGTTCTGGTTCGCGGCGATGCTGGGTTTCGCGTTCCTGTGGACCTGGCTCGGCTTCGTTACCGGGCTGTTCCGTGCCGGTATCCACGCTGTCGAGACCGATCCGGCGCGCGTCGGTGATCTGCATCGCACGGACAAGCCGTTGCCGTTGCGGCTCTACGTGTTACTGCGCCCGGTGGTGCTGATCGTCGGACTTGCTGTCGGAGTGGCCGCGGCCAGGGTGTTCGATGTGGTGCTGATCGGGGTGCCTGGTTCGATGCAGTACCAGGTCGACAGCGCGACCGTGCACTGGTGGCGGTTGGCCGTCGACTCCGATGTCGACGCGGGTGTCGCGGCGGCCTACGGATTTCCGCTCGCGGTGCTGGTCGGATTCTTGGCCTGGCTGCTGCAACACGATGTAGGTAAGCATCGGACCAGCTGGTCCGCGCCGACGGAGCAGGCCGGGCCCGCGGCGTGGCGACCGCCGAAGCCGCTTCGGGTCCTCGGGATGCTGACGGTGTCGGGGGTGGCATTGTTCCCGATCGTCGCGCTGATCCTGACCATGCTGCAGGACCGGAATGGCTGGGGCTTGGGCGCGCTCACGCGCATGTGGCGCGACCCCGCACTGCTGCGGTCACTGGAGACGACGGCGTGGGTGGCAGCCCTGGCCACACTCGTGGTGGTGGCCGCGGCGGTGCCGGTCGCGTATCGCCTTGCGGCACTGCGGCCGAGCAGACCCGCGGCGGGCATCGCGGTGGTCTTCCTGGTGGTGCTCTCGGTGCTGCCGGTGCAGAGCTACCTCGGCCCGGTGAATGCCTTCATCGACAGCTACGGACTCTCCGGCACCCGAATCCCGTTGATCCTGCTGCATGCCGCTGCCGGGCTGCCGGTCGCCATCCTCGTTCTACGTGGCGCCCTGCTCGCTCCGCCGGGTAGCCCTGCCGCAGACGCCCTGCATGGTCTGGCCGGCCCAGGAACAATCGCCCGACGTGTGCTGACGTCGGCGGGCCCAGCCCTCGCCGCTGTCGCGGTGCTCGAATTCATCCAGGTCTGGAACGATTTCGTGATCGGGCTACTGATCAGCGGCGCGGGGGCGACGCCGTGGTCACTGCTGCTCTGGGGCGAAGCGCGCCAATTCGGCGAGAATTCAGCGCAATTGGCGGCAGGCGCGTTGATATCGGCGATCTTGCCCGTCGCGCTACTGCTCGCAACCTGGCGTCGCTGGCTGGTGCCCGGTCTCACCGGAGGGGCATTGCGATGAGTCATCCCGGGGAGCAGCAGCGGCAGGGAGAGGCGTCGTCGGTCGAGCCGAGCACGCCGAGATCCTCTATCTGGCAAGGGTTTCTGGGTACCGCCTCGGTGGTGGCCTACGCTCTGCTGTTCGAGTTGGCCCGCAATCTGGTGCTGAATTCGTTGGGGGAGAGCGCCGCGGTCAAGGTGGCGGCGGGCGCGCTGCGGTGGTTGTCGGTGCTCGTTGTCGCGGCAGCGGCAGTCTATGTGGGACATCGGTTTATGCAGCGGTATCGCGAAAGGCTCGGCACGGCAAACGAACTCGAGATGATCGCGGATCTGGCCGATTCGGGCCCTCCGGTACGTGCCGCATCGGTGCGGCATCCGGCCAGGTTCGTCGACGCGGCGTGGGAGGATCTCGAGATCGCGGTATTGCGGTATCTGCCCGTGCGTGATTTCGAAACGGCCGCATTGCTTGCCGTGTTGGCCGCCGTGCTCGACGCACCGGCTCGGCTGCCGGTCGCGCAAGCCGAGTCACGTGCCACGGCCGTCACCAAGCTGGCCGAGCTCACCAGGGCCGGCATCGTGACACCGCTTGGCGTGCAACGCTATTGCCTGTGCAAGGTGCCGGGGGTGCCGACCAAGTGGGAGGTGACCGCGAGGCCGCAGTGGCGGGCGGCGTTGACCGCGCTCGTGCACTTTTACGCCGACCGGGCAACCCGGTGGGCGTTCGCACTGGATTCGGAGCGCTTCGCCGCGGGTGCGCGACTCTGGTTCGACGCCGAAGAGCGGGGTCTGCGTGAGCTGGTGTTCGCCTGCGCGTCGCTGGGTGCGGCAGTACCGGCCACCCTGGTGTCGGAGTTGGTGCGGATCGGGGATGCGCTGGACGGATGGTATGCCCGAATCGGTAAGGGGGAGAACCATCGCCAGTTGGCTGCCGAGCTCAACCGGATACGCGGGTTGAACGGTCTTGTGGTGCACCGAGATCTGGTGCAGATGCGGGCGGGCCTGCTGCGCGAACGGCCGAAACGTTACCGGCCACGCAACCTGTCCACCAGCCTGGCCGCGAGATGGGAGCACCGGGAGGCACTACGGATACTGACCGAATCGCCCGACAACCTGCCCGCGGTGGCCGCGCGATTGGAAGCAGCCTGGTGGTTGCTGCCGCGGGAGGACGTGGCAGGTGAGGTTTGCGCGCTGGTCAACTTGGCTGTCGTCCATATCCATCAAGGCAGGCTCGATGCCGCCCAGGACCGCCTGGAACTGGCTGACTCATTGACCCACGCAGGCCGTGAGCCCGACGGTCGCGCCCAGATCCAGGAGACCATGGGCGTCGTGCGGTGGGCGCGCGGTGATATTCGCCGCGCACTGCGCTTCTGGCAGCGGGCACTGACCGGCTACCGCACACTGGCCGACGATCCCGGCACCGCCCGCTGCTTGCAACACCTCGGCTCCGCCATGATCGTCGCGCCCGAATACAGCGACACACTCTTCCGCGCCGACCAGCCCCTGTCCCCGCTCGAAGTCCAACGCCAGGCCAGCGGCTGGCTCGCCGAGGCCCACCGCTTACATCCCGCCGCCCGCCACACCGAACGCTATACAGCCAAAGCCCGTTGGGTTCTGGCCGGCACCGAACTCAGCGTGCTGGACCACATCGACCGCTGGCCCCTACCCGCGGTGGGCCGCTAGCTGGGAGTCCGGCCAGGGGGTGGCCGCGGTGGCAGACTGCTGGGTATGACGACAACCGAATGGGGCGATGTAGACAGCTACATCGTGGACACGCTGGTGCGGGATGCGGATACGGCGGCGGCGTTGACGGCGAATGCGGCCGCGCGGTTGCCCGCGATCGATGTGTCTGCGCCGCAGGGGAAGTTCTTGTATCTGCTGGCGCGGACGGCGCGGGCGCGGCGGGTGCTGGAGATCGGCACGCTCGGCGGGTACAGCACGATCTGGCTCGCTCGGGCGGTCGGCGAGAAGGGCCAGGTGATCACCCTCGAATTCAAATCGGAGCACGCCGAGGTCGCGCGCAAGAACCTGGACAATGCGGGCGTGGGGGACCGGGTCGACATTCGGGTCGGTGCCGCCCTGGACAGCCTGCCGGTGCTGGCCGAGGAGCGGCCCGAACCGTTCGATCTGGTGTTCATCGACGCCGACAAGGTCAACAACTCGAACTACGTGCAGTGGGCGTTGAAGCTGACCCGGCCGGGTTCGGTGATCATCGTCGACAACGTCGTTCGTAGGGGCGGCCTCGCCGATGCGAACTCCGCGGACGAGGCGATCCGCGCTAGCCGCGCTGTCGTCGAACTGTTCGCCGCCGAGCCGACCCTGGAGGCGACCGTTGTGCAGACCGTCGGCAGCAAGGGCTGGGACGGCTTCGCCTATGCGGTGGTGAACGGCGACCCGACAGACTGACATCGCCGAGATCACGGACGACGCCAGGCGCGATCAATCACACCCCAACAGAATTCGCACCAATCGTCAACGTGCGACGAATCCATATTCAGTGGCACATGATGGCGGCGAAGTAGGCCCGCCGTGGTGTGCCACTGAGTAGAGGTTCGGCAGTGCCCAAGCGTGCAGGTGGGGCGGGTTCATCCAGCTGCGGGGTTCGCGCTGTGCGTCCGCGGCGTCGCGCCGCACGCCAGTGGAGGCCGGGCCGGCTCAGTCGGTACTCGTTACTCGCCATGCCCCACGTCGTGCGATAGCGAGAACCAGCGCCGCGATGTTCCACGCGTCATCCTCGCCCCGATGGTGCCGCCCTTCGAGCGGAAGCCCGGCGATATGCAGCGCGCCCGCCATACCTTGCCGCCGGTTGAGCCCGTAGGCCTCGCTGAACACCAGTTTGGCGTTGGTGTGCCGATGTCCGAACGGGTAGGCGGTATCGGTGGCGTTGCATTGGCTCAGGAACTGTTTGCGGTCGTAGTCGCCCCAACTGGCCCAAGCGCGTACACCCGCTTCGTGCTCGGTCGCCAACAACCGGCACGCCTCGGCGAACGAGATACCCGTATCGACCTCGTCCTGGGTAAGGCCGGTCAATTCGGTGCAGAACTCACTCACCGTGGAACGGGCGGGCCGGACCAGAATGCGATGCTTGCCCCGCCGCTCACCCGACGCCAAATCCACCACGGTCAAACCGATTTCGATGATCTCACTCACCGCACCGGGCGGCGTCTTGCCATCCCAACAGGTCGCCTCGACATCGACGACATTAAGCAGCCCCGTATTTCCTCCCATAGCTGTCGAGCGTAGAGAGGAAACACGAAGCCGCTCAATCGGTTTAAGGGATCAACACAACTTTGCCGGTCGTCGCCCTGGTCTCCAGGGCGCGGTGTGCGGTGGCAGCGTCGGCGAGTGCGAACCTTTGCACTGCGGGCCGTAGCCGTCCGGCGGCCGCCGCGGCGATGGCGCGATCCTCGAGAATGCGGAGGTCGCCGCCCGCGCGCTGGATCATCGGCGGCCCGAGGACGAATTCGGAGGTGACACCGCGCGCGGCCAATTCCTCGGTCGACAACGCCGGCGCAGCGGCATCTTTCGGATTCTGCCCGGACGCACCGAATACCAGCTGCTGTCCACCTTTGCCGAGCAGATCGACAGCGGCGCGGGCTATTTCGCCGCCCACCGAGTCGAACAGGACGGTCGCGCGCCGATCCGCGAGGAAGCCTCCGACCTGTTCGGGCCAGTCGGGGAGTAGATAGTCCACCGCCAGGTCAGCACCGTTGCGTTGCACCAGTTCGACTTTCGCGGGCCCGCCGGCCAGCCCGATCACGGTCGCTCCGGCATTCTTCGCGAATTGCACCAGTAGCGTGCCGATTCCGCCCGCCGCGGCCGTCACGATCGCGACAATGTCGGGGCCGAGCTCGGTGAATTGCAGAATCCCCAAGGTCGTCCGCCCGGTGCCGATCATCGCCACCGCCTCGGCCGGTCCGAGATTCGCCGGAATCTCGTGCAGCCGAGCGACTTCGGTCACGGCGAGCTCGGCATAACCGCCGGGCGCCATGCCGAGATGCGCGACCACCTGCTTACCGAGCCACTCCGGGTCGACCTCGGCACCGACCGCATCGATCGTCCCGGCGACCTCCCGTCCGGGCACCGTTGGCAGTTCGGGAACTGGATACGGTCCGGGCAACCCTTTGCGCAACGCGGTATCGATGAGATGAACGCCGGCCGCTGCCACGGCAATTCGCACCTGACCCGCCTCCGGCGTCGGATCGGGAACGGTCTCGTAGCGCAGATTGTCGGCCGGGCCGAAGTCATGAAGGCGAATCGCGTGCACGGTGGCTCCTGTTCGTGATGGTCGCCACCCACCGTGCAACATCAAGCTAGGTTCAGGTCAAGTCGGCCCGCTGTCGCGCCTTGGCCTCGAAGCCGTCGCAGAGCGCCGCCAGTCCGGCGTACAGCAGATCCTCCTGCGAGAGATCGTTGATCCCGCTACCTTCCAGGTCGGCGAGCGCCGTGGGCACCGGGAACTGTGATCTTCCTTTCAGCATCGTGCGCAGCCCGTTGTCGCCCTCCGGGTTCATGCCCTTGCGCGCCATCAGCGCGGCGCTGATGTGCGGCAGGGTCGCGCCGGAGATGTGATTCCAGACGGTGAACGCCATCGTGGTCGCCTCGCGGGTGGAGACGTTCAGCTCGGCGAAACCCTCGACCATCCACGCGAGGCAGGCCAGGCTCATCGGCCCGAAGCTGTAGCGCGGCGTCGCGAAGGTGAGCAGCACCCACGGATGTTGCTGATAGAGCGCCCAATCGATCTCGGCGGCGATGCGGACCCGATCGCGCCAGGTCCACTGCTGTCCTTCCGCGGACGGGTAGGGGTTGCGCCGCGCTACCTCGTCGGTCATCGCGGCCAGCAGTTCGTCCTTGTTCGCGACGTGCCGGTACAGCGACATGGCGCCGACGCCCATCTTGTCGGCGATCCGCCGCATGGACAACGCGTCGAGGCCCTCTTCGTCGGCAAGCGTTATCGCGGTGTCGATGATGGCGGCTCGGTTGAGCTTGAGCTCAGACATCGGATGACTCACTTTCACTTCCTGGGGAGGTTGCGTACACTGTACTCCAGTTCGTGCGTACGCCGTACGCGAGATGAGAGGAAATTCAGGATGACAGACGTTGAGGCAGTGCGGTCCGCTCAGGCGGTGCCCGCTGTCGGCTCGCGCCGTGCCTGGCTCGGCCTTGCGGTATTGCTGCTCCCGGTGCTGCTGGTGTCGATGGACATCTCGGTGCTGTTCCTGGCGATGCCGACCCTCACCGTCGACCTCGACCCGTCGGCCGCCCAGCAGCTGTGGATCCTCGACATCTACGGCTTCCTGATCGCGGGCCTGCTCATCACCATGGGCAACCTCGGCGACCGGATCGGGCGGCGCAACATCCTGCTGGTCGGCGCCACCATCTTCGGCATCGCCTCGATCCTGGCCGCCTTCGCGCCGAGCGCCGCGGTGCTGATCGTCGCGCGGGCGCTGATGGGTGCGGGCGGCGCGACCCTGCTGCCGTCCAGCCTCGCGCTGATCTCGACCCTGTTCCCCGACGCGCGCAAGCGGGCCGCCGCCATCGGCGTGTGGACCGCGTTCTTCGCGGGTGGCTCGGCCGTCGGCCCGATCATCGGCGGCATGCTGCTGCACCAATTCTGGTGGGGCTCGGTCTTTCTCATCAACATCCCGGTGCTGCTGATCCTGCTCGCGTTCGGGCCGTTCGTGCTGCCCGAGCACCGCGCGGGCGTGCGCGGACCGCTGGATCTGCCGAGCGTCGCGCTGTCCATCGGCGGCATCCTGCCGTTGGTGTACGGCATCAAACACGCTGCGGCCGACGGGGTCGATGCTCAGGCGATCATCATCTCGCTGATCGGCGTGGTGATCCTGACCGTCTTCGTGCGCAGGCAGCGCAAGCTCGACGAACCGCTGCTGGACCTGCGGTTGTTCTCGCGCGCCGGGTTCTCGGTGGCCATCGGGTCCAGCCTCGTCGGCATGATGTCGCTGGCCGCGATGAGCTACCTGACCAGCATCTACCTGCAGTCGGTCACCGGCCGCGATCCGCTCGCCGCCGCTCTGTTCGGCATTCCGATGGCGGTCGCGGTGTTCGTCTGCTCGATGAGCGGGGCGCGGTTCGGTCGCCGGTTCGGCACCCGCAATACCTTCGTGTTCGCGCTGACCGCTTCGGCGGCAGGCAATCTCATGCTGCTCGGCGTCGGCGTGCACGGTGGGCTCTGGTGGTATCTGGTCGGATCCACCATCGCCGGTATCGGTTACGGCCTCGCCTTCACCCTGGTGTCGGATGTTTCGGTGTCCTCGGTGCCGCCGGAACGCGCCGGCTCGGCCGTCGGCATCTCCGAAACCAGCTTCGAACTCGGCAACGCGCTCGGCCTCGCCCTACTGGGATCCCTTGCCGCCCTGATCTTCCGGTCCGGCGGCGACTACGCCTCGACGCTGGGCGAGACGATCCAGAAGGCAGGCGACAACACCGCACTGATCGAGTCCGCCCGCGAATCCTTCGTCTCCGGAATGCATATCGCGACCGCGGTCGGCGCCACGGTGCTCATCGCAATGGCGATCATCGCGCGACTCGCCTCACCCGCTCGCGTCGAGTCGAGTGCGGGTCACTAGCGGCGCGCCTCCCACAGGAGAAGTGTTGTCCGCGATATAATTAAGTGTCATGTTCTCGCATGATCCGGCTGTCGCCGACAACAATTCTTCGCAGGACGCCGCCGCGGTGTCGGACTTTGTCCGCCGCTACGACGACACCGTCAAAGCCGCGGACTTCGACACGCTGGCAAGCTTTTTCGACCAGCAGGTCCTGGTGATCACCCCGACGTCGAGCCGCTCGGTATCGCGGGCGGAGTTCGCCGCCGCCGCCGAAACCCGTGCCCGCCACATGGATTCGGTACCGCGCGCGGAGCTGATCGAACAGTCGACCGCCGAATTCGGCGGGCACTACTGGCTCGCCTCGGTGCAGTGGCGGTTGACGCTCGCGAACGGCCACCTCGATCTCTACAGCGACTTCCTCATCCGACGCGTCGACGGCGAGCTACGGATCGCCGCCTATCTCACTCGGCAAGATCTGCCTCAACTCATGCGGGCGGCTGGTCAAGAGTGATCGGCCGGAGACAAGTGGCGCGCAAAGCCGCACCGCTCGATCGCGGCCAAGGATCTCGGGCCAAATTGGCGTGCTGCTAATAGAGTCGGGGGCGTGAACGAAACACCGGCGCAGAGCAACGGGCGGCCGATCGCCGAGCGAGTGGCGACGCGGCTGCTGTATCCGAAGTCCCGGCCGCGCGACACGGCGCTGCGGGCGGCCGTCGACGGGAAGATCGTGCTGGTCACCGGTGCGTCGCACGGGATAGGCAAGGCCAGCGTGCGCAAGCTCGGTGCGGCGGGCGCGGTCGTGCTGCTGGTCGCCCGGTCCGTTGACGACCTGCATCAGGTCGCCGCCGAGATCAAGGCCGACGGCGGCACGGCGCACGTCTATCCGACCGACCTCACCGACATGGACGCTGTCGAGCAGCTCGGCCGTCAGTTGCTGGCGGAGCACGGCCACCTCGACGTGGTGATCAACAACGCGGGCAAGTCGATTCGCCGCTCGATCGACCAGTCCTACGATCGCTTCCACGATTTCACCCGCACCATCGACATCAACTACCTCGGCCCGGTGCGCCTGCTGCTCACCCTGCTGCCGGACATGCGCGCACGCAAACAGGGCCACATCGTCAACATCTCCACCTGGGGCGTGCTCTCCCCGCCCGCCCCGCAGTGGGCCGCCTACGGTGCATCGAAGTCGGCCTTCGACGTCTGGCTGCGCAGCGTCGCCGCCGAGGTCTCCGGCGACGGCGTCACCACTACGTCCATCTACATGCCGCTGGTCCACACCAGAATGAGCGCACCCACCGACTTCAGCCGCGTCCCCGGCCTGACCGTCGACGAAGCCTCCGACCTCGTCTGCCACGCCGTAACCGCCAAGCCCCGCGAAATCGCCCCCTGGTGGTCCGCCCCCGTCCAAGCCTGGACCGACCTCACCCGCAACCAGGTCCAGCGCTTCTTCGAACGCACCTTCCGCCGCTGACCAGCATCGAGCGGAGTCATATGGTCGCTGCTTGATCTTCGACAGCAACCATATGACTCTGCTCGATGGTGGAGGACGGCCCCGGGAGTGTGCATACCAGGACACGCCGACGCAACACGCCGGGCATAGGATCCGTCGGTGGGTGAAATCGGGTCGGTGAGTCTGGCGACGCTGCTGGCGTTGGCGGATTCGCGGCTGCCGATCGGTGGGCACGTGCATTCCGGGGGAGTTGAAGAGGCGATCGCATCCGGATTGGTGCGTGACGTCGCGACGGTCGAGCTGTATCTGCGCCGCCGGATCAGTACTTCGGGGATCGTCGCGGCCTCCTTGGCCGCCGCGGTATGCGCGGGCGCGCTCGAACCGGCCCGGGCCGAGGCCGAAGCGGATGCGCGAACACCGTCACCCGCCGCGCGAACCGCCTCGCGCGCGCAGGGACGCGGCCTGCTGCGATTGGCGAAACAGCTGTGGCCGCAGGAGGATTGGTCCACCGTCGGCCCGCGCCCGCACCTGTCGACGGTTTTCGGCATGGTGGGTGTCTCCTGCGCGGTGACCCCGCGGGAGATCGCGGGTGTGGTCGTCTACACGACGCTGACCGGCGCCGCGACCGCCGCCCAACGCCTGCTCGCCCTCGATCCCGCCGCCATCGCGGGCTGCACGGTCCGCCTCGCCGAGCTGTGCGACCGCACCGCGGCCGAGGCGGCCGACGGCCTCGCCTGCCTGTCCGACCCGCTGCAGGACGTGCTCGCCCAACGTCATCTGCACCGCGATATGCCACTATTCGCCAGCTGAGTCCCCGGAACGAAGGAGATTGCCACCATGCCACCGCACCTGATCGACGGTGAACCGCACGACCACACCCACGATCGGCCGAAACGCCAGCGCACGCCCGGCGAGGCGCTGCGCATCGGCATCGGCGGCCCGGTCGGCTCCGGCAAGACCGCGCTGGTGGCCGCGCTGTGTCGGCAACTGCGCGAAGAGCTTTCGCTCGCCGTGCTGACCAACGACATCTACACCACCGAGGACGCCGACTTCCTGCGCAGGCACGCGGTGCTGCCGGACGAGCGGATCACCGCGGTGCAGACCGGCGGCTGCCCGCACACCGCCATCCGCGACGACATCACCGCGAACCTGGACGCCATCGACGACCTGATCGCCGCGAACCCGCCGCTGGATCTGATCCTGGTCGAATCCGGCGGCGACAACCTCACCGCCACCTTCTCCTCCGGCCTGATCGACGTGCAGATCTTCGTCGTCGACGTCGCGGGCGGCGACAAGGTGCCGCGCAAAGGCGGTCCGGGCGTGACGTTTTCGGACCTGCTGGTGGTCAACAAGACCGACCTCGCCCCGCTGGTCGGCGCGGACCTCGGCGTAATGGAGCGCGACGCGGCGAAGGTGCGCGAGGGCCGCCCGACCGCGCTGATCTCGCTCACCGACGATCCGGCCGCCACCCAGGTGCTGGCCTGGGTGCGCGAGCAGCTGCACGCGATGGCCGAGCAGGATCGGGCCGACACCGAACCCGCTGTTGCGCACTGAAGTTCGGATTGTCGCGAGCACCGCGGCGCTGCCCGAGATCCACGCGAGCGGCGGGCTCTCTGCCCGCCGCACCGGCCCGCACACCGTGCACCTGATCGGCACCGCGGCGACTCCGCTCGGCGGCGACGAGCTCGACATCACCATCGTGGTCGGTCCGGGCGCGCGGCTCGCCGTGCGTTCGGTCGCGGCCACCATCGCGTTGCCGAGCGCGATCACGCCGGCGTCCTTGGCGCGCTGGAACTTTCAGGTCGACAGCGGGGGAGACCTCGATTTCGATCCGGAACCGACGATCGTGGCGGGCGGCGCACACCACCACACCATCACCTCGATCCGGCTCGCGCCGGACGCCAAACTGCGACTGCGCGAACGAGTCCAGATCGGCCGTTCCGGTGAGGACAACGGTGGCTGGCGCGGCGACCTGATCGCCGACCTCGGCGAAATCCCGTTGCTGCGACACCGTTTGGAGCTCGGGGCGGGCACGGCCGCGGACGACCCGCTCACCGCGCCACGGGCGTTGGAAAGCGAACTGCGCTACCCGGACGATCGACCGGTGGAAACCACCGGCCTCACCGAGACCCGCCTCCCGCTGGCAGCGGGCGGAACCCTGTTCACCCGAACGAGCTCACTCCTGGCGGTCCGCTGATCGGCGCGGACGAGCTGCTCACCCGTACGAGCTCACTCCTCGCGGTCCGCTGATCGACGCAGCTCACCTGAACCCGCACCCTCGCCGCCGTTCGCTGATAGACGCGACCGCTCCGGCTCACCCGTCGCTTGCCACGGCTGCGATGTCCCGGTGCCGCCGAAGTCCTCCTGGAAAACGGTGCCCGGCAAGACACCGCCGCCTCCTGCCTTGGCGAGCGGATCGTTGAACTCACCCCCGTGCCGCCCGTACCGCCGGATGCGCACGTATCGCGCGACCATCAGTCCCAGCGCCGCGAAGAACGGCGCGATGGAGAAGAACACGACCACCCATTGCCCGGCTTCCATCGCATCCCCCTGACGACGATTAGCTGTCGTGTTGCGCTGATCTTGACCCTACGACGACTCGCCGAAAGCGACGCGCCGAATTTGAAACGCGCGTGGGTGGCGGCCGTCACCCGGAGGTGTAGTCCGCCCAGAACGGGAGAAAAGAGAAAGGGTGGGAACTCGACAGTGTCGTCGAGCTCCCACCCTGGTGCGTACTAACCGCACCCGACGATCAGTCGCCGACGACCCGCGAGGGGGCGTTGAACGCGTTCACCGCGCCGACGGCCGCGCCGGCTGCCGCGCCGATCGCCGCCGCGGGGACGGTGATCACGGCCGCGCCGAAGGTCGCACCCAGCATCGGGCCCGCCACGACACCGACCGGCACGAACGGCAGCCCGACCACCAGGCCCACAGCGCCGCCGACGAGCGCGGAGGTCGCGGCGATCGGGGCACCCGAGGCCGCACCGGCCAGCGCGCCCATGGCGGCCGTGCCGATGGTCTGCCCGGCGATCCGGTCGGACCTGCTGCGTTCCATCCCGATCGAGTCGAGGAAGGTGGCCAGGTTGGCCTCGGCGATGGCCGAGTTGTCATTGATCTGGATGGCCTGCTCGGAGTCGATCCAGTCCGGCGCGTCCACCTGCACGTCGCCGAAGCGGAACTTGCCGGGCGGCGGCGCGATCGGCGGCACCGGGGCCACCGGGAAGGGCGCGTGCAGCACGCCGACCGGTGCCAGGTACTTCTTCTCCGGCAGCGGCCGCGACCACTGCATCGAGCTCTTGGTGTTGTCCGGGATCTGCAGGCCCTCGTACGGCATCGCGTTCGGTGGCTCGGCCGCGGGCCACTGGGCCGGATGGTCGGGCTGTGCCGCCGCGTTGGGTTGTGCAGGCTCGGCATTGGCGGTGCCGGTGCCGACCAGTGCGAGGACCAGCGGTACCGCACCTGCCGCGACCATCGAGCCCACCTTTTGCCGCTGCGGGTTGGGGGCTCTGTGCTTGCCTGTGCCCATAGGTAGATCGCCTTTCGTCAGGTCAGAAGAACTGTCACTTTCGACGTCCCACATTCGGATCTGCTCGGCGCCTGGATGGGTGCATTTCCGGCCGATATGGCGCCGGTGGCATTGCCGTTAGATAGCTACGTGTGGGTTGCGAATGCGACCGGCGAGCGGCATTTCAGACATCCGGGCACACACCGGCCGAAGCCGACCCGTCAGTCGCTGCACCCGGTTCGCGGCGAGTCCGCGTCAACGACGAAGGCGACCTTCCGCTGTCCAGACAGCGTGAAGATCGCCTTCGGTTGATCAGTCGGAGCCTCAGCTCACCCGGCCCTCGACCGCAGCCTTGGCCTTCTCCGCGAGCTTCCCGTTCGCAGGCGGCGCACCCAGCGCCGCCGCGAGTTCATCGGCCTCTTCCTCATCGGAATTGACCTGCTCCAGCGCGAGCCGCGCGAACACCCACTGCTCGGTGGCCGCCATCTGGCCGCGACTACGCCCGAGGAACGTGACGAACCACTGGATGACGGTGACGATCCGGCTGCGATACCCGATCAGGTAGTACAGATGCAGCGCCAGCCACGCCAGCCAGGCGATGAACCCACTGAACTCCAGCTTGCCCACCTGGCACACGGCGTTGAACCGCGACACGGTCGCCATGCTGCCCTTGTTGAAGTACTTGAACGGCTTACGGTCTTGCGGCGCTTGGCCATTCAGGCCCGCCTTGATCGCCTTGGCCGCATAGGTGGCGCCCTGGATCGCGCCCTGCGCCTGGCCCGGCACGTCCTTTACGGACATCAGGTCGCCGACGACGAAGACGTTCGGATGTCCCTTGATGGTGAGATCCGGTTCGACGATGACGCGCCCGGCCCGGTCCACCTCGGTGCCGTCGGAACGCTCGGCGAGCATCTTGCCCAGCGGGCTGGCCTGCACCCCGGCCGACCACACCTTGCAGGAGGATTCGATACGCCGGATGGTGCCGTCGGAGTCCTTGACCGTCACGCCGAGCGCGTCGATATCGGTGACCATGGCGTTGAGCTGGATCTCGACGCCCATCTTCTCCAGCCGCTTCTTGGCCTTGAGGCCGAGCTTCGGTCCCATCGGGCCGAGCACCGCGCCCGCACCCTCGAGCAGCACCACGCGGGCGTCGCGCGGATCGATGTTGTGGAACGTTCCTTCGAGCGTGCGATCGGCGAGTTCGGCGATCTGCCCGGCCAATTCGACTCCGGTGGGCCCGGCGCCGACCACCACGAAGGTGAGCAGGCGGTCCCGCATCTCCTGGCTGGTGGCCAGCTCCGCACCCTCGAACGAGCCGAGAATGCGGCCGCGTAGTTCGAGCGCGTCGTCGATGGTCTTCATGCCGGGGGCATAGGTGGCGAACTGGTTGTTGCCGAAGTACGACTGCTGCGCGCCGGTGGCCACGATCAGGCTGTCGAACGGGGTGACCGTGTTCGAGTTGAGCAGGCGCGAGGTGACCGTCTTCGCTTCCAGGTCGATGTCGATGACATCGCCGAGCAGCACCTGTGCGTTCTTCTGCTTGCGCAGCACCAGCCGGGTCGCCGGCGCGATCTCACCGACCGAGAGGATGCCGGTGGCAACCTGGTAGAGCAGCGGCTGGAACAGGTGCGACGTGGTCTTGGAGATCAATGTGACGTCGACGTCCGCGCGCTTGAGGTGTTTGGTGCCGAACAAGCCGCCGAAGCCGGAGCCGATCACCACCACCTGGTGACGACGGTTCTCCACAGACTGTGTGCTCATCGCCCTGACTCCTCGACAGACCTGGGGGTTTGGCCCCCGCGAACGGTTGTTGTCAGGTCCTAACCGTAGTCGGGTCCATCCCGGCCGTCGCGACGACGTCCCTGTTCCCGGTGTGTTGCGGTGCGGTACCCGATGCCCGCCGGGGCATCATTGCCGTCGTCAGATGCGGCGAACCGACCTTGGGAAACTCCAAAAAAGAATACGATGAATACCCTCGTTCAGGGAGGTTCGCGATGGTCGCCGGGGACCGTGCAGTCGGCCGAAAGCCCAGTGCGCGCGGAAGATCCGAGGACTTACCCGGCTCCGAGAACGCCGCGCTGATCGACATCCCACACGACCACCTGCTCGATCGGGCCTTGGATCGGCTCCCCGAGCGGCACCAGATCCTCGCGACGCCGCCACAGGGCAGCGAGACCACCGCGGTGCACGGCGACGCCGGGCTGCCGTACCTCGGTCGAGCGCTGCAGTACATGCGCTGGGGTCCGGCCGAGATGGTCGGCCGCTATCGCAAATACGGACCGGTCTCGTTGAACACCTCGCTCGGCATCGACCGGGTGCTCGTCGCCGGACCCGAGGCGCTCGACGAGGTACTCGGCCGCCGCCGCCGTGACTTCGGCCAGGGCTGGGACTACTTCATCGGCCCGTTCTTCCGGCGCGGCCTGCTGCTGCTCGAATTCGACGAGCACAAATTCCACCGCAGGATCATGCAGCAGGCGTTCACCAGGGACCGCCTGGAAGCTCACCTCGCCGCGCTGACCCCGGTGGTGCGCGCCAGCATCGAACGCTGGATTCCGCAGGGCGGCAACGCCGAACGGACGGTGCGGCTGTATCCGACCATCAAGGAGCTGACCCTCGATGTCGCGGGCGAGACGTTCATGGGCGTCGATGTCGGTGCGCAGCGACGCGAGCTGATCGACGCGTTCATCGACTGCACGCACGCGGGTCTCGCGATCATCCGGCACTCGGTGCCCGGCGGCAACTGGCGGTCCGGACTGCGCGGCCGGAAGGTGCTGGAGGACTACTTCACCGCGATGCTGCCGGAGAAGCGGCGCACCGAATCACCGGACTTCTTCTCCGGCCTGTGTCACGCGCGCAGCGAGGACGGCGGTGTGTTCGGCAACGCGGATGTGGTGAACCACATGATCTTCCTGATCATGGCCGCGCACGACACCACCACGACAACGGCCACCGCCGTCGCCTACTACCTGGGCAAGCACCCGGACTGGCAGCAGCGGGTGCGCGCCGAGGTGCTCGCGCTCGACGCCGAAATCGACGGTGCGGCACCGACTATCGCCGATCTGGAGGGGCTGCGCGATCTGGATCTGGTGGTGAAGGAGAGCCTGCGGCTGATGCCGCCGGTGCCCGGGCTGTCGCGTCGTGCGGTGCGCGACACCGAGATCGCGGGCCGCTACATTCCGGCGGGCACCCCGATCGACCTCGCCTACCAGGTCAACCACCTGCTACCCGAATTGTGGACCCGGCCAGAGCTTTTCGATCCCGAACGGTTCGGCGAGGAACGGCGCGAAGACAAGTCGCATCGGCTGGCCTGGCTGCCGTTCGGCGCGGGCGCGCACAAGTGCATCGGCATGCATTTCGGCACCTTCGAGGTGAAGACGGTCATCGCCGCGCTGGTGCGTGCGTACGCGTGGCAGATTCCCGAGGCGTACCGAATGCCGTGGGGGTACACCTCGATTCCGTTCCCGAGGGACGGAGCGCCGATGGTGCTGCGGCGGCGCTCCGCCTGAACCCGTTGTGTGCGTAGCGGGTTCGGTGCCGGTCAGCGACCGGCGAACAACATCTCGGCCACTTTGGTGTCGGTGTCCGAGCCCTCGGTGAAGCCGCCGCTGTCGCCGAGCGCGGTCATGATGGCCAGGGTGTAGCGCTCGCCGGGTCCCGCGAACCCGACGGAGTTGACCACCCAGCCGCCCTGCTCCTGGGACCAGCCGTTCTTCAGGCCGGGCCGCATCGCCGCGCCCGCGCCCCACACGCCCCAGTGCTGGTTGCTGTCCACCGCGCGCATCCGGTCCAGCAGGTAGTTGCGGTCGTCGGGGTGCATGCGGTTGAGGACGTTGTCCATCAACCGATCCAGATCGGCGGCGGTGCACTTCTGGAACGACCAGTCCGGGAACAGTGCGGTGTTGGTCGGCTGCGGGTCGAGGGTGGCCATGCCGTTCGCGCGGAACGCGTTGTTGAACGCCATCCGATCGATGCCCGAGTACTTGGTCCACAGGATGTCGGCCGCGCCGTCGTTCGACGTCGCGAGCATCGACTCCATCGTGCCGCGATCTTCCGGCGTCAGGTTGATCGCGCCGACCCTGGCCCGGTTCAGCAGATCCTCGGCGATGGCCAGCTTGATCGTGGACGCGGTCCAGACCTTGTTCTCCGCGTTGGCATTCGCGTACACGCCACCGGAGACCCGGTCGCGCACAACGTAACCGGTGACGCCGGGGCGACCGGTCAGGTACTTGTCGACCGCGGCGATCCGACTGCTCATATCGCAGTCGAAACCGGCCAGGCACCCACTGGTGTGCGCGACGGGCACGGCGGCCGCGCTGGGCAGCAGAGTTGGCGCGCTGGGGATGAGGATCGCCGCAGCGGCGAGGACACAGGCGGATGCGGCCACGCGGGGAACGGAACGGGTGGCGGGCGAGGGATGACGCACGAGGCAACACGATCGCACATCGGCGAGCTCGACGCACGTCTTGAGCTCAGGACCGGCGTGTGCTAGACGATGTTGCGCGCTTGCGTCCCAGCGGGTTTCGGCCACCACCGCCCCATTCAGCGGAACGCGGCCTGTAATTCCTCTACCGTGCGCCCATTGAGGCGATAGCAATGCTCGAACGCCTCGGTGTGCTGATCACGCGGCCAGGAATGTAGGACGACGGTACGGCCGTAGCCTCGCGAGTTGACGAGCTCCCAACGATCTCCTACGCGGCGGACTGTGAACCCGCCTCGTGGAACCAGGGGAATCACCATCGCAATCATGAACGCGAACCAGCCTTTCGGTGCAGCTCTCTCGTCCTCCCCGGTTCAGCACTGTTGCACATCGGGCGCTCGGATCCGAGCGGACACGGCGTAGGAATGTGTTCTTGTGTGGCTCATTTCACTCCAGTCACACAGGTAACACTATGAGGTCCGTTCGGACCTGCTTCGGGGTGGCGAAGTCGCTCGGGAGTCGCTGCGCGTATAAACGTGCACGAAGGCCGAGGCGCGCCCGAGCGATCAGGGAGCCGCGAACTCCAGCGCCGTCCGATACTCCACCGACCGAGAGGCGCAGATGCCGCTGCACATTCACCGTGCCGAACGCGCCGATGTCCTGGCGGACGGACTGGCCGGTCTGTTGCGCACGCCACTGCCGGACCCGTTCACGGCGGAGGTGGTCGCGGTGCCCGCCAAGGGGGTGGAGCGGTGGTTGACGCAGCGGTTGTCGTCGGTGCTCGGAGTGTCGGGGGCCGTGGCGTTTTCCGCGTCGTTCGATGCGGCCTCGACTGACGGCGTCGCGGCGAATATCCAGTTCCCGTCGCCGTCCGCGCTGGTCGCGACGGCATTGGCGGCGGCGAGTGGGGTTCGGCCCGAGGATGATCCGTGGGCTGTCGAACGTGTCGTGTGGACGCTGCTGCGGGTGATCGACGCCGCACTCGGTGAACCGTGGTGTGCGGTGCTCGCCCGGCATCTCGGCGTACAGGACCCGGCCCGACCCGACTATCGGATCGGTCGCCGGTATGCGACGGCCGCCCATCTGGCCTCGTTGTTCGACAGTTATGCGGCGCAACGGCCCGGGTTGATCCTCGAATGGGCGGCGGGTTCGGACACCGACGGCGCGGGAAATCCGGTGCCCGATGATCTGCGGTGGCAGCCGGAACTGTGGCGGCGGCTGCGCGCCGAGGTGGGTGCGCCGAGTCCGGCGGAGCGGCTCGACGGCGCGTGCGCGCGGCTGCGGGCGGACGCTGAACTTGTTCCATTTCCGGCGCGGTTTTCGGTGTTCGGCTCGACCAGAATGTCGACCGATCAGCTCGCCGTGCTGTCGGCGTTGGCCGAGACCCGCGAGATCCATCTGTGGCTGCCGCATCCGAGTCCGGTGCTGTGGACCGAGCTGGCCGGGAGCCCCGCGGCCGGTTCGCGTGCTGCGGATCTCAGCGGGAGTGTCGTGCGTCACCCGCTGCTGGCCGGTCTCGCGCGCGATGTCCGGGAACTGCAGCAGCGGCTGGGCGAGTCCGCCGAGACCTACTATCCGGCTTCGGATGATCTTGTGCCGGACGGTGATACGACGCTGCTCGGCGCGTTGCAGGCGGGCATCCGCGACGATCGGTGGCCGCCGGCCGCGGTGCGGGCCGGCGACGGCACCGTGCAGGTGCACGCCTGCCACGGACCCGCGCGACAGGTCGAGGTGCTGCGCGAATGCCTGCTCGGGTTGTTCGCCGCGGACGACACGCTGGAGCCGAGGGACGTGCTGGTCATGTGTCCCGAGGTGGAGGCGTACGCGCCGCTGGTGCGCGCGGCATTCGGGCAGCGGGTACCGGGAGCCGTTGAGCCGGCACCGGATTCGGGCCACCCGGCCCATCGCCTGCGGGTGCGGCTGGCCGACCGGGGCCGTGGGGTCACCAATCCGCTGCTGGCGGTGATCGGTGTGCTGCTCGAGCTGGCCGACGGCCGGGTCACCGTGACGCAGGTGCTCGATCTGGCGGCGGCCGAAACGGTCCGGCGGCGTTGCGGATTCGACGACGACGATATCGAGCGGCTGCGCGAATGGGCCGCCGAGGCCGGCGCGCGATGGGGGATCGGCCAGCGGCAGCGACAGGCGTTCGGGCTGGCCGACTTCGCGCAGAACACGCTCAACGCCGCGGTGGATCGGATTCTGCTCGGCGTCACCGCGGGCGAAACCTCCGACGACTGGCTGGATCTCGCATTGCCGCTGGACGATGTGGACAGCAACGACGTCGATCTGGCGGGCCGGTTCGCCGAATTCATCGACCGGCTCGCGGTCTGCCTGCGCGATCTGCGCGGCCCGCGTCCCGCGCACGAATGGGCGACGGTGCTCGGCCGTGCGCTGGATCTGCTTACGGACGTACCGGATTCACAGGCATGGGTGCGCACCGAGGCCCGGCAGGAACTGGCCGCCGCCACCGAGCACGCGGGCGATGTGCCGCTGCGGCTCGCCGACGTCGGGGTGCTGCTGCACTCCCGGCTGGCGGCCGCGCCGACCCGCGCCAACTTCCGCACCGGCGAGCTGACCGTGTGCACCATGGTGCCGATGCGGTCGGTGCCGCATCGCGTGGTGGTGCTGCTCGGCCTCGACGACGACGTGTTCCCGCGCACCAGCGGCGTGGACGGCGACGACGTGCTCGCCCGCAATCCGCTACTCGGCGAACGGGATCCGCGCAGCGAGGACCGGCAGCTGCTGCTCGACGCGATCCTCGCGGCCGAAGACAAGCTGCTGGTGTTCCACACCGGTGCCGACCCGGTCACCGGTGCGCACCGGCCGCCCGCCATTCCGGTGGCGGAGTTGCTCGACGCGCTGCGGGCCCATGTCGGTGCGACCGGCCTGGATTCGGTGGTGACCCGGCATCCGTTGCAGGCCTTCGACCGTCGCAACTTCCGGGCCGAGCGGCCGTTCAGCTTCGACACGGTCGCGCTCGCGGGTGCCGTGTCCGCCGGGCAGCCCGCCGTGCCGCGACCCGCGTTCCTGCCGGAGCCATTGCCGGCGCCGGAACTCGCGGATGTGGCGCTCGCCGATCTGATTTCGTTCGTCGAGCACCCGATCCGCGCCTTCCTGTGGCAGCGGCTCGGACTGCGCGTTCCCGAACACGAAGAGGACATCGCCGATCGACTGCCCATCGAACTCGACGGCCTGGCGAAATGGGAACTGGGCGAACGCCTGCTGGCCGCTCGCCTGACCGGCGCCGACCCGGCCGGGCTTCGTGCCGCCGAGTGGCGGCGTGGCACGTTGCCGCCCTTCGGTTTCGGCGCCGCGGTGCTCGACGAGGTCGAGCACACCGTGGACAAGCTGGTTCGCGCGTCGCAGGGCGACTACGAGGGTGCGCCGCGCGCCGTCGACGTCGCGGTGGATCTCGGCAACGGGCGCAGGCTCACCGGGACGGTGCCCGAGGTGCGCGGCGAAACGCTGGTCCGCACCACGTTCTCCCGGCTCGCCCCGAAACACCGGATCGCCGCGTGGGTGTCGCTGCTGGCGCTCGCGGTGACCGAGGACCGCTCGTGGCGCGCGGTCACCACCGGTCGTGGCCAATTCGGCCGTCCCGCATGGCGTTCCGAGATCACCGCGCCGGACATGCCTGCGGCACGGACGATCCTGCGCGAGCTCGTCGCTCTGCGCGATGCCGGACTGACCGAGCCACTGCCGATCACCCCCGGCGCGACAGCGGCCTACGCCGAACGTCGCTTCCGCGGTGCCAATGTCGACGAGGCGATAGTCGCCGCCGAACGCGAATTCAACGGTGGTCCGAACGGACCGGGCGCGTTCGGCGACCACACCGACCGCCACCTGCGCTACGTCTGGGGCCCGGCTCCGCGCCTCGAACACCTCATGGAGATTCCGGCACCGCCTGGCGAACCGGGGGAGACCACCCGTTTCGGCGCGCTGGCCCGCCGCATGTGGGTGCCGTTGCTGAGCGCCGAGAGTCAGGGGCAACCGTGAATCTCGGCGATTCGGCGGCTGCTGCGGCGACCGTCACGCGTGTCGGTGGCACAGCCGCGTGCGTCGGAACGGCAGAATGGCGGTTTCGGCGGGTCGAAAGGCGGGTGTTCGCGTGACCGTGCAAGACACCTCGTTCGTGGTGCCCGAATTCGACGCACCCGACAGCTTCGAGCCGTACGGTCCGCTGCCCACCGGGACGACCGTGCTGGAGGCGAGTGCGGGAACCGGTAAGACGCACGCGATCGTCGGGTTGGCGGTGCGGTATGTCGCCGAAGCCGGGATCGATGTCTCCGAGTTGCTGTTGGTGACGTTCAGTCGTGCGGCCACACAGGAGTTGCGTGAGCGCACCCGGGACCGGTTCGTCGTGGTCGCCGCGGGGCTCGCGGATCCCGACCTGGCCCGCGTCCACACCGATGACCTGATTCGCTATCTGGCCCATGCGGATTCGGACGAGGTGCGCCGTCGGCGGGCCCGATTGCTCACGGCTCTTTCGGATTTCGACGCGGGCACCATCGCGACCACCCACAGCTTCTGCCAGCGGATGCTGGACGAACTCGGCTTGGCGGGCGAGCACGATCCCGGCTCGCGGCTGGTCGAGAACGTCGACGAGCTGATCGGCACGGTCGCCGACGACCTCTACCTGAACCGGTACGCCCGCAAGGAACCGCCGTTCTCGGTGAAGGAGGCGCACACACTCGCGCTGGCCGCCGTGCGCGACCGGCACGCGGTGCTGATGCCGAAGGGCGACTCCGCGGCCGGGGAACGGGTGGCCTTCGCGACCGCGGTCCGCGCGGAAACCGAACGCCGGAAGCGGCTGGCCGGTCTGCGCGACTTCGACGACCTGCTGGTGCTGCTGCACGACGTGCTCGCCGACAGCGAGCACGGTCCCCGCGCCTGCCGCCGCATCCGCGAGCGCTACCGGGTCGCGCTGGTCGACGAGTTCCAGGACACCGACCCGCTGCAGTGGGACATCCTGCGCCGCTCCTTCCACGGCCACACCACCCTGGTGCTCGTCGGCGACCCGAAGCAGGCCATCTACGCCTTCCGCGGCGCCGAGGTGCTCAGCTACCTGGACGCCGTCGCACACGCCGACACCCGTAAAGAACTCACCACCAACTGGCGCAGCGACGCCGGTCTGCTCGCCGCACTGGACCACCTGCAGGGCGGAGCGGCCTTGGGGCACAAGGAGATCACCGTCTACCCGGTGGCCGCCACCCGGCCGTGGTCGCGGCTGTCCGGGCCGGATGAGCTCGTGACGCCGATGCGGATGCGCTGCTTGCCGCGCACCGGTGCGGGGCCGTTGAACAAGTCCGGGTTCCCCGCGGTCGGCCGGATGCGCGCGAAGGTCGCCGACGACCTCGCCGCCGATATCGTCCGGCTCCTGGAGTCCGGGGTCGCGTTGGCCACCACCGCGCGACCGAGTCACGCCGGACCGAATTCGCCGGTGGCCGTGCCGAATACCGCATTCGGCGAGGCGATCGCCGAACCGGCACCAGGGCAGGACTCCGGTCGAGGAGACCGCGCTGGCGCTGATGGCGATGGTGGACAACCGTCGGATGTCACGCACCGTCCGATTAGCCCCGGTGATATCGCGGTCCTGGTGCGGACGAGGTCCCAAATCGATGTGGTCCGAGCAGCTTTGGATCGCGTCGGGGTCGCCTCCGTGCTGGCGGGCGGCACCAGCGTGTTCGCGACCAGCAGTGCCACCGACTGGCTGTGGCTGTTGCGCGCATTGGAACAGCCGCATCGCGGCGACCGGGTCCGGTTGGCGGCGTGCACACCGTTGATCGGCGTCACCGCCGCCGAGATCGACAGCGGCGGCGCGGATCTGGTCGGCCGCGTCAGCGCGCAACTCCGGGATGCCGCCCGGCTGTTCGCGCGGGCCGGATTCGCCGCGGTCTTCGAGAAGATCTCCGCCGAAGCGGATTTGGCGCACCGGCTGCTCGCCGTCGAGAACGGCGAGCGACAGCTCACCGATCTGCGGCACGTCGCGCAGCTGCTCGATCAGGTGTCGCTCACCGAATCACTCGGGCTGACCGCGCTCACCCGCTGGCTGGGTGACCGGGTACGCGATCCCGCGTCGGGCACCGTCGCCGACCGCAGCCGCAGGCTCGACCGCGACGCCGCCGCCGTGCAGATCGCCACCGTGCACGCCAGCAAGGGCCTCGAATTCCCCCTCGTCTACTTGCCTTTCGCCTGGGACAACGCGAAGAACCCGTACCCGGCGACGCTGCTGTTCCACGACGACAACGACATGCGCGTGCTCGATGTCGGCGGGCCGGACGCGTCCGGGTACGCGGAACGCAAGTTGCGCAGCGAATCCGAGGAGGCGGGCGAGGAACTGCGCCTGCTGTACGTCGCGCTGACCCGCGCCATGTGCCAGGTCGTCGCGTGGTGGGCGCCCGCGATCACCACCGCTGCCTCGCCGCTGCACCGGATGATCCTCGGCCGCCCGGACGGCGGCGACACCGTCCCGCCGCGCGCCTCGGTGCCCGCGGATGCCGTTGCACCGGGACTCCTTTCGGCCTGGGCCGGGGGAGCGGCGCAAGCCATCTCGCTGACCGCCGTCGCCGGAGCCGATGACGTCGCGATCCAGCGGGTGCGCACCGCGCCCGTCACCGGCGAGCTCGCCGCCGCACACTTCGACCGCAAGCTGGACCAGCAGTGGCGGCGCACCTCGTACTCCGCGCTGACCGCCTCCGCACACGGACCCGTCACACCCGAGCTGGAGATCGAAGCCGAGAACAATCGCGGTCCGGCCGACGAGCCGAGCACCCCGGTGGTCGCCGAGGTGGAGGAGGTGTTCGCGGGCCCGGCGTCGTTGATGAATTCGCTGCCCTACGGCGCGGAGTTCGGCACCCTCGTGCACGGCGTCTTCGAGCTGATCGACACGGACGCACCGGATCTGGCCGCCGAGGTGGACACCCGCTGCCGCGCGATCATCGGCGAACTCATGGCCGAGGCCGACCCGGCCGTGCTCAGCACCGCCGTCCTCGCCGCGCTGCGCACCCCGCTCGGTTTCGGCTCGCTCGCCGACATCTCCAGCCGAGACCGCTTGAACGAGTTGGAATTCGAGCTCCCGCTGGCCGGTGGTGACTCGCCGAGCGCCGAATCCGCGACGCTGCGGCAGATCGCGGACCTGCTGCGCACCCACTTACCGTCCGACGACGACCTTTTCGTCTACGCCGACCACCTGGCGACCCTCGACGACATCCCGCTACGCGGCTACCTCACTGGCAGCATCGACGCCGTCCTGCGCGTAACCGACGGCGCGGACACCAGATTCGTGATCGTCGACTACAAAACCAACCGGCTCGGCACCGGTGACCTCACCGTCGACCACTACACCCGCGACCGCATGGCCGCCGAGATGATGCGCTCCCACTACCCACTCCAGGCCCTCCTCTACGCGGTAGCCCTGCACCGCTACCTGCGCTGGCGCCTGCCCGACTACGACCCCGCCCGTCACCTCGGCGGCGCCCGCTACCTCTTCGTCCGCGGCATGATCGGCCCCGAAACCCCCACCGGCCATGGCGTCTTCGACTGGAACCCACCCGCCCCGCTGATCATCGCCCTGTCCCAACTCCTGGCCGGGGAGCCCACCCGATGATCACCACCACCCCGCCAGCCACTGTCGACGCCAGCCGCACGCTTCCTGATTCCCCGCACCGGCTTTCGCATGCGATTTCCGGTGCGGCAGGTCAGAACGCGTGCGGCGTCACGTCCTCGCGGGCTGTGCTCGCCTGCGGCCCGAGTCGCCGCACGGTTCCTGATTTCGCGCACCGGCTTTTGCATGCGATTTCCGGTGCGGGGAATCGAGAAGCGTGCGGCTTTATGGCCGGGAGGGCGGGGCGATGACCTCGATTCAGTTGGCGCAGCGGGGGACCGGGTTGCTGCGGACGTTCAACGAGGCGGGGGTGCTGTCGGCTGCGGACGTGCATGTCGCGGTTCGGTTGGGGAGGTTGGGGCGGGAGGACACCGAGGAGGTGTTGTTCGCGGCGGCGCTCGCGGTGCGGGCGGTGCGTTCCGGGTCGGTGTGCCTGGAGTTGCATCGGATGCGGGAGATCGGTATCGATGCGGATGAAACCTGGGACACGGGTGAGCGCATCGATCCGGCGACGCTGCCGTGGCCTGACATCGAGGCGGTGGTGGGCGCGTTGCGGGTCAGTCCGCTGGTGACCGGTGGGCCTGCGGGTCCGCTGCAGCCGTTGCGGCTGGTGGAATCGAGCAGCCGCGACGACACCGGCCCGCTGCTCTACCTGGACCGGTATTACCAGCAGGAGCAGACGGTCCGCCGCGTCCTCACTGAGCGGTCCGGACACCATCCCGTGGTCGACGTGAATATCATTCGCCGCGAGCTGGATCGGCTGTTCGACGCACCTGTTGGCGGCGTCCCCGACCGTCAGCGGCTCGCGGCCGCGCTCGCCGCGACGCACTGGACCACGGTGGTCGCGGGCGGCCCCGGCACCGGCAAGACGCACACCATCGCGCGCATCATCGGTCTGCTCGACGCACACCGTAAGGCGAATCCGAAACTGCCCGCGCTGCGCATCGCATTGGCCGCGCCGACCGGTAAGGCCGCCGCGCGACTCCAGGAGGCCGTGCGCGAACAGGCCGAGGAGCTGGGCCTGCCCGACCTCACCGCCGCCACCCTGCACCGTCTGCTCGGCTGGCAGCGCGGCCGCACCACCCGGTTCAAATATCACGAATTCAACCGGCTCCCTTACGACGTGATCGTCGTCGATGAGACCTCGATGGTGTCGCTGACCATGATGAGCAGGCTGTTCGCCGCCGTGCGCCCCGACACCCGGCTGGTCCTCGTCGGCGACCCGGACCAGCTCGCGTCGGTCGACGCGGGCGCGGTGCTCGCCGACCTCGTCGCGGGACCCGTTGCGGGCACCCCGAATCCGATGCTCGACGAGATCCTCGGCGCGGACTCGCCGGAATCGGCCGCGCCGGAACAGAACCCGGCCGCGCTCACCGCGCTGGAACGAACTCGCCTGCGCGGCGGCATCGTTCGACTGACCCGCGGCCGCCGCTTCGGCGGCCGGATCGCCGACCTCGCCGTCGCGGTCCGCGCGGGCGACGCCGACACCGCGCTCGACCTGCTTCGCGCGGGCGGCGACGAACTCTCACTGAGCGCTCCCGACGAGATGGCCGGTGTCCGTGCCGATGTCGTGCGCGCCGCCCGCGAGGTGACCACCGCTGCCCTCGACGGTGACGCGGCGGGCGCGCTCACCGCCCTCGAATCGCACCGCCTGCTGTGCGCGCACCGCCAGGGCCCGTTCGGTGTCGAGCGCTGGGACCGGATGGCCGCCGAATGGGCCGCTGCCGGGGGAGCCGGACCCGAATCCTATTCGGCTCCTTGGTATCCCGGCCAGCCGCTGCTCGTCACCGCCAACGATCACGAGGCCCGCATCTACAACGGCGACACCGGCGTCGTGGTGCGGATGCCCGACGGTTCACTGCGCGCCGCACTGCAACGCGGCAGCGAGCCATACCTGGTGCATCCGACCCAGTTCCCCGCCGTGGTCACGGTGTTCGCGATGACCATCCATCGCAGCCAGGGCAGTCAGTACGACACCGTCTCGGTGGTCCTGCCCGAACCGGAGTCGACCCTGCTGACCAGGGAACTGCTCTACACGGCGATCACCCGCGCGCGTCGCCACGTCCGCGTCATCGGCACCGACGAATCCATCAGGGCCGGTATCGCCCGCCGCGTGCTGCGCGCCAGTGGGCTGTCCCGCCGGGCGGACGGCACCCGATGACCAGCGGATCTCACGTTTCCGACGTCCCGGACGTCTACCCAGTGTGAGATTGCCTCCGTTCGAGGAAGTGGTGGCCGAATACGGCCCGATGGTGCTGCGCGTCTGCCGGGCGGTGCTGGGACCGACCGATGCGGCCGACGCGTGGTCGGAGACGTTCCTGTCCGCCCTGCGCGCCTATCCAGACCTGGACGCCGACGCGAACATCGAGGCATGGTTGGTCACCATCGCGCACCGTCGCGCGATCGACGTCGGCCGCGCGCTCACCCGCGCTCCCGTCCCGGCCGAGACACTGCCCGAGCGCCCGTCCCCGGCCCCCGGCCCGGCCGACTACGACCCGGACCTCTGGGCCGCCTTGAAAGCGTTGCCGCCCAAGCAACGTCAGGCGGTCGCCTACCACTATCTGGCAGGCCTGCCACACGCCGAGATCGCCGAACTGCTCGGCAACTCCACCGACGCCGCCCGCCGCGCCGCCGCCGACGGCCTCAAAACTCTGCGCAAGCTCTATCCGAAGGATGAAACATGATGGCCACCATCGACCGTGGCGACCCGAACGGCCTGTTCGACGGCCTGACCCCCGACCGTGACCTGCTGGCCCAGCTGCACCGCCGGTTGGCCGAGGACGCACAGTCCGCGGGCTTGCTCGACGTCGCCTACCGCACCATCGACACCCCGGTCGGCACACTGTTGCTCGCGGCCACCCCTGCCGGATTGGTCCGCGTCGCCTATCCGAACGAGGACCACGACACCGTCCTGACCACACTGTCCGAGCGGGTCAGCCCGCGCGTGCTCGCCGCACCCGCGCGCCTGGATGCCGCGGCCCGCGAGATCGACGAGTACTTCGCCGGTGCCCGAACACATTTCGACCTGCCCCTCGACTTGCAACTGACCGGTGGGTTCCGCCGTCAGGTGATCGAGCATCTGAGCGACATCGGCTACGGGCAGCGCGAAAGCTACGCCGTCGTCGCCGCTGCCGTCGGCAATCCCAAGGCGGTCCGCGCCGTCGGCTCGGCCTGCGCGCACAACCCGCTGCCCGTGGTGATTCCGTGCCATCGGGTGGTGCGCAGCGACGGAACGATCGGCCAGTACGTCGGCGGCATCGAAGCCAAAACCACACTGCTGACGCTGGAAGCCGCGTAATGCGAAACACCGAAACCTTTGCCCCGCTGGCCGATCGAGTTGCCGCGCAGTCCTGGACCGACCTCATCGATGAGATCGACGCCTACGGTTGCGCCCAGACCGGCCCGCTCCTGACGCCCGACGAATGCGCCGAGTTCACCGAAATGTGGGACGACCTGGCGAGATTCCGCTCCACCATCGACATGGCACGCTATCGATTCGGGCAGGGCACCTACCGATACTTCGCCGATCCGGTGCCCGAGCCGATCATGACCATGCGGGCAGCGTTCTATCGAAAACTGTTGCCAGTCGCCCGTTCCTGGGCCGAACGGCTCGGCGATCCGGCACCGTGGCCCGACGACTTCGGGGATTGGCTCGACGCCTGCCACGCCGCCGGTCAGTCCAAGCCGACGCCGATCCTGTTGCGCTACACCGAAGGTGACTGGAACGCCCTGCACCGCGACCTCTACGGCGACCTCGTGTTCCCACTGCAGGTGGTAATCGGACTGGACCGTGCCGGGGTCGACCATACGGGTGGTGAGTTCCTGCTCGTCGAGCAACGCCCGCGCGCACAGTCGAAAGCCACGGTCACCGTGCTGGAGCAGGGACACGGCCTGATCTTCACCACGCGTGACCGGCCGACCCCGTCGAGCCGCGGCTGGTCGCGCGCCCCGGTTCGCCACGGTGTCAGCCGAATTCGCGGCGGTATCCGCCACACCCTCGGCCTCGTCCTGCATGACGCCCAATAACACCTTCACGCTGCTCGACGCCGACGGCCGCCCGTACCTCAGCCCGACTCCGGGCAGGTTCGGCGGTCATCGGCGCGGGCGAATCTACGGTCGCCTGGATTGTCCGTCCGCCTTACGCGCCCTGGCTCGCGGTGCCTACCGCACTCACCGCGTGTTCTTCGCCGACGAGGCCACCGCGATCAGCGCGGGCTATCGGCCGTGCGCGGTCTGCCTGCCGGAGCAGTACGCCACCTGGAAAGCAGCCCGGCACAACAATTCTCCGTGATCTCACGTTTGCGGCTCGGCCGGCGTCTACCTGATGACAAGAACGCCGAACAGGAGCACACCATGCACACCTCGACAGCCCACACGGTTCACGCCTCGACCTTCGGCAACCTCCGCATCGAAGCAAGCTCGGTGGGTATCACCCGCGTCGTGTTCACCGATGACGCACCCAGCACGCCAACTGCCGAAAATTCCTGTGCACTCGACTATCTCGTCACCGCGATCGCCGAGATCGACGGGTACCTGGCGGGCACCCGGCAGGAGTTCACGGTCCCCGTGGACCGGTCTGCGATCAGCACCTTCGACCGGCAGGTCCTGGAAACCCTGGAAGCCACAACGGGTTACGGCGATACGACAACCTACGGCGCGCTCACTCGCGCACTCGGCCGTGGCCCCGAGGACGCCCGCAAGATCGGCGGCGCACTGTCGCGCAACCCGCTGCTGATCCTGATCCCGTGCCATCGAGTCCTCGGTGCGGGCGGCGCCCTCACCGGCTACGCGGGCGGACTGCCCGCCAAACGCGCGCTGCTGGACCTCGAGTCCGCCGATCTGCTACTGCCGCTGGCTATTTGACGATCACCCCGTACGCGGTGGTGAGCATCGCGATAGCGAGCAGCAGGCCGCCGAAGGCGGTGAGCGTGTTCGCGGCCGACCACTTGCCCGGCTTGCCGATCGCGAGATTCAGGAACATGCCGCCGGATTGGGCGATCACGCCGAGCGCGAGCAGCGTGCACACGACCCACAGCACGCCGTCGCCGAATCCGGTGTCCGCCAGGATCGCGAGCGTCGCCAAGGTCATCACCAGCAGCACGCCCGCGTGTGCGTGCCCGGCCCGGAAGTAGGTGCGCTGGTATTCGGTGAGCTTCTCGGCGGTGAGCAGGCGCAGGGCCATGACGCCGCCGAACATCACGGTGGGCAGGGAGATCAGCGCGATGGCGGTGAACAGCTTGATGGGGTCCATAGGTAGTTCCTCAGTCGATGTGTCCGTTCCACTAATCTGAACGGCGTACAGAACATAAATCCGTATCTGGATGCCGTACAGATTCTGTGAGGCGAATCACATGACGAGGTTTCATGACTGAGCGCAATCCGCAGGCCGCACGCCGCACTACCTACCGGCACGGTGCGCTGGAACCGGCGCTGATCGAGGCGGGGCTGCGCCTGGCGCGGGCGGGCGGTGGCCCGGATGCGATCGTGCTTCGGGAGGCGGCTCGGCAGGCCGGTGTCGCGCCGAACGCGGCGTACACCTACTTCGCCGACCGCAATGCGCTGGTCTCGGCGGTGGCGACGGCGGCGCTGGCGCAGATGGCGACCATGATGGCCGCGGAGCAGGCGAGTCTCACGCTCGATGCGGATCCCGCGGTGGCCGCGCGGCAGCGTTTCCGCGGTGTCGGCATCGGCTATTTGCGCTTCGCGCGGACCGAGCCCGGGTTGTTTCGCACCGCGTTCACGATCGGCCGGGATACCACCGCGACGGACTCGCCGGACGCCGCCGGTCCGACCGGTCGATCCGGCATCGAACTGCTCGCAGACGCGCTCGACGAGATGGTCGCTGTGGGGAACCTGCCGCCGGAACGTAGGCCGGGCGCGGAGTACTTGGTGTGGTCGGCGGTGCACGGGATGGCGTTTCTGGCCATCGACGGCCCGCTGCGTACCTTGCCGGACGATCAGCTCGACGCTATGGGACAGCGGATGCTGGACATGATCGCCCGGGGTATTTGAAGCAGGTGTGCCCCTCCCACCCGAAAAGTGGGAGGAGCGTCAATCCGGCCTGATCAGATGGCGCGGACGTCCGTGGCCTGCGGACCCTTCTGGCCCTGGCCGACCTCGAACTCCACACGCTGTCCCTCATCGAGGGACTTGAACCCGGACCCGCCGAGAGCCGAGTAGTGGACGAAGACGTCGGGACCGCCGCCGTCCTGCGCGATGAAGCCGAACCCCTTCTCCGCGTTGAACCACTTGACGACGCCCTGTGTCATATTTTCTCCTTGTACTCAGTGATGTTTCAGTCCACAGAAATGGTGCAAAAATTACGGACTCAGTGGACAGCATTCCATGCGCGCTGGCCGCATGGTTAACGCGGGCGAGCGGAATGTGTGCAAAACCATTCTCCGCTCACTGCTCTACCGGCCGGGAGCCGACAGCACTAGCGCCGCGTCAGCCTACCTTTTTCCCGCCGATTGTGGGTGGCGCCGCCTAGGCGGCTCGACGGACAACCCATGTCCGGCCTTCGGCGCGCCGCGTTGGTGTCGCCGCTGATCGGGGCGGTCCTCGGCGTCGGCCGGGCCGGCTTGTGCATTTCGACACGATATCCGCGGCGATTGTGTGTGATTTGTTCACCGACATCGGGGTTTAGTTCGGTACGGGTTGTGCTTCGACGGTGGTGGCGGGCGCGGGCGAAATTTCGTGGTATGCGAATTGGCGTCCGATGCACGTTCGTTCGTCGGAACCGAACGGCTTATACGCGCTGCAAACCTGGGCGTCCACCTCGAGTGGATTTCCGGCAGAAATCGGACAGGAATGAATTTCTTGTGAGCGGCCGCCTCGCGGCAGGGTGCTCCGAGGATCTTCACGGCACCGACCGCGATCACATCGCCGGCGAGCTCCTGGCGCGTGCTGAATGTTCGCTGGAGTGCTCGGCATCGCCGAATCGGCAAGTCGTGCCGCTGTTTTCGATCCCCTCGTCCCGCCAGCGGCGACAGCGCCTGTACCCGTTCGTCGCCGGGGTCATCTTGGCTGGTCTCGGGCCTGTGAGCCAGATGAAACGACAGCTCGGCCGCACTGTCAAGACCCGAATCTTGGTCTGCCGCTGCGGGTTTTACCATGCCGTGCCAGCGGTATAACGGAATAGTGGCGGTTGCAAAGTTTTTGGTTTCACTCGTTGGTGTGTTGATGGTTTCGGTCTGCTCGGTCGGTCCGGCTGCGGCGGCTCCGGCCGGGGCCCGGTTGGCCGATGAGGAGTCGTTGGGCGGGTCGGTGTCGCGGATGGATGTCTACTCACCCTCGATGGATCGGGTGGTGACCAACCGGGTGATTCGGGCCGCCGGCGGGCCCGCGCCCACGCTGTATCTGCTCACCGGGATCGGTGGCGGGCAGGACGGTATTTCGTGGTGGGACGACACCGATGTCCGGGACTTCTTCGCCGACAAGCACGTCAACGTGGTGATGCCGGTCGGCGGCGCGTACAGCCTGTACACCGATTGGCTCGCCGACGACCCGGCGGTCGGGCGCAACCGGTGGACGACCTACCTCACCCGTGAGCTGCCGGGCGTCCTCGACGCACGGCTCGGCAGTACCGGACGGAATGCGATCGCCGGCGTGTCGATGAGTGCCGGGTCCGCGGTCGACCTCGCGATCCAGGCGCCCGAGGTGTACAGCGCGGTGGCCGCGTACAGCGGATGTCCGTGGACCGCTGATGCTCTCGGGGTGGCGATGGTCAGCGCCCAGGTGCTGCGCGGTGGCGGCAATTCCGTGAACATGTGGGGCGTGCCGGGTGATGCGATCTGGCGGGCGCACGACGCGTTCGCCAATGCCGCTGTGCTGGCCGGGAAGACGATCTACCTGTCCGCCGCCACCGGTACGCCCGGCGCGATCGACGAAGGGGGACTGGCCTTTCCGCCGATCGAGGCCATCGCCAGCGCCTGCACGGCGGCCTTCGCGGGCAGGCTCGATCAGCTCGGCCTGCCCGCGGTGCACGTCAACCGGCCCGAGGGCGCGCACACCTGGGGACAGTTCGAAACGGACCTGCACGACTCCTGGCCGCACCTGGCCAGGGCACTCGGTGCGTGAAGCCCTCGCGAAAATAGTCGAAGTAGACAATCCTTGACGGCAGTTGTGGACCGCCCGGTCGGTGCCACGGCTGGTGTCAGCGAAGGATCGGTTGCCTGCTTTACGCTGCTCTTCCGCAGATTTGGCAACCGGAGGATGCATGTCCAGCGAGAACGAAACGGTCAGCCGGAAAAAGGATTCGGCCGCCACCAGCGCCGCGATCCTGGCGGCGGCGCAGGAGCTGTTCGCCGAGCGGGGGTATGCGCGCGCCACGGTGCGCGACATCGCGGCGCGCGCCGGGGTGAATCAGGCGTTGCTGTTCCGGTATTTCGGCAACAAGGACGAGCTGTTCCGGGCGGCGATCGCGGACCAGGGGCGCCGCAGGCTCGCGGACGGACCGGTCGAGGGACTGCTGAGCAGGCTGCTCGCGGGCATGCTCGAGCCGACCGGCCCGGCGGCGCAAGAGTATTGGCTACAGGCCGCGCTGCGCTCACCCGGACACGATGAGGGGACGTCGGCGATTCGCCGCGAGCTGGGCGACGAGTACGTGCGCGCGATGTCCTCGCTCGGCGACGGCCCCGATAGCGAGCTGTGTGCCGACCTGCTGCTCGCCTGGTTGCTCGGCATCGGACTGCTGCGCTCCGTGCACCGCAGAGAGCCGCTGGCCAGCGCGGACCCGGCGGCGGTTGCCGGTCATGTGCTGCGCGCCGCCCAACTGCTTTTGGCCAGGACGGACGTGAATTTCCCGCCGCCGTAACGGAATCCGACCGTTGACGGAGCAATGTGACCTCCCTAACATGAGGTTGTGTAAGCAATTGCTTACATCGCTACCGCGCCAGTCGGCGTCGGCCAAGGGAGACCCGCATGACCGTGAAAACTGAGGTGCGCCAATACCCTTTCGGTGAACCCATCCGCCTAGACATGGACCCGCTCTTTGCCAAGCTGCGTCGCGAAGAACCCGTCTCGCGTGTCCAGTTGCCCTACGGCGACGCGGGCTGGTTGGTCACCCGCTACGCGGACGCCAAACTGGTGCTCGCCGACCCGCGATTCAGTCGCGCCGTGACGGTGGACCGCGAAGACATCCCGCGCACCACGCCCAACCCGTCGCGGCAGAACTCGCTGCTCAGCATGGACGCACCCGAGCACAGCAGGCTGCGCAAGCTGGTCGCCAAGGCGTTCACCAGCCGCCGCGTCGAAGAACTGCGTCCGCGCGCACAGGAGATCGTGAACGAACGGCTGGACGAGATCGAATCCGCCGGTCCCGTAGCCGATTTGGTGCAGAGCCTGGCCTTGCCGCTGCCGGTCACGGTGATCTGCGAGATGCTCGGCGTGCCCACCCACGACCAGCACCGGTTCCGCGACTTCTCCGACACCGTGCTGTCCACCACCGCGCACACCACCGCGCAGATCGATGACGCGCGCGCGGCCCTCGAGGCCTATCTCGCCGAGGTCGTCGCGCAGCGCAGAAAGCAGCCGAGCGACGATCTGCTCGGCGCGCTGGTCGCCGCCCGCGACAACGACGACCGGCTCACTGAAGACGAACTGGTCAATATGGGGATCGGCCTGCTGATCGCGGGCCACGAAACCACGGCCAACCAGATCGCGAACTTCACCTACGTCCTGCTCAGCGAGCCGCGGCACTGGGAACTGCTGTGCGGCAGGCCGGATTTGGTGCCCGGTGCGATCGAGGAACTGCTGCGCTACGTCCAGCTCGGCTCCGGTGGTTCCTTCGCCCGGGTGGCGACCGAGGACGTCGCACTCAGCGGTGTCACCGTGCGGGCCGGAGAGTCGGTCATCGTGAACACTCAGGCCGCCAACCGCGACGAGAGCGTCTTCGAGGACTCCGAAGAACTGGACCTCACCCGAATCAACAACCCGCACATGGCGTTCGGTCACGGCGTGCACCACTGCTTAGGCGCCCAACTCGCCAGACTAGAGCTGCAGGTCGCGTTAGGCTCACTGCTGCAACGCTTCCCGACGCTGCACCTCGCGGTCCCGTTCGAGGAAGTACCGTGGAAGACCGGCTTGCTGGTACGCGGGCCGAAGGCACTTCCAGTGAGCTGGTAAGGGGAAAACTGGTATGGCAGAGCAACAGTGGCGGATCGAGGTCGACCGGAGCACCTGCCTCGGCTCAGGCATGTGCACCGGCCTCGCCCCCGACCACTTCACCCTCGTCGACGGCCGCTCCAGCCCGATAACAGAAGTCGTCCCCCCGGACGACCTCCTCATCGACGCCGCCGAATCCTGCCCCATCGAAGCGATCCTCGTCCGAGCGGCAGAATCCGGCGAAATCCTCGCCCCCGAACAGTAACCCCCATTCGAATCCACATTCAGTGGCCCACCACGGCGGGCGCTTCTCGACGTTCGCCGCCACCATGTGCCACTGAATGTGGATTCGTCAGAGAGCGTCCATATCCCTATCGGGTCACGCGTCTACGCTGTTCGCATGATCGAGATCGGTTCGAGGGCGCGACGACTGCCCGCGCCGCCGTTCGTCGTGTGGGAGTCGCTGACGGAGCCGCGGCGGCCGCAGGCGCGGGCGTGGCTCGCACTGCTGTCCGACGAAGTCGAACCCAGAGTTCTGGCGGCCGAGAAACCCAGCACGGTCGTATGGTCGTCACTGTGGCCGAGCAGACCCAATGACCAAGTGCACTTCGAGCTGACGGCCGTCGAGCGCGGTGACACCTCACTGAAATTCACGTTGCTCACCCCCGATGAACCCCCGGATCAAAGCAAAACCGGCCACCTCCGCCGCCGCCTCAATCAACTACTCTTCGCCGACCTTCGGTTCTCTTACGGTCAGTGACGGTTCAAGAGTGATTCGGCCTCGGTGATCGACTGCGCCAGGGACTTCGGGTCTTGGGTGAGTCCGGTGATGATCGGGTCGAGGTCGCGTAGGCCTGCTCGGTCCAGCATTCGCTTTTCGTTGATGGTCCATTCGCCGCGGGCGGCTAGGACCGCGTGGGCTGTTTGCATTGCGGCGTCGAGGTGGTGCGCCAGGATGACGGGATCGGTTCAGTCCCAACAGATTTGGTCGGCCATGGCAAGTAGGCGTTGGCGGCGCCGTTGGATTTGGGTACGTGCCGATATCGGTAGTGCGACAGAGGTTCTCGCGCAGTGCGCAGCCAGCCGCCGAGGTCGGCGAACCAGTCGAGTTCCGCCGGTGTCAGATTGAGCATCGTCGCGACCGCGCGCAGGTCGGGCAATTCGGGGACGCCGAAGTAGAGCGGAGCCGGTTCACGGACCAGCGGTATGAGGGTCTCCGGCAGCTTGGGCAGTTCGGTGAGCAGGGCGTGCAGGGTTGTTCGTCGGTCGATGGGTTCCAGCGGCATCAGGTCCAGCACCCGATAGGTGAGCGCCTCCGCGCGCTCCGGGCCGACGACGGTGGCGAACGCTTCCGCCATCTCGGCGCGGCACCAGGACCGGTCGAGCTTTTCGAATTCGTGGACGGGGGCGGCGGCGACCGACCTCGAGATCGCGCGGGCGACCATCAGTCGTGCGACGGGGTGGGGCGACCGTCAGCGCAGGACGGTCTTGGTTCGCATGAGGAATTCGCCGAGGTAGCCGTCGTGTGGAGGCCGGGTTCCAGCCTGTTAGTGGGGTGGTTGCCTAGGTAAACGTCGCTGATGTCTGTCCAGCGCGGTGCAACGGTTCCGCGACATGATCATCGAGCAGCTGAGCGGAAAATAGATTGGCGCGCAGCGGGGACCGGTCGTACGGTGGCGTTCGCGGGGCCGCGTACCGCGCCCGGCTTCCATCGAGTTCTGAGGTGATGACCTATCCCAAACGCTTAGGAGTCGTCGTTCCGGCACTGACACCGTGAGCCGCTGAAGCGTGCTCTGGTCGGTTTGCCGACGGCTGCTCCCGATGGCCTGGGATGTTGGTTGTACCTCTCCTGCTCCTGTGCGCAGTTGATCTACGTGGCCTGGCCTGCCCGTCGCTACTTCCTGCTGTCCGGCAACCGGTGCCGAGTCCCGGGCGGATCGGCTCGGGTAGCCCGGGTGGCCGCGTGATATCAACGGACGCAGTGTATTCGGCATTGGCCGACAAGGAATACGCTCATGATTCGAGTGCTGATCGCCGGGGGCCAACGGCTGCCCCGCGAGGCGGTGGCCGCTGTACTGTCCGGCGAGCCGGGAATGCAGGTCGTTTCGCAAGTCGCGTTGGGCACCGAGGTGGTGGCGAGTGCGCGGCGCACCCGGCCGAACGTGGCGCTGCTGGACGCGGAACTCGCGGGGCTGGATGGGGTTTCGGCCGCGGCGCGATTGAAGTCGGTGCTGCCCGACTGTCGCGTGATCGTCGTGACGACCCCGAACCGCCCCGACGTGCTCAGGTCCGCGCTGGCCGCACAGGTGGAAGGGTTCTTGAGTAAGGGCGCGTCGATCGACGCGCTGACCGCCACCGTGCGCCGAGTCGCGCACGGCGACCGGGTATTGGACCCGCAGGCGGTCACCGAGGCACTGGATGGACCGGACAATCCGCTCAGTGCCCGCGACGTCGACATCCTCCGGCTGGCCGCACGCGGGCGCACACCCGACGAAATCGCTGTGGCGCTGCATCTTTCGCCCGGCACGATACGCAACAACCTGGCCGCCATCAATCGCAAGGTGGGGGCGCGCAACCGCATCGAAACGATCCGCGTCGCCGCCGACCGCGGATGGATCTGAGGCAGTGCGATCTGCACGCGATGCCGTGCGATCCGCATCGATCCGGCGGCTCGCGGATGCGCCGACGAGCACCATTGGTGCTGGTCAGTGCCCCACATATCGATAACTCAGTGAACTCGACCGCAGCGCACGGTTAGAGGTGATCACCAACAATGCAACCGACCACCGATGCCGACGGCAATGCCTTCGGGGAACAGGAGAGACGATGTCCGCCCAGTGTGACGTCTGCGGTAAGAAGCCGAGCTTCGGAAAGCAGGTGGCGCGAGCCGGCCGACGTGCGCAGCGACGGTACGTGAAGGGGCGGACGAGTCGCCGGTTCAATCCGAATATTCAACCTGTCCGAGCCGTGAAAGACGGTGCGCCCGTACGAATGAAGGTGTGTACCTCGTGCATCAAGAAGGGCAGCGTGCAGCGCCGCGCTTAGTTCGGTCGCGCAGAATATTTCGGATACGATGCGTCGATTGCTGATGTGGTTGAACAGCATCGGCGATCGACCCGTCGACACAAGCCATTTCGAGCGCGACGAATTTCCCTGCCATGAATGCGGATTGGCGACCGCGCCCATTGACGGTCCCGATGAGTGGTACACGGTGCACGACGTCGTGTGGAAGTGCGCTGCGGCTTCGGCAGACAGCATTCTGTGCGTCGGTTGCCTCGAAGCGCGACTCGGACGGCGACTGATACACGCCGATTTCGTTGCCGCCGTACTCAATCAACCGGGATATGGACACCACAGTCCGCGATTGCAAAGTCGCCTGCGACCGAACTGACGGTCGGCACGGCACGCTCCTCGGCCGCCCCGCCGAGGAGCGTGCGCACGGCCTCAGTTCATCGCGCCGTCGAGCAGTGCCTCTGCCTCGATGATGGCCTGAGCCAGCGACTTCGGATTTGAGTCGAGTCCGGCGACAATGGCGTCGATGTCACGGAGTCCGGCTTGTTGCAGGAGCCGCTTTTCGTTGGTGGTCCATTCGCCACGGGCAGCCAGCAGCGCGTGCGCGGTCTGCATTGCGGCGATGACCACCGTTGCCGCTACTTCGGCGGCCTGACCGCGCTTGACGTAGGCGTTCTTGGCGTACTGCAACGTCATCGAGGCACGGTTCTGCCATATCGGCGGCGCTGCCGTGCGCAGCGCCCGGGGGTAGGTGGGACGGGGGAGGGTGCCGTGTAGGACCTGGTTGATGGCGAGTTCGGCGACGACCAGGTAGCTGGGGATGCCGGCCAGATGAAACATCAGTGGTTCCCAATGGAATCGCCCTTGCTCGGCTTCGGCGAGTTCGTGTTCGACCACGTCGAGATCGCGATAGTGCACGTCGACCTGGCGGTCGTCGATGGTGAACCAGGCGCCACCGTTGAAGACGCCGCCGCCCCAGCCGCCGACGTCGGAAACCTCACCGGGCCAGTCGAATTCGCGGAGTTCGTTGGGGTCGAAGGTTGCTCGGTAGTAGATGGCGAGGTCCCAGTCGCTGCCGGGGGTGTGGGTGCCTTGGGCGCGTGAGCCGCCGAGGGTGACGGCTTGGACGCCGGGGAGGGCGGCCAACCGGTCGGTGACGTGCTGGAGGAAGGTGTCGTCGGGCATGCGGGTCCTAGGTCGCAGGAGTGATGACGGATACGGGCAGCACCGCCGGGCGCTGAAACCCTCAGTGGGGTAGCGGGATACGGCGGGCGCACGCGGTATCGGTCATCACTCCATGGCAAGGATGGTACCGAGCCGCGGGGGCGAACTCGACTTATTTTTCGGGGGATTTGGGGCGGGCGCGTAGGTGTGCGCGTTCGCCCTGTTTGCCGAAAAGGCTGAGGAACTCGGCGGATTCGTTGGTGGCGGCGCCGAACCAGTGCGGGACCCTGGTGTCGAATTCGGCGGCCTCGCCGGGGTTGAGCACTATGTCGCGTTCGCCGAGCACGAGCCGTAGCTTGCCGTTGAGGACGTACAGCCACTCATAGCCCTCGTGGGTTTGCGGCGACGGATCCTTGCGGCTGGAGTCGGCCGGAAGCACCATCTTGAAGGCTTGGATACCGCCCGCTCGGCGCGTGAGCGGCAGGATGGTCATGCCGTGGGCGGTCATCGGGCGCAGGTGGATACGCGGGTCGCCGGTTTGCGGGGCGTCGACGAGTTCGTCGAGCGTGACGCCGTGCGCCCGGGCCAGCGGGAGCAGTTGCTCGAGGGTCGGGCGGCGGCCGCCGGATTCCAGGCGAGACAGGGTGCTCACCGAGATGCCGGTGGCTGCCGACAGGGCGGCCAGGGTGGTTTCGCGCTGCCGGCGCAGCGCGCGCAGGCGTGGCCCGACCGCGTCGAGCGCCTGATCGAGATCGTCGTCCATGCATGCATCTTGCCAGATCGGCAACAAACATTGCGTATATGCCTGGTTTAATCGCATGGTGGTCGCGGAGGTGGTCATGGTGACTGAACAGCTGAAAAACAGCTATGACGTGGTGGTGGTCGGCGGCGGCGCGGCCGGGCTGAGCGGTGCGCTGATGCTCGGACGGGCCCGGCGGTCGGTGCTGGTGATCGACGCGGGTGCGCCGCGCAACGCGCCGGCCTCGGGCGTGCACGGACTGCTCGGCCGGGAGGGAATGTCGCCGGTCGAGTTGCTGGAACTCGGTCGCGCGGAGGTGCGCGGATATGGCGGGCATGTGGTTTCCGGCGAAGTCGAGACCGTGTCCCGCGCCGACGACGGATTCGCGGTCACACTGTCGGACGGACGGACGGTCGACGCGCGGCGACTCTTGGTGACCACCGGTCTGGTCGACGAGCTACCGGAAATACCGGGCCTGCGGGATCGCTGGGGACGCGACGTCCTGCACTGTCCGTACTGCCACGGCTGGGAGGTGCGCGACCAGGCCATCGGTGTGCTCGGCACCGGGCCGATGTCGGTGCACCAGGCCTTGCTGTTCCGTCAGTGGAGCGACGACATCACACTCTTCCTGCACACCATGCCGTCGCCGACGCAGGACGAGTTCGAGCAGCTCGCCGCCCGCGGCATCACCGTGGTGAAAGGCGAAGTGGCCGCGTTGGAGATCACCGAACACCGGCTGACCGGCGTGCGCCTGAGCGATGACACGGTGGTCCGCCGTGAAGCGGTGGCGGTCATGAGCCGAATGGTGGCGCGCACCGATTTCCTTGCCGGACTTGGACTACGGCCGGAACAGCACATGTCGGGTCTCGGCGAGCACATTCCGGCCGACCCGACCGGTCGCGCCGAGGTGCCCGGCGTGTGGGTCGCCGGCAACGTCACCGATCTGTCCGCTCAGGTCGGCGGTGCCGCTGCGGCGGGCGCTTTCGCGGCAGCACAGATCAACTTCGACCTGGTCACCGAGGAGACCCGCCTAGCGGTCGAGGCCTACCGGAACCCGTTCTCCGCCGAAAATGAGGCGAGGGTCAGCGAATTGGTATCGGCCGAACGTCGGCACGGCGTGTGAGTGCGACTTCACCCCTCGGGCAACGGAATCAGCTCGAGGTGCTCGGCCACCTTGGGCGGGCTGCACGCACTCCGGCCGGTCACCAGATTCACCCCGCCACCGTGCGAAACCAGGAATCTGCCACACACGCAGCGCAAATAGCGCACCGCCCCATGCGAAGAGACAAGCATCGGCGATGGCCAGGAGCAGGAGGGGCAGGCGGCGGACATGGGAGCTAAGCCTGGGGAGTGCGCGGAGGTATTGCAATCTTCGCCGCGGCGTGGCGACCGATCGGTATGAAAATTATTCTGCAAACAAGATATTCACCGATGTTCCAGATGCTTTTCTTGCACTCGGTCCGACGGCTACTGTGCGCCAGTGAATTCCGTGATGCTGCACCGAGCGCTGACCGATTCAGCGGATCCGGCCTTGCGGCCGTTGCCCGACGCGGCGGCGGACCTCCTGGTGGAACTCGCGGCGCCGCCGCGGCTGGCCGCGCATCTTCGCGCCGTACATGACGTCGCATGGCAGCTGGTGGCATGGGTCGAGAGTCGCTATCCGGCGGTGTCATTCGATCGGGTGGCCGTGTTGTTCGGTGCGGCCACGCACGATGTCGGGAAGGTGGTGCATGTGGCGGAGCTGTCCGGCCCCGGCTCTGCCCATGAGCAGACGGGTTACCAACTGCTGCTGGACCACGGCGTCGACCCGGGCTTGGCCCGGTTCGCGTGGACGCACGCGTCGTGGCAGTCGACCGACATCGAGATCGAGGATCTGCTGGTCAGCGTGGCCGACAAAGTATGGAAGGCGAAACGGGTGGCGGATCTCGAGCAGCGGTTAGTGGATCGGCTCGCCGCCGTTGCCGGGCAGCAGTCGTGGGAAGCCTTCATGACGCTGGACGATGAACTCGGCCGGATTGCCGCGGACGCCGACCGCCGGTTGGCATTTCAAGCGAGTTATCCGGTATTCGACTGACGCACAAGCCAGCACATTCACAGAATCCGGGCTGGTTCCTCGACTTGTTCGACGGTGGCGGGGATGTGGCGGTCGCGGGCGAACGGGTTCCACCAGTTGGCGGGGCCCATGAGTTTGACGAGGGCGGGGACCAGCAGCATGCGGACGAGGGTGGCGTCGATCAGCAGGGCGATGATCATTCCTAGGCCGAGGAAGCGCATCGGGGTCAAGGGAGAGAGGGTGAAGGCGCCGGTGACTATGACCAGAAGGGTGGCGGCAGCGGTGATTACGCGGGCGGTTTTCAGGGTGCCGATGCGGACCGCGCCGGCCGTGTCGGCACCGGAGTTGTGGGCTTCGACCATGCGGGACAGGAGGAAGACCTCGTAATCGGTGGAGAGGCCGAAGACCACGGCGATGATCAGGACGAGCATGCCCGCGGCGAGTGGGCCGGGGCTGATGCCGAGCACGCCTGCCAGGTGGCCGTCGTTGAAGATCCAGGTGAGCACGCCGAAGGTGGCGGCGAGGCTGAGGAAGGCCATCAGCACTGCCTTGAGCGGCAACACGATCGATCGGAACGCCGCGAAAAGCAGTAGGACGGTCGCGGTGATCATGACGAGGATCATCCAGGGCATGGCGCGAACGATGGAGTGGACACTGTCGACGGTGGCCGCGGTATCGCCGCCGATCCGCAGGACCGTACCGTCGGGGGGAGTGAGAGCGCGGATGTCTTTCACTGTGGCCGAGGCGTTTTCGCTGCGATCGGTGTTGGTCAGGAACGCATGGAAGACGACGAAGTCATCGGCCCGGCCCACCTGGAGCACCTGCCGGACGCCATCAACATGACCGAGAGCGGAGCTCGCGGCATCGACCGCCGCCGACTGTGGCGGACCATCGATCCCCTGCAGCACCGCGGTGACACCGCTGCTCGCCGCGGGGAACCCGGCGGTGAGTTCCTCTACGGTGGTGCGCATTTCGTTGCCCGCAGGCAACGCACGATGGTCGATATCACCGAGCTTCGCACCGGTGAGCGGCAAAGCGAGCAGCACCAGCACCACACCGACCACGACGGTGACCAGCCCCGGCCTGCGCAGCACCGAATCCACCACGCGACCCCAGAACTGCTCGGTCCGATCCTTGGTGCCCGCCTTGCCGATGCGCGCCCCGAACAGCGCGAGCATGGCGGGCAACACGGTCAGTGAGAGTCCGGCGGCGAGCGCGACCGCGGCGATCGCGCCGAAACCCAGCGACCGCAGCACAGCCTGCGGGAACACGAAAGTGCCCGCGAACGCGCAGATCAGCAGTAGCGCGGAGAAGGCGACGGTTCGGCCGGCGGTGGCGCAGGTGCGTTCGATAGCGGACTCGACGTCGCGCCCGCCCGCCAGCTCCTCGCGGAAGCGGGTCACCAGGAACAACCCGTAGTCGATCGCCATGCCGAGCCCGAGCAGCGAGGCGATGTTCACCGCGAACGTGCTCACCTCGGTGAATTCGGTGAGCACCCGGATCGTGCCCATCGCGCCGAGCACCGCGAGCACGCCGACCGCCACCGGCAGCGATGCCGCGACCAGGCCGCCGAACACCAGCACCAGGATCAGCAACGTGAGTGGCAGCGAGATGGATTCGGCCCGCACCAGATCGTGCTGCGACTGACCGTTGATCTGCGTCGCGAGCGCGCTGTAGCCGGACAGCTTGGTGTCGATGCCCGGAACCTTCAGCGCCGCTTCGATATCCGGGTAGGCGGTGACGCGTCGATTGTCGTCACCCGCCAGGAACACCGCCGCCAGCGCTTGCCGGTTGTCGGCGGATTTCAGGAACTGCTTACGCGGCGGCACACTGTTCCAATAGGTTTCGATCGGACGCTGCAGCAGCTTCGGATCGATAGTGGCCAGCGACTGCTGCACCTGAGGACCGATATCGTCCAGGGTCTGCCCGGCCGGCGCGGTGTACAGCGCGACGGCATCGGGCGTCTGCGGGCCGAAATGGTCGCGAACGAGCTGATCGACCGCCGCCGACTCACTGTGCGGGTCATTGAATCCGGCCGCACTGACCTTGTCCGCGGTGTGCATGCCGAGCAGCCCGAACAGCAGCATCACCCCGACGACGACGGCGAGCACCGCGCGCGGCCGGGCGCTGACGAACCGTGCCCAGCCGGTCATCGCACCGGCGAATCATGCGGCGCGAGATCGGCTTCCAGCGTCGTCGCGATCTTGTCGAGCAGCGCCTCCAGCCTCGGCTCGATGCCTTCGCCGTTGCGACAGGACACGGTCAGCTCGATGTTCCCGCGCGATTCCAGCATGCCGAACAGCAGCGGCATCGCCCCGCTGTGCTGCGGCAGCACCCGCATCGTGCTCGGCGTCCAGCCGGGCACCGCGAGCTCGTCGAGGTCGAACTTGCCCATGTGTGAAACGGTGGCGGACACCATGTTCCGGTTGTGCCTGGCGCCGAGCCAGTTGCTCAGGCGCAGCACGGTGCGGATGGCGGCGGCCGGAAACTTCGACAGGCCGCCGTTGTCCAGCTGGTTCAGTTCGGTCTTCTGCTGCAGCCCGGCGCGCATCCTGGCGCTGATCGTTTCCCAGCTGTCGCCCGGATCGACGTCGAGAAACAGCGGCAGCGCGAGGTTTCCGGTCGACCGCAGCGCCGGATCGTGCCTGCGCAGGTCGACCGGAACCATAAAGCGCGACTTCACTCCGGCCTCCGCGGCGAGGATCGCCGAGACCCGCGCCACCATGCCCTTGCCGGTCGCGTGAATGGTCCGGTGCCGCAACAACCATCGCGAAGCCGTCGGATCCTGGCGGCCACGCCCGGTCGCCGCCCGATAGGTCGGCAGCACCAACGTCTGCTTTCCCGGCGCACCCACCTGAGCCACGAGTTCGACGTCGGAGATCGGGTCGGGCGCCCCGACCGGAGCCACCCCGCGCAGCGCGCGGAGCACGTCGTCTACCCACATTCGCATGCCCATCCCGTCCATCACTCCGTGGAAGACACGGAATACGACGGTGGTTTGTTCACCGGTCAGCAGCAGCACCTCGGTGGTCCGGTCGGGTGTCGGCCCGATCGGACTGTTCAGCACCGCATCGTCTTCCAGCGTGGCGTAGTCGAGCGTCCACCCCGGCACCACCCGGACCTTGGCCGGGACACCGCTGTCCACCCAGTAGTTACCGTCGCGGACCAGCCGCGCACCGGGATTCGCCGCGGACGCCACATCCACCGCCCGCTGCACGACGTCCGGGTCGAGGACGCCGACGCCGTGCACGACCATGTGCATCAGGAACGGCGGCGACACCTCCCTGGTGAAGAAGTACAGGCGCTCAGTGGGCGAGATCTTCCGACGGAAGACGGTGTCCTGGGTCATGATTGCCTCCGGTGACGCTGGGGAGTTTCAGCGCAGATTTCGAGTGAGTTCGACAGCGCCGCCCTGTTTTTCGAGCCACGCGAGGAAGGTGGCCAGCCCGCTGTCCCGGTCCACGACCGGGGCGTAACCGAAATCGCGACTGGCGGCGGCGGTGTCGTAGGTCGCGCTGCGCGTCATCAGCGCAACGGCATAGCGGGACAGCGGTGGCGACCAACGCGTCGCGACAGCCGGTATCCGCCAGATGGTTTCGATGACATTCACTACGGCGTTGATCACCTTGGGGTTCGGTTTCCGGCTCGGCGGCGTGTAACCGAGACCGGTCGCCACCGAACCGAGGAACTCCCAGACATTCGTCTTCTCGGCATCCGCTATGAAATACGCCTTGCCGCCCACCGCATCCGAGGCCGCCGCCTTGACGCACGCCTCGACGATGTTGTCGACATGGCACAGCGACGCGTACACAGTGCGACCGAACGAGATGTCCGGCAGCTTCCCGGTACCGGTCTTGCCGAGCAACCGCACGATCGGACCGGACCGATCGCCCGCGCCCCAAATCGCCCGTGGCCGCAGCGCGCAGGTAGTGAATCCGTCAGTGTTCGCGGCCAATACAGCGCGTTCGGCCGCGGCCTTGGTCTCCGAGTACAGGTTCAGGTACCGCCGCGGATAGGGGACCGACTCATCGACGTCGAGCTGATCGCCGCCGTCGTAGTCCATCAACGCGCTGGGGCTGGAGATGAACACGAACCGAGACGCACCACCGCGCCGCGCCGCCTCCAGGAGCCGCTCGGTCGCTCGAACGTTCTCGTCCCAGAACTGTTCCCGCGTCCCGCGCTCGTCCACCCGCGCGGCACTGTGGAACACGATGTCGACGCCGTTGGTCGCGGCGACCAACGAGGCCGGATCGGTGAGATCGCCATAGACCAGCTGTACTCGATCGACATCCGCGCCGAGGTCGGCCAGCTTGCTGCTGCGCCGCACCAGAATCGACACGTCATGCTCGCCGTCGCGCACCAGCCTGCGCACCAACGCACCACCGAGAAACCCGGACGCACCGGTCACCAACACTTTGGTCATCGAGTCTCCTGTGTTCGCCACCAGGTCATTCCGAAGATCTGCGTCAATACCGCCGTCTCGACGGGGGAGCGCCCCGAACCCTCGGCCGCCCGCAGCGCGGGCCGGATCTGCGCCGCGTGCACCACGACGCTGAGGAACGCGTCGATCCACCACGCAGCGCGCAGCACTCGGTTGACGGGCACCTGATCCGTCGCGACCGCGGCCACCCCGCCGGCCAGGTACAGCCACCCGAGCACGGGAATCGCCCGCAGCGCCGTCGTTTTCGCGTTCACGCGGGCGCTCCGATCTGCTTGGCCGCCCACTGCGACAGCTGCTCCCGGCCGATCTTGGCGTTGTGCCGGATGTCGACCGGGAACCCGGGATGCACCAGGAAGTCCGCGATCGCGCCGGTGAGTTCGTGCTCCGCCCCGCGGGCCCGCAGCGCGGCCCCGACCGCCACGCTGTCGGCCTCGGGCTTCACTTCGAAGCACAGCACTGGTCGCTGCGCACCGCGCGCACCGACGCCGACCAGCGCCGTACGGGCAACGCCCGCAACGGTATTGAAGATCTGTTCCACCTGGACCGTGAACATCGGCCCCTCGGCGGTATCCACCCGCTGACTCTTGCGCCCGCAGAACCAGATCCGGCCCTCGTCATCGATCCACGCGAGATCGCCGGTGCGATGCCAGATCCGGTCACCGTCGACGATCTTGCCCTGTCGATTCGCTTCTTCCGGCCAGTAGTAATGCGTGCTGACATTCGGCCCCGCGACGACGAGTTCGCCGATCCCGCGCGAGCTTTCGAGCCCACTGGCCAGCTCGCCGACCCGCGCCCAGCCCGGGATCGGGTCATCGGTGATCGCGATGATCCTGGCCTCGATCTTGTCGGCGGGCCGGCCGATGCAGGTGCCCTCGCCCTGGTGCGCCCGCTCCACCAAACCGCTGAACAGTTCCCGCGATTCGATGAGCGACATCGGCAAAGCCTCGGTGGACCCGTACCCGGCGAAGATCTGCACGTCCTCGGCCAGCACCTCGCGCAGCCCGGCGATGCACCAGTCCGGCACCGGCGCGCCACCGGAGTAGATGCTGGCCAACGTCTTCAGCTCGATCGGCTGCTGTTCGAGATGACGCAGCAGCGGAATCAACAGGGCGGGCGAGGCGAACATCGTCCGCACCCCGAACTTCTCGATCGCGTGCGCGACATGCGCCGGATCGGTGGAGCCGACCTTGCTCGGGATCAACGGCGGTAGCACGCACCGCGATCCGAGCAGCAGATCGAGAATCCCGACGAGCGGCAACGTGATCAGCGAGGTCTCCGGTGCCACCTCGCCGCGCGCGGTGTGCACCTGGTCGATCATCGACGCCAGATTGCCGTGGGTCAGCTCGACCGCCTTGGCGGGTCCGGTACTGCCGGTGGTGAATCCGATGACGAGCACGTCGCCTGGGTCGGCGGGCACCCGCTCAGCTGCGCCGCCGGACGGCGTGGTGCCCCACGCCGCCAGCCGCTCGCCGCGCCAGAACCAGCGCTTGCCGACGGTCACCGTGGTGCGCACCTTGCGGAAGCTGCGCCGGAACAACACCCGCACGGCATGCGCGGGCGGGATCCCGATGAACGCCTCCGCCTCGACCGCGCGCAGGCAGTGCACCATCTTGCGCAGCCCCATGCCCGGGTCGATCACCACGGGCACGGCGCCGATCTTCAACAGCGCGAACAGAATTGCGTAAAGCTCGGGGCTGGGCAGCACGAGCACGATGGTGCGCGTGCCCGCGCCGACGCCCGACGCGGTGAGCCGCTCGGCGATGGTCTCGGACCAGTCGTCGAGCTCGCGGTAGGTGACGTGCCGATAGGACGGCAGGCCGGCGGACGTCGTCCCGTCGGGGTAGATGACCGCCTCTCGATCCGGTTCCGTGCGCGCGAACGCACGGAACCGGTCGATGGCCGCCCAGTAGGTCGCCGAGGTCACGCAGCCGCCCCGGCGAACGCGGGCAGCCGGTACAGCACCGCCGCCGCGGCCGGGCCCGCGCCCGCCGCCACGAACAGCACCTGGGCGTGCTCGGTGAGGGTGTCCCCGCCGATGGCCCGGTCGTAGGCCTGGGTCAGTGACGCCGTGTGCGGGTCGCCGTAGGCGAGATCCGGGGTACGCACCGAATCCTGGTCGATACCAAGGGCATCGGCCAGCCGCTTCGGGAACTCCGGTGTCGGCGTCGAGGCGATCAGCGCGATGCCGGTGCGGTCCGCGACCTCGGCCAGCGCGGCGCCCGCCGCCTGGACCGCCACCTCGAGCAGTCGATCCTCGAAGTCCGGCTCGCGCTCGACGGTCATCAGCCCGCGACCGGCGGTTCCCATGGTCGCGGTGTCGACGTAAGCCTCGACGGCGGTGCTGCCCTCGCCTGCCGCCGTGTGCACCTTGCCGAAGCCGACGGGATCGTCGGTGCGCTCCAGCAGTAGCGCGGCACCCGAAGTGGCATAAGGGAAGTCGTCATCCGCGGCATACCGCAGCAGCGACGGGTGGGTGTCGCCGGAGACGATGAGCACGTGCTCCGCGCTACCGGTTTCCAGGATGGCGGTGGCCACCTGCACCGCGTTGAGCACGCTGGTCGCACCGTTCATCAGGTCGAACGAGAAGGTCCGCGGATCGTCCTTGGCGTATTCCAGGCCGATGCCCGCCGCCTTCTGGATCAGCGCCGAGATGGCGGGCTCGACGGTGTTGTAGTCCCGGAAGATGCCCGCGTTGATGACCACACCGACCTGGTCGGGGCGAACCCCGGCCCGTTCCAGGCTCTGCTTCGCGGCTCGACCGCTGTGCTCGACGACACTGTGGGTGTCGCTGGTACGGCTGACACTGGTGGATTTGATGCGCACGCCCATGGCTGACCTCAGACCTTCAGAGACGAGATGGTGGTGGACAGGTAGCCGGCCACGATTCCGGAGGCGGCGGGAATCATCAGCAGCTTCGAGCCCGCCGGGATGTTCTGGTCGCTCAACTGATCGTGCAGCACGATGAAATGCGAAGTGGTGGAGGTATTTCCGTACTTCTCGATGACCCGGAGATCCGGCGGCATCGGGCTGCCGAGTTCCCGTTCGGCGATCGCGTTCATCCACGGGATCGCGGCCGCGCCGAACTGGTGATGGACGATGTAGTCGAACTTCTCGTCGGCGAAGGTGCGCCCCAGCTTTTCCAGGTGATTCCCGAGGCTGTTGGAGCCGAAGACGAAGCGGTCCTCGTTGTGCATTTTGCGGTTGTCGGTGTAGAGCGCAATCCCCTGGCTCTTGTCGCTGGGCATGCCGAGGCACAGGTTCGCGTACTCCGCGGCCGTGACCAGTTCGATGTAGTGGATCTTGTCGTTGTCGTCGACCGCCTGGTCCAGCACTACCGCCGCGCCCGAGTCGCCCACCGACAGCGAGGCGAACTGCGGGTCGTATTTCGCGGAGATCTCGTTTGCCGCGGTATCGGCGATCGGGGTAATGGCCTCACCGCTGACCACCATGCCGTTGCGCACCGCGCCGGAGCGGATCATCCGGTCCAGAATGTAAGTGCCGGTGAGCATTCCGGCGCAGGCGTTCGATACGTCGAACGTAATGGCGTTCTTCGCACCAATAAGACGGCTTATCGAACCCGCGAAGGACGGCTCCATGTACATGCGGGTGGCGTGGTTGCTCCGTGTGATGGAGGTGGAGATGATCACGTCGAGCTCGGCTGCTTCGTATCTCGACCTGGACAGACAGTCCTCGGCGGCCTTGATGGCGATCGCGAAGGAGTCCTCGTAGCTGTCCGGGTTCGTGTCGTGCACCCGGCGTTCCTGCACTCCGGTAATTTTTTCGAGATCGAAAGACGGTGGTTCCTTCAGCCGCGAGAGCAGCTCCTTGGTTGTGACGATATTCGAAGGCAGATAGGCGCCGATGGATTCGAATCGAGAATGCGACACGCGCGCTCCTGGAAATCGTGGAAAGAAAACGGTTCCGGATCGTCTCTGATCGTCGGTGCGACGGACACTACCCGACGGTAACTACGAATGCCTATGGCCCGGATCGGGGGGTGAGAGACGGTGTAGAAGTACATGTTTCGTGAAGTATCACTAACTGGTGATCGACTGGCTATGGCGGAGTGCCGACGTCCGATTGGGGCGAATATCGCGGGTCGCCAACGGTTTTCAGGTCTGGTGGACGAGAGCGACACGGTGGTGTGTATCTTCGCGCCAACAATAGTGGGCGAACGTCCAGCTAACATGTTGCCCAGCTGGAAAAGTGAGTGCCGCGGCATGGCGATGTGAGTGACTTCACTGCGAAGTGTGCAATTGGATACCGTTCGGTCTCGCCTGCGGTGCTGCTGTCATACAACGCTTAACTATGTTGCGGCCGAACGGAATCCACACAAAGCGGTCAGCGGTAATGCGGGAGAAACATCCCACGATTTATCCGGCTGCGCCGGACCAACTGTCTGGGTCGTAGGCTGAGAACACACGCCGCCTAACCGAGGAGAGAGCGATGACAACCGTTGCTGAGCACATCGATGTGCTCATCGTCGGCGCCGGACTGTCCGGCATCGGCGCGGCCTATCATCTGCAGCGGGCGTTCCCGCGGCGGACCTACGCGATCCTGGAGGGCCGCGAATCGCTCGGCGGCACCTGGGATCTGTTCCGCTATCCCGGAATTCGCTCCGACTCCGACATGTACACCCTCGGCTACCGGTTCAAGCCGTGGCTGGGCGACAAGTCGATCGCCGACGGCGACGCCATCCTCGACTACCTGCGCGACACCGCCGCGGAAAACGGCATCGACCGGCACATCCGCTTCCGGCATCGGGTGCTGCGGGCCGAATGGTCCACGGCGGAGAACCGCTGGACCGTGCAAGCCGAGCGCGCCGACACCGGCGAAACCGTCACGCTGACTGCCGATTTCCTGCTGTCCTGCGCGGGCTACTTCCGCTACGACGAGCCTTATGTGCCGGATTTCGCGGGCACCGAGCGCTTCGCCGGACCCGTTGTGCACCCGCAGTTCTGGCCCGCGGACCTGGACTGCGCGAACAAGAAGGTGGTGCTGATCGGCAGCGGCGCCACCGCCGTCACGCTCGGCCCCTCGCTCACCGAGCAGGGCGCGCACGTGACCATGCTGCAGCGCAGCCCGAGCTACATCGTGTCCAGGCCCGCCAAGGACAATTTCGCGATGAAGGTGCGCCGCTACCTGCCGCCGCGCGCGGCCTACGCGGTGGTCCGGGCCAAGAACGTGGCCTTCTCGACGACGATGTATGAACTGAGCCAACGGTATCCGGCCTGGATGCGCGAACGCATCCGCGGCCTGCAGGAGCGCTGGCTGCCGCCGGGCTACGACATCGACACGCATTTCACGCCCAGCTACAACCCGTGGGATCAGCGACTCTGCTTGGCGCCCAACAACGATTTCTTCCGCGCCATTCGCAAGGGCCAGCTGGAGATCGTCACCGATCGGATCGAAACATTCACCGAGACCGGCCTGCGACTCGTCTCCGGCGCGACGCTGGACGCCGACATCATCATCACCGCAACAGGATTGAACCTGGTCGCCTTCGGTGGCGTAGACCTCGTGGTGGACGGTCGGCCGGTGACGGCGTCGGACAGCATGGCCTACAAGGCGATGATGCTGTCGGACGTGCCGAACTTCGCCTACACCTTCGGCTATACCAACGCGTCGTGGACATTGAAGGCGGATCTGGTGTCCGAGCACGTGGTTCGGCTGCTGCGGCACATGGACGCACGCGGCTACGCGCGCTGCACGCCCGTGCGTGATCCGTCGGTCGGTGCCGAATCGTTGTTCCTGAACTTCAATCCCGGCTATGTGCAGCGCTCCGCGAGTCAGTTCCCGATTCAAGGCGATCGGGCGCCTTGGCGATTGCGGATGAACTATCTGCGTGACCTGGTCACACTGCGGCACGGATCCGTCACCAACGCTGCGCTGAGTTTCGAGCGGGCGGATCAGGCTGCGCCGGTGGCGGCGCGGGACTAAGCCTCGGTGATCACCGAAGAACGGGCCCGGGCAATGTGTTCCAGTACGGTCGCGGCGTGTTCGTCGAATCGTGCGCGGGGGACCGGGATCTCGCCGTCCAGCCAGGGGCGGTAGAGATAGGCCAGCGCGCCGAAGATGGCGCTGGCGTTGAGTGCGTAGTCGTGTTCATCGGGAGCGGAAGTCGAGTAATCTCCGGCGCTGATCGTCAATGCGATCGGCGCCGTGAATAAGCCGATGAGTTCGTTGGCGCGGGGCATCAGCACCGGGGTGGCTTGCGATTCGACGAACATGATCCGGCCGCGGCGGCGGTCTTCGGTGAGGTAGTCGGTGAAGATGGCGACCATATGCCGGAACATCGCGTCGCGTTCGATGGGCGCGGTGGGTAGCGCGTCGAGTAGTCGGTCGCGCGCGCCGAGCACGACAGTGTCGAGCACGGTGGTGAGTAACGCGTCCAGGTTTGCGAAGCTCTCGTAGAAGTAGCGCTCGGTCAGCCCGGCCTGCCGGCAGACGCCGCGCATCGACGTCTCGGCGGCACCGGCGGTGGCCATCAGTTCGGTACACGCCTCGATGAGCTGCTCGCGGCGACCGGCGACCCGATCGGCGGGGGACCGTCCGCGCCAGCGGCGCATGCCGGGGATGGACCCGTCGTCGTCGGCGACCATGGCGTCATCCTCTCACAGTCACATTGGTGACATCGGGCGATGTTGACAGCACTCGATGTCATCAATAGATTTGCCTGGATGCTCGCGCTTTCCAGGCCGGGTGTGTCGGGCTTCGCCGTTCAGAGATGAGGGATGCGCGGGTGTTCACCGAAGGTAATACCGCGCAACTGCTTTCGCGCCCACAGTCGGTGCGGCACTCCGGATACGACTTCACGGTCGCCATCGATCGGATCGAGGCGGAGGCCGACGGGGTGGTCAGCCTGACCCTCGCCGATCCGGACGGTGGGCCGTTGCCCGCCTGGACGCCGGGTGCGCACCTGGACGTGGTGCTCCCGTCGGGACGTCAGCGGCAGTACTCGTTGAACAGCGATCCGGCCGATCGTCGGCGGTATCGAATTGCCGTGCGCTACATCGCCGATGGTGGCGGCGGTTCGAGGGAGATCCACGAGCAGCTGCGCGTCGGCGATCGGCTGTCGGTGCGCGGGCCGCGCAATGCGTTCACGTTCATCGAGGCGGAGCAGTACCTGTTCGTCGCCGGAGGCATCGGGATCACGCCGATCCTGCCGATGGTCGCGGCGGCCGAGCGGGCCGGAACACCGTGGCGGCTCATGTATTTCGGTCGCTCGCGGGCGCGGATGCCGTTCCTGTGTGAGCTGGCGCAGCTGATCGGCGGCGATGTGGTGGTGCGTCCGGACGACGAATTCGGCATGCCGAATCCTCGGATGATCTTCGAGCAGACCCCGACCGGCGCGGCGGTATATGTCTGCGGCCCAACGCCGTTGGCCGAGGCGGCACGCACGGTGTTGTCGCTGCACGACCCGACGGCCTCGCTGCACACCGAACGGTTCTCGCCGCTGCCGGTGCGCGATGGCACGCCGTTACTCGAAGTAGACCTGTGAACTCGGCGACCAACGTCGCTCGCCGAGTTCGCGGGGCCGGCTAGCCGCTGGCCCACCAAGTTCGCACACCTGCCCGAGTCGTCACACACCCACCATGCGTCGGATGGGGTGTGATGGGCGGAGCAGGTGTGCGAATTTGGATCACGGACCGGGGAAGATACCGGGCAGCTTCATCGCATACTCGAGGTCAGTGCGGGTGCCGAGAGTGGTCAGCAACACGCGGATCATCGTAAGTCGTCCGGCGGCAACCGTTTCCGGGTCCGGCTCGGCACCGGGCGCGGTGCCCGCGGAGATCCGGTACACCACGTACTCGCAGACGTGCAGTGCCGCATCGAGATCCAGCGGGCTCGGCACCGGGCGGCCGAGTTCGGTGAACGTCGCACGCACCAGCGCGCGGATATCGTCCAGTGCCCGTTCCCGATACGCCGACACCGGCGAGCCGGGATCGTGCAGTTCGGCGAACAGCGGGCGCAGCATCGCGCCGTGGCCACCGGCCCAGGCCAGGTAGGCGTCGATCAGCCGGATGCCCAGCTCGACGGGCTCGTCGGTGCCGGTCAGCGCCACCCGGATGCCGTCGACCAGGCCGTCGTTCGAGGTGTTGAGCAAGACGTGCAGCGGCTCGGTGGCGTTACCGAAGTAGCGATAGAAGGTGGGCCGGGCCAGCCCGGCCTGCTCGATGATCTGCGCGACGCTCAACCCACGGGACCCGCTGCGGGTGAACACCTCCGCGGTGGCGAGCACGATCCTGGCGCGAACCTCTTCGGCCTGCTCCTGCGTCTGCGGCGGCCTACCCCGCCGGGTCGTCGCCTCGGTCATCGGGCCTCGGAACCGACATGGTGCTGCCTCACAGCGAGCAGCCTGCCATGTCTGTGTTCGATGACGAAGTCCTTGACACGAGGCGTGGCACGCCTATTAATCTAACACTAGTGTTCAGTTAAAGATGGCTGCGCTGCAAACACCCACGAGAGGGCCGATATGACGACCGCCTCCCAGCTCGCCACGGCAGACGCGTTGCCATCGACGCTGGTCCAGCCGTTGCTCGACCGGGCGGTCGCGGGCGGTGCGCCCGCGGTCGAGGTCTTCGCGCCCGCCACCGGACGCAAGATCGCCGACCTGCCGCAGTCGTCGGTCGCCGATATCGACCGGGCCTTCGCGACCGCCCGCACCGTGCAGCACGAGTGGGCCCGCCGCCCGATCCGCGAGCGCGCCGCCGTGCTGCGCCGCTTCCACGACCTCGTGCTCGCCGAGCAGGACACCATCCTCGACATCGTGCAGACCGAGACCGGTAAATCGCGCGCACACGGCTTCGACGAGGTCGGCGACGTCGCGGTCAACGCCAGGTACTACGCGCAGGTCGCCGCCAAACTGCTCGCCACCCGCAAGCCGCGCGGCGTGCTGCCGCTGCTCACCCAGGTCGACGTGCGGCACCGGCCGAAGGGCGTCGTCGCGGTGATCTCGCCGTGGAACTACCCCCTCGCGCTGGCCGCCTCCGACGCACTACCCGCCCTGGTCGCGGGCAACGCGGTGGTGGCGCGACCGGACAACCAGACCGCGCTCACCGCACTCTGGGCGATCGACGCCGCCGAACGCGCCGGACTGCCGAAGGGACTGTGGCAGGCGGTACTCGGGCGCGGCTCGGTGATCGGCCACGAAGTGATCGCACGCGCCGACTACGTCGACTACACCGGTTCCAGCGCAACCGGCCGCACCATCGCGCAACAGGCGGGGGAGCGGCTCATCGGCTACTCGCTCGAACTCGGTGGCAAGAACCCCCTGGTGGTGCTCGCCGACGCCGATGTGTCCCGGGCCGCCAAGATCGCCCTCCGCGCCTGCTTCGCCTCGGCCGGGCAGCTGTGCGAATCGATGGAGCGAATCTATGTGCACGACAAGGTGTATGACCAGTTCGTCGCCGAATTCATCGAGCACGTCCAGGGAATCGCGCTCGGCGGCGGCCTGAACTACGACAACGACATGGGCTCGCTGACCTTCCCGCGCCAATTGGCCACGGTCCGTTCGCATGTCGACGACGCGGTGGCCAAGGGCGCCACGGTGCTGGCCGGCGGCAAGCACCGCCCCGACCTCGGCCCGTACTTCTACGAGCCGACGGTGCTGAGCGGCGTGCGGCCCGGCATGACCGTGTATCGCGAGGAGACCTTCGGTCCGGTCGTCTCGATCTACCGGGTCGGCAGCGACGACGAGGCGGTCGAGCAGGCCAACGACACCGCGTACGGCCTCAACGCCAGCGTCTGGACCAAGGACATCGGCCGCGGCCGCGAGGTCGCGGCGCGGATCAACGCCGGTTCGGTGAATATCAACGAGGGCTTCATCGCGGCCTGGGGCAGCGCCGACGCGCCGTCCGGCGGGCTCGGCATCTCCGGCACCGGGCGCAGGCACGGCGCCGAGGGGCTGCTGAAATACATCGACACGCAGACCATCGCGGTGCAGCGGATGCTGCCGATCGCGCCGCTCCCCGGTATGTCCGAGGAGCTGTGGGCCAAGACCATGACCTTCTACTTCGGTGTCATGAAAACACTGCGCCAGAAGTAACTTTCAGCGGAATCGACAGGGACAGGGACGGATGAAACTCGACACGGTCGCAGGCAAGAAGGTGCTCGTCACGGGTGCCGCGATGGGCCTCGGCAAGCTGTTCGCCGAGCGGGCGGTGCGGGAGGGCGCGGCCGCGGTGGTGCTGTGGGACATCAACGAGGTCGCGCTGAAGGAGACCGCCAACGAGCTCACCGGGCTCGGCGGCACCATCCACCACTTCGTGGTCGACGTGTCCGCGCCGGACGCCATCGCCGAGGCGGCGGAATCGGTGCGCGCCGAGGTCGGCGGCATCGACATCCTGGTCAACAACGCGGGCATCGTCCGGGGCAACAACTACTTCTGGGACACCGGGAATCGCGCCGACATCGAGAAGACGATGGCGATCAACGCGCACGCGCCCATGTACGTCACCCTCGAATTCCTGCCCGCGATGGTGGCCGGTTCGACCGAGGCGCGCGTGCTGACCATCGCGTCTTCGGCTGGGCTGGTGTCGAATCCGCGGATGAGCGTCTACGCGGCCTCCAAGTGGGCGGCGCTCGGCTGGTCCGACTCGGTGCGCATCGAACTGGAGCAGGCGGGCCACGAGCACGTCAAGGTCACCACGGTCTGTCCGACCTACATCAACACCGGAATGTTCGACGGCGCAAAGGGATTCCTGTTCACGCCGATCCTGGAGCAGGACGAGGTGGTCGATACCTCGTGGCGGGCGATGAAGCAGGGCAACCCGCTGGTGATCCTGCCGTGGACCTCGCGCCTCAACAAGGCGCTGTCCGGCATTCTGCCCATCAAGCTGCGCGACCTGTTCCTCAACACGGTCGGCGTCTACCACTCGATGGACGAATTCACCGGCCGTAAGAAGTAGGGACTATCTCGCCGGTCTGGTGCCGATGACGACGGTGGCATAGTCCTCGTCCGATTCGGCGACCTGGCCCGCGAGACCGTGCTCGGCCAGCACCGCGACGGCCACGGGTGCCTGCGCCGCACTGGATTCGATCAGGAGGTGACCGCCGGGCGCGAGCCAGGATCGGGCGTGCTCGGCGACGCGGCGGAAGATGTCCAAACCGTCGGGGCCGCCGTCGAGGGCGGTGCGCGGCTCGTGGTCGCGGGCCTCCGGCGGCATCTGCGCGATCTTGCCGGACGGCACGTACGGCGTGTTGGCGAGCAGGATGTCGATGCAGCCGCGCAGTTCCTCGGGCAGCGGTTCGAACAGGTCGCCATGGTAGACCGGGGCGCCGATCGGGGTGAGGTTGCGGCGGGCGCAGTCGACGGCGACGGGGTCGATGTCGGCGGCGGCGAGGGTCACCGGGGTGTGCTCGGCGGCCAGCATGGTGGCCAGCGCCAGGCCCAATGCGCCTGAGCCACAACATAAATCGACGACCACCAGGTGACGGCTGCGGGCGCGGGCCAAGTCGGCCGCCGTCTCGACGAGGAACGCGGAACGCTGGCGCGGCACGAAAACGCCCGGCGCTACCGCGACGCGCAGCCCGTGGAATTCGGCCCAGCCGAGCAGATATTCGAGCGGCGTGCCGGCGACCCGCTGCGCTACCAGCGCGTCGAGTTCGGCGTCGGTGGCCGCGGCGGCGATGAGCAGGCGGGCCTCGTCCTCGGCGAAGACACAACCCGCCGCGCGCAAGACCGCCACCACCTCGGTACTACCTGCCATCACGCGGGACATCCTGCCGTGCGCGGCCGTGCTCGAGCCACCGAATTTCTCGTGACGTCGATCTCGGCGGCGCACCCGGGATCCACCGGGCCGGGCGGATCCCAGGTGACAGCGCCGACGTCAGCGCGAAATGTCCAACTCGAACGTGCGGGTGGCGTCGAGGTAGATGCCGCGCTGGGACTGCCGGGCCGGCGGCGGTAGCTGGGAGACCAGCTGTTCCAGCGAGGTGGTCGCGCCGACCACCTGGGTGCCCGCCACGATGAAGTCGGCGACGGCGCGCCGAATGTGGTTGGGCGAGGTGACCACCACCGCGCTGGTCGCGCCGACATCACGCAGCAGCTTGGTGCTGAACAGGGCGTTCTGCACGGTCGACCCGGCCCGGCTCTCGACGTGGATCCGGTTCGGCGGCACGCCGTGGCCGATCAGCCAGCCTGCCATCGCGTCCGCCTCGGTGAGTCCGTTCTGCGGGTTGCCGCCGGTCACCACGATGGGCGACAGCGGCGCGGCAATCGACTGCAGCCAGGCCGCGGTCAGCCGGTTCACCAGCTCGGGACGCATTGCGCCGTCGGGCAGCAGGCCGTAGCCGAGGACGACGATGCCGGTCTGCGGGCCGATGAGCGCGGGCAGCGGATTCGGCAGCGTGCCGACGGCCGCGCCGATGGCGTTGAGCACGTTGGTGGTGCCCGCGGCCATGCCGGGGTCGACGACGTTGAGCCGGGCCATCGCGTCGGCGAGTGCGGGCAGGTCGCCCGCGTAGTGCGACCAGATGGCCTGCAGCGAGAGGGCGTCGGCGTCGCCGGGATCGGCGCCGATCAGGTTGCGCAGGTCGGCGCGGCCCGCGACGTCGTTGCCGTCGGTGAAGTTGCGCTGGGCGGAGTTGTAGAGGGCGTCGGTTTCCCCGGCATAGGCCGGGACGGCGGCCAGGCCGGTGACGATGACGGCCGCGAACAAGGACGCGGCTAGATGTTTCCAGTGCCTCGATATCTTCACTTCAGTCGACACCTTTCCGCGAAATGCTGTTGGCAAGCTGGGTGCTCGGCAAAAACTCGGGTAGGGCACGTGCTGGCAGTTAGCCGTGGGCAAGCATGATCACGATACGGCGGCGTGATCTGGAAATCGCGTATTTGCCGGGCGGATTCTGCGGCTTATTTCGCGGCATCGGGGCAAACCGGGCGCGGCTTGTCGGGCGCAGTCGGCACGACCGTCGGCAGCCCCGATAAGGTGTGACAGCGTGGATACCGTTTCGCTGACCGGCAAGGAACTCGCCGCCGCCATCAACGCCGACACCAAGCAGCGCGCCGCCGCACGCACCGAGGCGGGCGCCGCGCCGCGCCTGGCGCTGATCGTCGCGAACGACGACCCGGCCAGCGCCTGGTACGTGAACTCGCTGCGCAAGGCCGCCGAACGGCTCGGAATCGCTTGCGACACCGTTGATCTCGGCGCCGACGCGAGCGCGGACACGATCCGCGCGGAACTCGCGGCGCGCAGCGCGGACAGCGCGACCGATGGGATCATGCTGCAGACGCCGCTGCCCGCGGGCATCACCCTCGAAGAGGTCAGCTCCGCGATCGCCGCGACCAAAGACGTCGACGGCGTGAGCCCGCTGTCGCTCGGGTTGCTCGCGTCGGGGCTGGACGGCTTCGTCGCAGCGACCTCCGAAGCGGTGGTCGAGCTGCTGAAGCATCACGAGATCCCGCTGTCCGGTCGGCATGTCGCGGTCGTCGGCCGCTCCAACGTCGTCGGTAAGCCGCTCGCCCAGCTGCTGCTCGCCGAAAACGCCACGGTCACCATCTGCCACTCGCGGACCACCGACCTGCCCGCCGTCACCTCCGTCGCCGATGTTGTCGTCGCAGCGGCGGGCCGCATCGGCCTGGTCACCGGCAAGCATGTGCGCGAGGGCGCGGTCGTCATCGATGTCGGCACCAACGAGGCCGCCGACGGCAGCATCGTCGGCGATGTCGACGCCGATTCCGTGCGCGGCAAGGCCGCTGCGCTGAGCCCGGTTCCCGGCGGGATCGGTCCCGTCACCACCGCATTGCTGATGCGTCATGTCGTCGTCGCCGCGGAGCACGCCGCTAGCTGACGAATCCGCAGGCGAGTTACTCGACACGGCCGGTCCGGGCCAGCATTGCGAACCCCGGACCGGCCGTCGTCGTTTCCGCGCCCGCCGCACTAGCGCATTTCCGCCATCTCCGTTCGTCACCTCTGCGAAACTCTTGTGCGTCAGGTCACAGCGTGAGTAGCATGCCACTCATCAAGTGAGACATGTTACTGATCAAGGTGGCATGCCATCACAGCTTTTGGCTCTGTGCTGTGGAGGAAAGAAGATGGACCGTGCGATCCCCCGAACCGAGGGGGAAGTTATGCAGGCGAACGCGATACGGAAGATCACCCGCCGGGTGGTGCCGTTGCTGGTGATCGGCTACATCGTCAGCTACATCGATCGGATCAACGTCAGTTTCGCCAAGTTCGGCATGGAGGAGACGTTCGGCATGAGCGCGACCCAGTACGGGTTCGTGGCCGGCATCTTCTTCGTCGGATACGTGCTGGCCGAGGTGCCGAGCAACATCATCATGACCAAGGTCGGCGCCCGGATCTGGCTCAGCCGGATCCTGGTGACCTGGGGCATCGTCGCCGCGTTGACCGCGTTCGCGACGAGCGTCGAGATGGTTTATGTGCTGCGCTTCCTGCTCGGCGTCGCGGAGGCGGGCTTCTTCCCCGGCATCATCGTGTACCTCGCAAGGTGGTACCCGAATGCCCAGCGCACCAAGGTGATTTCGACCGTGATGGTGGCGATCCCGGTGGCCAGTGTGCTCGGCAGTCCGCTCAACGGGTGGATTCTCGACACCTTCGACGGCGCGCTCGGCCTGGACGGCTGGCGGTGGATCTTCATCGTCGGCGGCGTACCGGCGGTGATCCTCGGCGTGGTGTTCTTCTTCGTACTCACCGAATCGCCGGAAAAAGCGAAGTGGCTCAACGACACCGAACGCGCCTGGCTCAAGGCGACACTCGACGCGGAGAACGCCGAACGCGCGCAGACGGCACCGGCCGGTCACCTCGCCGCACTGCGCGACAAGCGAGTGATCGCCCTGTGTCTGGCCTACTTCCTGCTGCTGTGCGGCGCGTATCCGCTGGCCTACTGGATGCCGTCGGTGGTCAAGGAGGTCGGGCACGGGTTGAGCAGTTTCCAGATCGGCTGGCTGTCGGCGATACCGTTCCTGCTCGCCGCGATCGGCATGTACATCACCGGACGGCTGGTGCGTAACGATCGTTCGTCGCGGCCGGTGCTGATCGCGCTGGCCATCTCGGTGGTCGCGTTCACCGTGACGGCGTTCGCACTCGGCTCGCCGCTGCTCGCGTTCACCGCGATCACGGTCGCCACCATGGCCGCGCAGACGGCGAAACCGCTGTTCTGGTCGGTGCCGACGGCCTACCTGGCCGGGGCGGGCGCGGCCAGCGGCATCGCGCTGATCAATTCGCTCGGCAACGCGGCGGGGTTCGTCAGCCCGTACGCGTTCGGCTGGATCAAGGACGCGTCCGGCGGGCACACCAGCTTCGCCATCGCGGTGATGATCTTGGCCAATGTCGGCGCGCTGGTGGTGGTCGGCGCCATCGCCGTGCGGGCGCGGGCCCGCCGCGCCGCGACGGTACCCGCTGCCTGAGCGACTATGCTGGGGAATCGCCCGAGGTCGGTGTGCCACGGGCGATTTCCCGTAGCTCTCGTTCCATGAAGAGGTGCCTTGTCGCAGGACGCGGTAGACAGCAAGTCCGAGCAGATCGCTGCCGATATCCGGGACGCGATCCGGCAAGGGCGGCTCGAGCGCGGCATCCTCTACTCCTCGCGTGAGCTGGGTGAAATGTTCGGCGCCTCGCGGACGCCGGTGCGTGAGGCGCTGCTGAAGCTGGCCGATCTGGGCTTGGTCAAGATCGAACGCAATCGCGGCGCGCGGGTACTCGGGCAGGACGGGCGCGGCATCGTCGACCTGTGCAGCCTGCGCGTCCTGCTCGAACCGCCGGCCTGCCGCAGCGCCGCCGCCGTGCTGACCAGCCGCGACGACGAAGCCATGCTCACCGAATACCGGATCATGGAGCGCACGGCCGACGGCGGCACCGAATACTTCGCGGCCGACGAACGCCTGCACGAACTGATCCTGCAGGCCAGCGGCAATCGCCGACTGGCCAAGTTCGTCAACGAGTTACGGCAGACGCTGGCCCTGGACGGCAGGCACAGTGTGCCGCGTTATCAGCCGGTCGATACCGCGCTGAAAGACCACTGGGCCATCATCGAGGCGCTGCGCAAACGCGACGGGGTGGGTGCCGAGCGCGCGATGCGCAAACATCTGGTGCGCTCCGGCGATCTGCTCGTCGCGCACAGCAGTGACGACAACCGCGGCCTGGTCGCGGAATGGCGGCGCTGGGTCTCGGTGTCGGTGCCCGAGGGCGACCAAGTCACCTACTGACAGATCTGTTCGACACTGGATAGGTGTCACTCATAATCGAGTGTTGCATGCTACTCATCATGAGTAGTATGTTGCAGACACCAAGTGGCTGCGATCAGGCAGCCGGTCCGGCGAAGGGACATTCGGTGAATTCCAACTCGTATGCGACGTCCGTCGCCAGAGGCATCTGGGCGGCGGAGGTCGATCTGGTCGGGTACGTGCCATCGGTGAGCGTGGCACCCGTCATCACGGCGCTGGTGGACAGCAGCGGTGGTGCGGCGGGCATCTCGGAGCGGGTGTTCCCGCTCTCCAGGGAAGAGGAGGCGGCCGGGCTGATCGGCGCGCTGCCGCTGACCGGGAAGCTCGGCGCGATCGTCATGCAGGACAACGGTTTCGGCAATGCGCTGACCGCGCTGACCACGTTCAACCTGGCCTACCACCTGCCGATGCTGATCGTGGCGAACACCCGCGGTGGGCTCGGTGAGTACAACTCGATGATCCACACGTTCAGCCAGCACGTGCCGCGGATGCTCGACCAGTTCGGGATCCAGACTTTCCAGATCGACCGGCGCAGTAGCCCGGAGGACTGGGCGGCGGTGGTCGCCGAAGCGGGGGTGCACGCCCGGATGACTTTTCGGCCCGTGGTAGTGCTCGCGCACTTCTGGGCGACCGACGGTAAGGCGGCTTGATCGTGAAACGTATTGACGCACTGCGGATTATCGCCGCGCAGACGGGTGACCTGCCGGTGGTGGTGACCTGTGCCGCGTCCAGCCGGGAACTGGCGGCAGTCGCCGATCGTCCGAATCATCTGTATCTGCTCGACGCGATGGGGCTCGCGGGTTCCGTCGCCACCGGGGTCGCGTTGGGTATCGCTGATACGGATGTGCCGAAGGTGGTCGCGATCGAGGGTGACGGGTCGCTGTTGATGAACCCGAATGTGCTACCGACAGCGGGGTTTCTGCGGCCGTCGAAGCTGGTGATGGTGTTGCTGGACAACGGCGTGTACGGCGCTACGGCCAACCTGCCGACCTATGGTTCGCGAATTGACTTGGGGGAGATGGCCACTGCTGCGGGGTGGACAGTGCTGCGAGCAGCTGATCCCGAGGAGTTGGGGGAGCGGTTGACGGAGTCGCTGACCCTGGAGGGTCCCGTGTTCCTGCATGTGCGCATCGCGGTGGGCAATGCCACCGGCGTGCCGAAGCTGCTGGAGAACCCCGTGATCATCGGACGGCGCTTCCAGGATTGGCTGGCGTCGCGCTACACCCTGAAGGCGGGCCGATGATCACCACGATCAACCCCGTCGACGGAAGCCCCATCGAGACATACTCTTTCACACCTGACCACCAGCTGTCCGCGCTGCTGAACCGCGCGGTCGCCGCCGCACGTCGCGCCGTCGACGAACCGGTCGTCGACCGTGCCGACCGACTCCGGCTGATGGCCGCCCGGCTGCGCGCCGACGCGCAGGCGCTGGCGTTGCTGATCACCACCGAGATGGGCAAACCGATCGGCCAGGCCGCCGCCGAGATCGAGAAGTGCGCGCTCACCTGCGACTACTACGCCGACCGTGCCGCCGATCTCGTTGCGCCGCAAGCGGTCGACGTGTTCCCCGACGGCGGGCAGATCCGGACCAGGCCGCTCGGCGTGATTCTGGCGATCATGCCGTGGAATTACCCGTTCTGGCAGGTCTTCCGGTCGATGCTGCCCGCGGTCGCGATCGGCAATACGGTGCTGCTCAAGCATGCCGACAATGTCACCGGATGCGCGCTGGCCGTGCAGCGGCTGTTCGACGAGGTGTGCGGCACAGGTGTGCTGACCAGCGTGGTGCTGCCGCCGGATCGGATCGGTCCGCTCATCGACGATCCGCGCATCGCGGCGGTGGCGTTCACCGGCAGCAATCGGGTCGGTGCAATCGTCGGCGCCAGGGCGGGTCAGGCGGTGAAGAAGGTGGTGCTGGAACTCGGCGGGTCCGACCCGTTCATCGTGCTGTCCGATGCCGACGTCGCCGACGCGGCGGCGGCAGCGGTGCGCTCCCGCTTCCTCAACGCCGGGCAGAGCTGCATCGCCGCGAAGCGAATCATTGTCGAGCGGAACATCTTTCCCGAATTCACCGCGGCCATGGTGGCCGAGCTCGGCAAGCTCGTCGTCGGCGATCCGACCCTGCCCGGCACCGATATCGGCCCGATGGCCCGCGCCGACCTGCGCGACGAGCTGCGCAGGCAGCTGACCGCGACGGTGGCCGCCGGTGCCGAGGTATTGGTCGGCGGCGCAGGCGATTCCGGTCCCGGCGCCTGGTTCACGCCGACCATCGTCGCGGTGCCCGACACGTATTCCGTTGCGTTCCAAGAGGAAACCTTCGGCCCGCTCGGCGCGGTGCTGCCGGTCGGATCCGCGGCCGCGGCGCTGACCGCCGCGAACGCCTCGGCCTACGGCCTCAGCTGCTCGATCTGGGGCCGTGACCTCGGCCGGATCGAGCAGCTCGCGGCCAATATCGCGGCCGGATCCGTGTTCGTCAACCGGATCTCCGAATCCGACCCGCGGCTGCCCGTCGGCGGGGTCAAAGCCAGTGGGCACGGCCGCGAGCTGAGCAGCTACGGCGCCACCGAATTCGCCAACATCCAGGCGGTACGCACCGCCGCATCCGCGAGGAGCAGTCGATGACCATCACCCGAATCTCAGCCCGCGTCGTCGGCATCCCGGTCGACAAGCCGACCCGAATGTCCAACCGCGACTTGACCGATCGGCACTACGTCCTAGTGGAGGTCACCGACGACAGCGGCGCGACCGGGCTCGGCTACACCTACGCCGGAACCAGCGGCGGCACGCTGACCAAGTGCGCGGTCGACGACGTGCTCGCACCGGTCTACCTCGGCGCCGACTACAACGACGTGCACGGGCTGTGGAGCCTCGCATACCAGGAGGCGCTGCTCGCCGGCCGCCGCGGTGCCGTGCTGCGGGCGTTGTCGGCGATCGATATCGCGCTGTGGGACCTCCGCGCCAAACGGGCCGGGCTACCCCTGGTCAGCCTGCTCGGCGGCTCGACCGCCCCGCTGCCCTCGTACGCGTCGGGCGGCTACTACCGGCCGGACGAGGGCGAATGGACCCAGGCCGTCCGCAAGGAGATCGAATTCAATGCGGGCCAAGGCTTTACCGATCACAAGATCAAGGTCGGCGGCCTGAGCGTGGCCGAGGACGCGCGCCGGGTCGCGGCCGCGATCGAGGCGATCGGCGACACCGGCAGGCTCGCGCTCGACGCCAACAACGCCTACCGCTCCGTGCACGAAGCACGCAGGGCCATCGAGGCTTTCGAGCGTGCGGCGGGCGACCGGGAACTGTGGTGGTTCGAGGAGCCGCTTGCCCCGGACGCGATCGCCGGGCACGGCGAGCTCGCCAGGCAGATCCGGACGCCGGTCGCGACCGGCGAAATTCACCAGACCCGCTGGGAATTCCGGCAACTCATCGAGGCGGGCGCCGCCTCGGTGCTGCAGGCCGACGCCGGTGTGGTGGGCGGTGTCACCGAGTGGCTGCGGGTGGCGCACGCCGCCGACGCCTTCGGTCTGCAGATGGCGCCGCACTGGCATCACAACCTGCACGTCCACCTGTGCGGTGCGGTCAGCAACACGCTGGTCGTCGAGTACTTCGCGCTGGAGAAGGGCATCTACAACTTCGAACAGCTGCTCACGCCCGAGACGCGGCTGCGCTACGGGGCCAACCAGGTGTTCGTGCCGCAACGTCCCGGGCTCGGCATCGAGCTCGACGAAGAAATCGTCGCCAAGTACGAGTTCGCCTGAGCGACAGTACTATTGGCCGGGACTGATGGCGCTGATGAGGGTGCGCCCTTCGTCCTTGGTGGTCGTGACGAGCTGCGGGTTGTAGGTGACCGGCGTGCGGCCGGGGCGGTTCTCGGTGACGACCACCATGTACTGGCCCGCGAACGCGCCAGGGGTGATCGCGACGCAGTAGGTGGTGCCCGCCGGAACGGTGTCGATACCGCGCTGGATGGCGTCGGCCGGTTCCACCGCCGCGTCGGGGGTGGTCGCGGCGCGGGCCTCTTCGCCGGATCGCGTGACGTAGTACGCGTGCTGGAAGGCGAAGATCGCGCCGGGGCCGGAGTCGAAACCGCCCGGGTCGTTGCCCTTGATCCGGTTGCCGACCCGCTCGGCCGTGCACTGCGCGCCCGCGGAGGTGGCGGGATCAGCGATCCGGCCGGGATTGTTCGACGCCGCGGGCGGCGGCGAGTCGTTGCCGAACAGGAAAAATGCGGCGGCGGCCACGGCGGCGACACCGAGCACGCCCAGCAGCGGCACCGCCCAGCGGCGGGCCGACCGGTTCCGCTTGGACCGGTCGATCAGCCCGCTGAACTCGTCCTCGAAATAGTCCGGTTCGTAGTCCGGTTCCGGTTCGTGCTCGGGCAGCCGGCCGACCCAGTCGGCATACTCGCCCTGATACCGGTCGTCCGGTGGGTACCGCTGTTCCGGCACACCACGATTCATCATCTGCGGCCCCCGCCCATAGTCGTATCCGGGCTGTGCGCCCATCTCCGGTCGATCCATCGCCCCACCTTCGTCAGGTCATATCGCCAGGTTATCCGCACCGTTCCGGAAATGCAGCAACGCGGAGACGGGTTTGCCCTGCCGACCGCGCTGTCGCTCGAGGAAGAATACTGCGCGGTTGCTGACTATGGGGGACGCCGGGGGGATACCGGTCGGTAAGTCCGGATTGTGTTAGACGGTCGCGGAATCCAGAGTTGCCAGCAGGTCTCGCAGGGTTTCGCGTTGCTCGGCGGTGAGGGTGGCGAAGAGTTCCTCGGCGGCCTCGCGGCGGGCCTCGGCCATCCGGGCGAGGGTGGCGCGGCCGGTTTCGCTCAGAGTGACCAGGGTGGCGCGGCGGTTGGCGGGGTCGGGGGCACGGGTGACCAGATCGGCGGCGGCGAGGGCGTCGACGACCGTCGTTGCCGAGCGGGGCACGATGCCGAGGCGGTCGGCCAGCGCGGTCATCCGCAGCGGCTCCTCCTGATGCGCGATGATGCGCAAAGCGCGGGCCTGGGCGGGGGTGAGGCCGAGCGGGGCGAGCCGGCCCACCTGGTTGCGCCGGATCCGTTTGGCGGCACGCAGGAACAGTTCGGGCAGGTCGGTGTCGGCGGACTCCATGATTCTGAGCATAACTCATTGTTTCGGGAACAATTATGAGTCATGCTCAGTTTCATGACGTAGTTCTCTCGGAAGGAGGCGCCTTTGCAGCCCCCACATCACCTTCGCCGGATCGTCCGGCTGTTCCGGCCCTATCGGGCCCGGCTGGCCCTGGTGGCCGCCCTCGTCTGCCTGTCCTCGGTCGTCGCCCTGGCCTCGCCGTTCATGCTGCGCGCGGTGCTCGACGACGCGCTCCCGCACGGGCGCACCGGCCTGTTGACCCTGCTCGCCGTGGGCATGATCGCGGTCGCCGCGCTGACCAGTGTGTTCGGCGTGCTGCAGACCTACATCTCGACCACGGTCGGCCAGGACGTGATGCACGACCTGCGGTCCGCGGTCTACGCGCAGCTACAGCGAATGCCGTTGTCCTTCTTCACCAAAACCCGCACCGGCGAGGTGCAGTCGCGCATCGCCAACGATATCGGCGGCATGCAATCGACCGTCACGTCCACCGCGACGTCGCTGGTCTCGAACTTCACCACGGTGCTCGCCGCGGTCACCGCGATGATCGTGCTCGACTGGCGGCTCACCCTGGTATCCCTGGTCATGCTGCCGTTCTTCGTCTGGATCAGCCGCCGCGTCGGCAGCGAACGCCGCAAGATCACCGGCCAGCGACAGGAGAAGCTGGCGGGCATGTCGGCGATCGTGGAGGAGTCGCTCTCGGTGAGCGGCATCCTGCTCGGCCGCACGATGGGGCGATCGCCCGCGCTGGTCGACAGTTTCGTGCGGGAGTCGCGCGGGCTGGTCGATCTGGAGGTGCGCGCGAGCATGGCGGGACGGTGGCGGCAGTCGACCATCATGATCGTCATGTCGGCGATGCCCGCGGTGATCTACTGGGCGGCGGGGCTCAGCGTGACGGGCGGCAAGCCGTTGGTGTCGATCGGCACGCTGGTCGCGTTCACCACGTTGCAGACCACGTTGCTGCGGCCGATGGTGCAGTTGCTGTCCACCGGTGTCGAAGTGCAGAGCTCGATGGCGTTGTTCGGCAGGATCTTCGAGTACCTGGATCTGAAGCCCGATATCGAGGAGCCCAGTCGGCCCGTCGCGCTCGGGAAGGTCACGGGTGCGGTGCGGTTCGATCATGTCGGGTTCTCGTACGGGTCGGGGAATCGAGATGTGCTGAGCGACATCGATATCAGCGTGCCTACCGGGTCGAGCCTGGCGATCGTCGGCGAAACGGGTTCGGGGAAGACCACTCTCGGCTACCTCGTGGCGCGGCTCTACGACGTGAGCTCCGGCGCGATCACCATCGACGGTAAAGACGTGCGCGACTTGTCCTTTGCGGATCTCGCTACTGCTGTCGGTGTCGTCTCTCAGGAGACGTATCTGTTCCACGCCACCGTGGCCGACAACCTCCGGTTCGCGAAACCCGATGCGACGGAACAGGAATTGCACGAGGCGGCCCGCGCCGCGCAGATCCACGAGCACATCATGAGCCTGCCCGACGGGTACGACACCCTGGTGGGTGAGCGCGGCTACCGGTTCTCCGGTGGTGAGAAGCAGCGGCTCGCCGTTGCCCGCGCCGTGCTGCGCAATCCGCCGATCCTGGTGCTGGACGAGGCGACCAGTGCGCTCGATACCCGCACCGAGCAGGAGGTGCAGCAGGCCATCGACGCACTGTCGGTCGATCGCACCACGATCACTATCGCGCACCGGCTGTCGACCATTCGTGACGCCGATCAGATCGTCGTGCTCGATCAGGGACGGATTATCGAACGTGGCTCGCACGATGAGTTGATGGCACTCGACGGTCGTTACGCCGCGCTGCTGTCTCGCGACAATGCGCTGATCGAAGCGGCGTAACGTCAGCTCGGGAGTAGGTGTTCGACAAGGAAGGTGGTTTCGTCGGCCACCACCTTGTCGAAATCGGGGGATACGTAGATGTCGAAATGGCCTGCCGGATATTCGTGCACCTCGACGGTGGATCCGACGGCCGCCGCGTAACGCAGGGTGCGGCGGGGCGGGGCGACGGTGTCGTTCAGGCAGACGCCGAGGAACACCGGGGCCTCGATCTTTCGCAGGCTGCGACCGGGGTGATAGAGCGGGAGGGTCAGCCCGATCCGGGCGGCGACGGCGTTGGGGTGGGTGAATTCGGCGGGCACCAGCGAGGTGTATCCGGGGGCCGCGTCGGGGGCGTTCATCAATGCGGTCTGGCCTGGCTTACCGGTGAGCGGGACAGTGACCGGCGGCCTGCGCAGTGCGGCGGCACCGAGGTCCAAGACCGCGCGAGCGGCGATGGCGAGCAGCGGCCGGAGTCCGACCGTCGGGGCGGAGGCGAAACCGTTGGTGAACGGGCATTGCGAGACGACCGCGGCGACGCGGCGGTCCTGTGCGGCGACGCGCAATACGTGGCCGCCACTGAAAGATGTTCCGAACAAAGCGATTCGAGCCGGATCGATGCCGTCGAGGGTGGCGGCGTAGTCGATCGCCGCCGACCAATCGGCGAGTTGTCGACCGATGCTGAGCAACTGCCTCGGTTCGCCGTCGCTCGCGCCGAAATGCCGGTAATCGAAGACAACTACGGCAATTCCGGCGTCGGCGAAACGTTCGGCGAAGGCATCGAGACGCATTTCCTTGACGGCACCTAGACCGTGCGCCATGACCACGACGGGAACCGGGCTCGCGGTGGTCTCCGGGCGATATAACCAGCCCCGGACCGTGCTGCCGTCCGACTGAAATTCGATATCCGAGCGGGTTGCGGTCGTCATCCGTCAGCTCCTGCCAGTCCCAGCGACCGAGATCTACTGTCTCACTCGCTCGATCATGTCATGAGCGGCGGCTATCGGCGATCCCACCCGGACCCGCGGACCACCGGAGCGGTGCGCGGGTGCGAGATACGGTCGCCGCGATTACCAGTGCAGCGTGACGGGATCACCGACATTGATTGTGTGGTAAACCCATTCGGCGTCATCCGGGGCAAGGTTGATGCAGCCGTGGCTGACATTCGAGTTGCCCTGCTGCTCCACCGACCACGGTGCGGAGTGGATGTAAACACCACCCCAGGTGAGGCGCTCGGCGAATTCACCGTTGATGATGTAGCCCTCCGGCGAGCTAAGCGGAATGCCGATGGTGCGCGAGTCGAACACCACGGAGCGGGCCTTCTCCAGCACGGGGAAAGTGCCCGACGGGGTTTCGCGGCCCGGCTTGCCCATCGACGCGGGCATCGTCCTCGGGATGCCGCCGACGGTGAGCGTGAACGTGTGGTTCGACATGTCGCCGTCGCCGAAAACGCCTGCGTTGGTGTTGAATTCGGCGCGAGCGTTACCCGCGCCGACGGTGATGCGGGCATTGGCAGGCAGGAAGCCGGACGGCGTCCACACCGCCTCCCGGTCGTTGGTCCACGCGAACGTCCCGGTCAACGGTTCGGTGGCCTTGATGCTGATACTTTGCTCAGCTTTGGCGCGGTCAGCGACCTGCGCCGCGAATCGAACGGTGACGGGGTGGGCAACGCCGACCACCTGACCATCCGAGGGCCCGATCGCTTCGACCGAACTCGCTGTTGTTGTGGTTCCGATCAGCGTCGCTGTCGCCGTCCCCGACCAGAACACGGCCAATACCGCGATCAAGATCATTAGGAACAGATATCGGATGACATTTCTCATGAGCTCCACCCCTTCGAGATGGTGGGTAGGCAAGCAAACTAAATATTAGGCCGCATGATCAACTCGGTCTACGAATCGATCCCAGCCGTGCCGCAGTCGTAACCGACCACCATGCCCCTCACTACGTTGCCTACCCGCCCCCACCACCCCCAAAACCCACCCTTCCACCTATCACACGACCGTTCGTGCACCCCCGCATCGACAGAACCTGCACCCCAACTCGGGACATGCACCGCCTTTAGGGCCCTATTCCGAGTGCATGTCCCGAGTACCAGTGCGGATTTCGAACGGTCCCGGGTTTGGGCCGTCCCGGGACGGTTCATTCCCGGCAACAGCCGTGAGCCGAGGCGGACTGCGGAATCCGCACGCTCGCCGGGGTAGCTCTCGCGCCTCGCCGCCGAACCGGCGGCGCAGATCGGAGCCACCCCGCGCGCCCGCCGATCTCACAGAGCGCCCATACCCCTCACAGCAGCTCTAACTGCTGTGAGGGGTATGCACACTCTGTGCCCCCTCCACCGAACCGCGCTATTGGCGAAATCTGCAGGGAGTGTCAGATTAACGGTGGATCTGCCCTGGCATCGGTTAGTTACTACTCGGCGTGATGCGGCCTTCGAAGGTGATAGCGAAGGCGTTCAA
>NZ_JBHXAU010000018.1:0-190364 GCF_042727395.1 Nocardia sp. NPDC060255 | reverse complement strand
AAACGCCACGGCTACCGCACCCCCGCCCAAGTCCTCGACCAGCTACTGTCGAACCCCGACAACCCTGTTGCATCGACCCCTTGAACCTGCCCGAGAGACCAGTTACATAGATTCCTCGTGATCGACTGTCCAACAGCGCATCGGGCGATCTCGGCGGAACATGCCGCGCGACTGACGGGCTGAGATTCGCCGCGGTTCAGAACACCCGGCATTGCCGCGTGGCGCGGGTTAGTCAGCCGTCCAAATATCTTGATCGACAAGGCTTCCCAACGCGGGCATATGTGGATGAGCGTGCCGCGGGTGACCGGTGCGCAGTTACCCAGCCGGGTACTCCGCGTGGATGTCGCCGGCGAAGAGTTCCCAGTAGAAGGAGTTCATCTTCGCGGCGGCGGGTGCATGCCGGGTCAAGATCGCGGCGACCGTCGGTGGCACGTCATCCGGTATTTGCCCGGCGGCGCACTGGAATACGTACTCGTTGCGGGCGACTGGGCCGCCGCCGGGCGGTATCGGTACCCCGCAGACATCGGTCACCAGCCAGTTGACCAGTCGCATCGCGGCATAGTCGGCGTCATGAGTGCTGTGTTGTTCGGCGAAGTCGCGCTCGGCGGCCGACAGGTCGAATTGCGGCGATGTGACCAACCCGAAATCGCTGAGATAGATCCTGGCCCCGTCGGTGCGCATATTGTCGAAATGCCCGTCCATGTGCAGCAACTCCCGATCCCGCAGAAACGTCACAATCTCTGAAAACTGCCGCTCGACTGCGGAGGCCTTGCCGACCGGGTCCTCGCGCAGCAAGTCCGGCATCGAGTACGGGATGTACTCGCAGAACAGCACAAGGCTGCATGCTGCGGCGGCCAGCGCTTCGAGACGGGTCCGCACGGCCGGGCTACCGCCCTGGGCAGTGACGACCGTGTCGATGTCTGCGTGTTCGGCTGCGATCGGCGACCGGCCAGGTAGTACTCGCCAGTGATAGAGCATCGGGAACGACTGCGTCTCGCCGCCCAGAACTGCTTCGGTGACAATGATGTTCGCCGCCAGCTCGCGCCATGCATTGAAACTCGGGCCGCCGATACCGTACTGACAGAACACCGGCAGGTCGAACAGGTTCGCGGTGGAGCCTTGGTTAGCGACCTCCCGATCGGTCAACGGGATCCGCTTGGTGAACATCGGGAGGCCGTCGACGACGAGGACTGCCGAGCCACCACCCACACCCACGCTGACGACTCGACCAGCGTCCACCAGCTCAGCGAGCTCAAAATCGCTGCGCGACGCCAGGAATGCCGAGAGTCTTTGGTGGCGAGCAGTTCTGGCAGCTGTCACCGCACGATTCTGCCACCGCTCGGATGATCGGCCGATAGAGACGCCCGCGGCTGCGTCGGGTCGAGTCAAATGGCCAGGGGCAGCCCCGTTCGCGGAGATCGAGTCGAGTCAAATGGTCGTTGTTGAAGATCAAGTAGCGACCTTTTGACTCGACTCGGTTCGTTGTCGGGTGACGGCGGCTGCCGGGCGACGCTGGACCGGGCTATTGCACACCGAACTTGGGTCCGAAGGGCTCGATACGCCACAGCCAGCCAGGCTGTGGTGCTGTTCCCGAAAGCCTTGGGCAGGGAAGCGGCGGGGGCCGGTGCAGTTGGTAGTACCGAGTCGAGTCGAATGGTCGTTGCTCAAGATCAAGTAGCGACCTTTTGACTCGACTCGATTCGTTGTCGGGTGGCGGCGGCTGCTGACGACACTGGAACGGGCTATTGCACACCGAACTTGGGTTCCCACCGAACTCGGGGCAGTCCCTAAAGTCGTCGTGGCTGCGTCGAGTCGAGTCAAATGGTGGTTCGCGGACTTCGGGTCGAGTCGAATGGTCGTTGTTGATGATCAGGTAGCGACCTTTCGACTCGGCTCGATTCTTGGTTGCTCATCGGGAGCTACTCGACGACGCTGGGAGGGGCCGTTGCGCACCGAACTTGGGGTCCGAAGGTCTCGAGAACAGCACCACAGCCAGCCAGCCAGGCTGGAAGATCACGTCGCGCGCCTAACCGTAAGGGGAAGGTCGGGGACGGCACACGACGCGCCCAGCATTACTGAGTGGCTGGCAGCGAGACCGACTGCGGCGCAGTGTATCCACGTCCTTTCGAATGCCGTGCATGCACCTTGCGTTGCAGCACTACTGAACTCGCAGTAGCCGGTGGTCCATTCGTCCTTGTCGACCTGGTACCCGACGATCTGAAAACACTCGAGGTCGTCACGGAAGCCGGGCAGGGTCTTCGCTTCGCGAATTCGCTCCTCTGCGTGCTGCTCGGTTGAGTAGACACCCAGCAGCTTGACGTCATCTCCGTCTTGCTCATCCCAGTCGAGGTCGCCATCCGCGTCGAAATGCCGAACGGGAGACCCATCCGTGGGGCGCGCGTGACCGAGGTGCCAAAGCAGGTAGACATCCACTAATAGAGCGTATGCGAGCCTGGCATTACTCAACGCAAGTGAGCGCGCATGCCGCATATCCCGCGCCTAACTGGCATTCACGGCGTGAGATGATCCGATAATCCTGACAACAGGCACTCCGGGGTGCCCGAGGCCTTTCGGCCGAACCGGTAGAGGTAAGTCGCGGGAGGCGGGAGAACCGCACGCGTGGCGCGCGATCGGTGCCGACAAGTCCTTACCGGACCCGTTCGATGTCGAGAACCGCATGTCGTGGCGGGTGGAGAACGTCTGGCACTGCGTGCAGATTCAGCCATGGGACAGATACGACTTGCCGTCACAAAGTGCCTCACTACCGAATGTGGTTGGCTGGCAACGAGTTACACGTCGATCACGTCTTCGATCGCTCGGCGTGGAGTTTCGGCCAGGGGTGCGGAATCTGTTGGTATCCAGCCGATTCGAATCATGGTTTGGGGGAAGGCGCAGTCGAAGAGCACTGCGGATCGGATGTCGTCGCGCAGTTCGGGGAGGCCGAGTGGCTCGGTTTGCAGGCAACTGGACAGGCCGAGACGGGTGGCTCCCAGTAGCAATGCGCTGGTGGTTTCGCCTGCGCGCAGTTGAGATCGGCGGTCGTCCTGCGGGGTGCAGACCACCAGCCATTCCGCGGCGTCGGGGTCGACGTGGCGGTCGATCAGTTCGGCGTCGGCGAATACTCGCGCGGGAATCTGATCGGATGGATGTGGTTGCGGCACATTCGATCCCGGCACACCGTCGACGGTCCGGCGCTGACCGCTCCACGCGGCGAGTTCGAGTTGGTAGCCGGGATCCGCGGCATGGCGGGTCACGGCATCCTGGAACGGCCGGACCAACCGGAGGCGAAGGCTTTCCGGGACGTGGCGCACCACGGCACCGAACTTCGCGGCGTTGCGCGAGATGGTTTTGAGGTCGCCGGGCGGGATTTCCCACGAGCGGAAACCGCGGCGATCGCTGTGCCGCTGCAGCAGGGCCGCGCCGAGTTCGATATCGGCCTGGGTCGGCTGGTGCGGTGCGACCTCGACGGTCGCGAGATGGTCTGGCTCATCCGGGTCCGGCAGGTGCGTGACGGTGGCGGACCAACCGAGCACGGCCAGCGCGACGCGCAGATGATGCAGCGCGGCGCCGCAGCTCACGATCAGCTTGCCCTGCTGCGGGTCACTCGCCATGAGATGCCGTTGCGGGTCGGCCCAGAGCTCGATCGCATGGTCGCCGATCCGCCAGCGCCACGGCTGGGTGTTGTGGATCGAGGGGGCGCGGCCCGCCATCTCCAGCGCGATCTTGACCGTGTCCATGGTCGGCGACGACGGTGCCATGAGCTCGGATCCATCCTTCCGATCGACAATGTTCGGCGGCGCATCACCGTGGTTGAGCAGGCCTTTCGTGATCGACGCCGGTTTCCAGTCTTACCGCGGGGCAGCTGCCTGTCATCGAGTCGTATGTCACGTGGGTTGGTGTGCGCGCCGTCAGCTGCCGATTCGCCCCGCGAAAATCAGGGCAGAATCTCGCACCGGAACGGATAGGCTCGGCGGCATTCGGGTCGGGTTCCGCCAACGTTCCAGGAGATCGCTGTGCTGACTTTCGCTCGCAAGCTCGGTATGGGCGCGGTGTTTGTCGTCGCGTCAGGATTGTCGACCGCTGGTGTCGCTACCGCGGCGCCGGTGATCGTTCCGTTTCAGATCAGTCCGGCTCCGTTCGGAAATCCGAACGGCAGTTTCGATGCGCCCGCGATTCAGTGCGCGGCGGTGGTCGGTGACCAATCCGGCGTGGTGGTGATTACCGGCAGTAGGCCGGGCGGATGGGGCTGTCTGCTCATGGCACCCGTGCAGTGGATCAACTTGTCGACCGGTGCGACCGGCTCCGCGCAGCTTTCCGACGGCCTGAACGGGATTCCGGCCCAGGTGTCGATGGTCACCGGTGCCGGACAGGTTGTCGTCATGGTCAGTCCGCGGCAGGGCGGGACGGTCACGCCCGGTTTCGCAACGCTCTCCGTGCCGTAAAACCGGCCGGGCGCCGCCGGATCGTTGGTCGATCCGGCGGCCCGCGAAAACCGTTGCCGGTCAACAGGAATTCAGATCAGCCAGGGGTTGACGCTGCAAACCAGGTCGGGATGGGCGACGGGATCGAGTGCGTGCAGCGCGATGGATATCGCCCGTGGCGAGTAGAGCATCGAATTGTGGTCGGAGATGTCCTGTGGGCAGCCGTCCTGCAGGACGATGTCGTTGACCGTGGCTCCCGGTCCGGCCGTGAGGAACGTCTTGTCGAACGGGGTCGACACCTCGTCGTAGATCCCGCCGACGATGGTGTAGTCGACGCCGGGGACCGTGTCGCCGCCCTCGTTCACCTTGGCGACGACCTTCGAGTCGTACACCTGCTGAACTCCGCCCGCGCCGAGTACCTGGGTGAACGGCACGTGCAGGTCGATGCTGCCCGGTGGCAGTTTCGCTTGGATCGCCATCATCAGCGTGGCGAAGCTGTCGAGTGAGGTGCCGTGATTGGTGCCGCCGTAGGTGATGAGGTGTCTCACCTTGTTCCGTGCGGGATCGTCGGGATTCGCGCCGCCCTCGTACTTCAAGTACAAGCGGGTTTCCAGGGCGGCTTGCGAGTGCCCGATCATGTCGACCTGGTCGGCGCCGGTGGCGACAAGCACGCGATCGACGAAGGTGGCGACCTGTTTGGTGGACTCTTCGATGTCACCGGTGGCGCCGGGAAGTAGGGCGTCGAGTCCTTGGCCCCGAACGACGGGACGGCCGAAATTGAACGTGAACACGCAGTACCCGGCCTGTTTCAGCTGCGGCGACATCGAGGCGTAGGCACCGTAGGCGTTAGCCCAGGTGCCATGCACCAGGACAACCGGGCGCGGGTGGGCGTCATCCGGTTTGCAGGACCAATCGTTGGCGCCCTGGGGTGCCGCATCCGGGAAGGCGAGGCCATAAGCGAAGGCCGCGGCTTCGTCGCGCAGTTCTGGGCCGTATCCGATCGTGTCGGAGGCGCGCGAGGTCGGCTCCGAATCCGCAACGGCCACTTCGATATTCAGCCCGAGCATGACGAGGGTTGCCGCCATGATCACCGCGATATCGCGCGGCCGGACGCGGTTCAGGTCGAGCGTGGCGCTGCGGCGCCGTTTCCGGCGAGCGTCGGTGTCGGCGCGATCGCCGGTTGGTGTGCTGGTCATCACGTGCTCCCTTCGTCCTGTCCCGGCCTTACTGGTCGGTTGTCCATGATGTCGCCAGAACGAGACGGCAAACGAGTAGCTATCTGGTCGGTTATCAGTAGGATCACGACATGCGGATGGTCGCGATCGTCGTTCCCGCCAGCGTCAACACCTTCGATATGGCGATGGGTGGGCAGCTTTTCGCTGCGGTTCGGCTCCCCGATGGCAGTCCCGGCTATGACGTCCGATTTTGTGGCGAACCCACGGTCGCGCTCGCCTCCGGCCAACCGGCCGGCATGCTGCAGACCACTTGGCCGTTGGCAACAATCGAGCAAGCAGACACGGTGATCATCCCGGCCGCGGCGAGCATCTTTCAGCCCACGACGCCGGACCTCATCGAACCGCTCGACCCTCGGCTGGTTACTGCCGTGCTACGCGCCGCGGACCGAGGCGCGCGAGTAGCGTCCATCTGCACCGGCGCCTTCGCACTCGGCGCGATGGGACTCCTGGACGGTATGCGGGCGACCACCCACTGGCTTTACTGCGACGAACTCGCCCGGCGCCACCCACTCATCGAGGTGGATCCGACCGTGCTGTTCGTCGACAACGACACGGTCGTCACCTCGGCAGGCGCGACCGCCGGCCTGGACATGTGCATGCACCTGGTGCGGCGCGATTACGGCTCGGCCGTTGCCAGCGATACCGCACGCTTGCTGGTGATGCCGCTGCAACGCGACGGCGGCCAAGCGCAATTCATTCCCCAGTACCTGCCGCCGCAGAACGCCACCGCACTGCAACCCGTACTGGACTGGATCGAGCACAACCTCGCCCGGCCGCTCACGCTGAGCGAAATCGCGAACCACGCCGGACTCAGCGTCCGGACCCTGCAGCGTCGCTTCCGAACCCAGCTCGGCACAACCACATTGAACTGGCTGCTGGCCGCTCGCGTTCATCGCGCCCAGTACTTACTCGAGACGACAGATCTATCGGTCGACCGTATTGCCGCGGAAAGTGGTTTCGGATCGGTCGTCAATCTGCGCCATCACTTCATCCGGCAAATCGGCACGCCGCCGCGCAACTACCGGCGCGCATTCGGCAACGTCGCCGCGAGTTAGTCGAGCGCGGGGAACGTCGAACGTCGCTGTCACGGTAAGGAATTCGGCCACGGGTTCTCTGCGAGGAGCACACCCGACACCCGTTGCAGACTTTGCCGGCGACGCAATTCGACCATCTCACCGCAAGGTCGTGCAGGCGACACCGACGCTTGGGACGCGCACCACTGCGAGAGCACCAGCAGCGATCGCGGATCACCCTCGTCCAGCGACACCAGCAGAGTCGCGTTCCGCTGCGGAAACGCGGGCCAGTCGACATGCAACAGCACGAGCGACTCCTGATCAGGTTGCGCCACCACCGCCTGCACGTGCAGCTCCGGCCAATCCAGCGCCGAAGTCGGTTGCGACACAGCCATTTTCTCGGCCAAGGCCTGCGCGTCCAGGTTGCCCGCGCAGACGAGATAGGCCGTCCGGAACAACCCTGATACGAGGAACAGGGTGATACCGACCAGCCCGACCGCTAGGCCCACCAACCGACCGTAAGCCGAAACAGGCCACGACACACCGGGATTCCACGGGCCTTAACATTCCGGCGGAATTCCTCAGCCGTCGCAGCCACCCAAAGGGATAGGCGGAACAGCCGAAGTTGACCGATCAGCCTCGTCACATGGTTCCGGATCAGGCTTTGGTTCCGCCGACGGCACAGGTTCTGGCTCCGCACTGGGCACAGGCCCGGGACAAGACGTGGGTTCCGACTCTCGTCCCGGTTCCGGTTCTGGCTCGGCCTTGGGTTCAGGTTTCAGGCTCGGCTCCGGCGTCGGCATCAAGTTCGGCATTGGCATCGGCCATGCCTCCGGTCCAGGTCCAGGCTCAGGTTCCGACTCCAGCTCCGGCTCCGACTCCGGTTCGGGCTGCGGCCGCGGCTCGTGCTCAGGTCCCGGCTCGGGTCCTGGCTCCGGCTCCGGTTCTGGCTCGGGTCCCGGCTGCGGCTCAGGTTTTGCTCAGCACGACATCGGTCACCCGCGACCACAGCTCTGACCGCTCCCCCGCGCCGATCTCGGCGCTGGTCATCCAGAAGTACTCGAAGTCGAGGCACCCACCTGACTCCAGCACGCCGATGGCCCTGGGCAATTGTGCCTCGGTGATCGCCTGATCGATCGCCGAACCCCACTCCGCTGGACGTTCGATCCCGTGCCGCAACACAATCGGATCACCGAGGGTGTCGACGAGGGTGTAGGCGTACGAGACCTGGTTCGGTGCAGGAGAATTGGCGTACTCGATGATATTTCGCCGCAGCGTAGTGGTGTCGTAGCGAACGCACCGAGGCTTGCCCCCGACAATCACTACGAGACCGCGCTCGTACAGATCCAGCCGAGTACGGCGGTTCCGCCCTTGTATATAGGCCAGCCACAACAGATCCCACAGTAGCCGAGCACCGACCATCAGCATGCCTGTCACACCGACGATGGCCACCGCGGCGACACCACTCACGAAACCGAGCACCGCCACCGAAGCGGCGATGAGCGTGGCAACCCCTTCGATGACATACCGCCGAACATCGGGTTGCGCTGCCACGTAAGTTCTTCGGTGCGACCCCAGATCCGCCCGCGCCGCTACCCGGCCGATATCAGCACGAAGATCACTACCGGCAGGATCCGTCACGACGGCTGACTATGCCCCGAACCGTCAACCCCGGCCACCGGCCTTGACGGAACCCATACGCGCACTCAACGGCGCAGCGCGGTCTCGCGCTCCATGTGCGACAGCTTTTCGGGATTGCGCACGGAGTAGAGCCCGGAGATGAGCCCGTCGTCGATGCGCAACGCGATGACCGTGTCGATCTCCCCGTCCTGTCGGAGCAGCAGCGCCGGAGCACCATTGACCTGCGCCGGCTCGACCGACATCGTGGCGCGGATCCGGTCGAAACCGACGGCCAGCAAGCGAGCCACGAGGTCGGAGCCGACGACGGGTCGCGGCACAGCCTGCTTGATTCCGCCACCGTCGCCGAGGAAAACCACGTCCGGCGCGAGGATGTCGAGCAGGTTCTGCATCTCGCCCGTTTCGATCGCCCGCTGGAATGCGGCGAGGGCGTCGCGGGTCTGCGACGGCGAAACGACTCCGCGCGGTCGGCGGGCCGTGACGTGTGCCCGGGCCCGATGCACGATCTGGCGGACCGCAGCCGGAGTCTTGTCGACGGCCTCGGCGATCTCGTCATAGGACAGGTCGAAGACCTCGCGCAGCACGAACACCGCACGCTCAGTCGGCGCGAGCGTCTCCAGCACGAGCAGCATCGCCATCGACACACTGTCCGCCAACTCGACATCCTCGGCCACGTCAGGCGCGGTGAGCAGCGGCTCGGGCAACCACGAGCCGACATAGGACTCCTTGCGGCGGCCGAGCGTGCGCAGCCGGCCGAGCGCCTGGCGGGTGGTGATGCGAACCAGGTAGGCCCGCTGGTCCCGAACCATGTCGAGATCGACACCCGCCCAGCGCAACCAGGTTTCCTGCAGCACGTCCTCGGCGTCGGCGGCCGAACCGAGCATCTCGTAGGCGACCGTGAACAGCAGGTTGCGGTGCGCGACGAACGCGGCGGTGGCGGGATCGGCCTGGCTTTCGGGCGCGGTGTTCGACGTACCTGCCATGGGGAAGCTCCTAGCTCTCTGCTGTGTCACCCCACCAGATGCCGCACCGCGCGGTTTTGTGACACCGCCCGATTGTGGCGCTCGTCACGTCACCGCAGCTGTCACAGGAGCCGAGTCGTCGGCATCTCATGGTCGTACACCGCAACACCAACGAGTGAGGACGACATCATGGAACCTCGAATCGACCTGTTCACCAACCAGCTCGGCGCCAAGTTCGGCAAGCGGTTCGCCAACGCCAGCATGCCGATCGCGCAGTCGTCGCTGCCGAAGGCCACGCAGGAACTGGTGTCGTTGCGCGCCAGCCAGATCAACGGCTGCGGCTGGTGCATCGACCTGCACACCAAGGACGCCGCGGCCGCGGGCGAAAGCGCGGTCCGGCTCAACCTGGTCGCCGCCTGGCGCGAGGCCACCGTGTTCACCGAGGCCGAGCAGGCCGCGCTGGCGCTGGCCGAGGAGGGCACCCGCCTCGCCGACGCCTACCAGGGCGTCTCCGACGAGACCTGGGCCCAGGTCCGCAAGCACTACGACGACGACCAGACCGTAGCCCTGGTCGCGCTGGTCGCGATGATCAACGCGGCCAACCGGCTCGCCGTGATCGTGCACCAGAAGGGAGGTTCTTACCAGCCAGGCATGTTCGACAGCTTCGCGAATTGACTCAGGCGAATCGTGGCCCGGCCCACGTTCATTCCGGGCCGGGCCCTGCCATCGAGGTCGCAAACCGTTGCAACGCTCGGGCTTTGACGCCCGGTTCGGTTGTCGGATCCGACTCTCCGTAGGGTCGGATCGTGGTTGATGTGGGGGTGAACCGGTGGGCTCGGCCGATCGTCGACGAGCCGATGGTGCGGCCGGAGCCTGGTCTGGGTGACACAGCGCGTGGTTGGTGGGTGACGATCGCGCTGACGCTGATCGCGGCGGTCACCCGGTTCGAGCGGCTCTGGTCGACGACCGATGACGGGATGCCGGTCTTCGACGAGAAGTACTACGCGTTGCAGGCGTGGGAGATGCTGACCAATGGGATGGGGATCGAGGACAATCCCGGGTACGTGGTCGTGGTGCATCCGCCGGCGGGGAAGCTGCTGATCGCGATTGGTGAGGTGCTGTTCGGTTACAGCCCGTTGGGGTGGCGGTTTTCGGCGGCGGTGGCCGGAACGCTGTTGGTGTTGCTGGTGATTCGGATCGTTCGGCGGCTGGCCCGGTCGACGCTGATCGGGGCTGTCGCGGGAATCCTGATGATCACCGATGGCGTCACCTTGGTTTCGTCGCGGATCGGGATGCTCGACATCTTTCTCGCGGTGTTGGTCACGGGGGCGTTCGGGTGTTTGATCGTCGATCGTGACGAGGTCAGGGCGCGGCTGGCCGATGCCGCGGGACGGGTCACGGCGACTTCGTTCGGGCCTCGTCTAGGGGTGCGGTGGTGGCGGTTCGCTGCTGGAGTTCTGCTCGGACTAGCTTGTGCCACAAAGTGGTCGGGGGCGTATTTGATGGTCTGCTTCGTGGTTCTGTGCCTTGGTTTCGATGCGGCGGCGCGACGGCGATACGGCGTGCCTCGCCCCTATGTCGGCACGATCGTGCGCGATGCCGTACCTGCCGTGTTCGCGTTGATCGTCGTCGCGCTCGGCGTGTATCTGGGGTCTTACGCGGGGTGGTTTGCGAGCGAAAGCGCGATCAACCGGCACGCCGTCGGGATACAGGCCGGCGCGGGCGGGTTCTTCTCGTTCGTGCCGGATGCATTGCGGTCCTTATGGTTCCAGCACGGCGAGGTCCTCGAGGTGCATACCCATCTGACCAATTCGGCGGGTTTCCACCATCCGTGGGAGTCCAAGCCGTGGACCTGGCCGATGGGGTTGCGGCCGATGCTCTACCACTATTCCGATACCGAGCAGACCACCGGGTGCGGGCAATCGGCGTGCGTGCGAGCGATCATGCTGGTGGGTACGCCCGCGATCTGGTGGCTGGCGCTGCCTGCGGTGGGGTGGGCTTTGTGGCAGTCGATTACTCGGCGCGACTGGCGATACCTGGCGGTGCTCGCCGGCTACGCGGCCGGATGGTTGCCGTGGTTCGCGGTGCTGGACCGGCAGATGTACTACTTCTACGCCACCGCGATGGCCCCGTTCCTGGTCATGCTGGTTGCGCTGGCACTCGGGCACGTCCTCGGACGCGCCGCCGAATCCGACGAGCGTCGTGGCACCGGATTGCTGGTGGTCTGCCTGTACCTGGGGTTGGTCGTTGCGAACTTTGTCTGGAATTACCCGATCCTGACCGCGATGCCGATCACGGAGTCGAGCTGGCAGCAGCATCTATGGTTGCCGAGCTGGCGCTGACGACGAAGTCGAGTCTACCGGCCAACGCTGCCGAGTCGGCTTCCGCAACAACAGCATTGGAGAAGCGGTGCTGCGTGCGGCCTGCATGCGGTGATCAACCTCATGTAGGTGAGGCTTGCCTTACTGGCGACAACTCGTTCTAATGGCCGCCATGGACACAATCCATTTGACCCGCCGCCGCCTGTTCTCGGCCGCCTGTGCGGTCGGGCTCGGGGCCGTCGCTACCGCGTGCACCGGCCGGTCTGCCGAGGACGGATCGTTCACGGGGCCGGGCGGCTGGTCATTCACCGACGACCGGAACAGTACGGTGCACACCAAGGAGGTGCCGTCCCGGATCGTCGCCTTCGTCGGGGCCGCCGCGATGCTGGCCGATTTCGGGCTGCAGGATCGCATCGTCGGGGTGTTCGGCGAAACACGAACGGCGGCACACGAACTGGCACCGTTGAAGGGCGAACTCGACCTCGACGAGGTGACCGTGCTCGGTAACAACTGGGGCGAGTTCAATGTCGAGAAGTACGCGGCGCTCGAACCCGATCTGCTCGTCACCGATATGTATGTGCCAGATCGGCTTTGGTATGTCCCGGACGAGAGCAAGGCGAGAATTCTGGCGATCAATCCGAATGTGGCGGCGGTGCGGGTCGCGCACCGGACACTGCCGGATACCATCGCACGCTATACCGAGCTCGCTCACGCGTTGGGGGCGGATCTCAACGCGCCCAAGGTAACCCAGGCCAAGGCTCGCTTCGAAGCAGCGGCACAATCGATTCGCGACGCGGTCGCGGAGCGGCCCGGACTGCGCGTGCTCGCCGCCTCCGCGGCACCCGGCATCTTCTACGTGTCCGATCCGAAAGTATCTGCCGACCTGAGCTATTTCGCGCAGTTGGGCGTCGACGTGGTCGGGCCGGAGCACGTCACCGGCGACGGCTTCTTCGAGGAGCTGAGCTGGGAGCACACCGACAAGTACCCGGCCGACCTGATCCTGCTCGACGGCAGATCCACCGGACTGTCCCCGGAGGCGCTGGCCGCCAACCCGGTCTGGCGCGGCCTGCCCGCGGTGCGCGCCAACCAGATCGGCGGTTGGCAGCCGATCTACCGGTTCTCGCACGCAGGCACGGCACCGCTGCTCGAGGACCTGGCCGCGGCCATCCGCCGCTCCGGCAAAGTCACTTGAGAAGGAATCACCATGCGCGCCCAACCTTTTCGGTTCTTCGAAAATGTGCCGGTCCTGCGGACCGAACTACTCAGCCCCTCCCAGCTCCGGATCGTTTTCGGCGGTCCGTCATTGGCGGGCTTCGCGAGCGGCGGACGCGATCAGAGCCTGTCGCTGTTTCTACCCCAGCCGGGTCAGTCGAAACCGTGGATCCCGATCGACGCCGGTGAAAACTGGTTCGCCGAATGGCGAGCCGCCGATCCTGCCGTCCGGTCGGTGATGCGGGCATACACCGCGCGCGGGCATCGTCCCGAAACGGGCGAGCTGGATATCGATTTCGTCCCGCACGCCGACGGCGGACCGGCTTCGCGATGGGCGGCCCAGACGCAACCGGGCGATCGGGTCACCATCCTCGGTCCCTCCGACGGCGACAATCGCAGCGTGGCATTCCGCCCGCCCGACGACGCGGGATGCGTGCTCATCGCCGCGGACGAGACGGCATTGCCCGCGGCGTCGAGCATCCTCGAATCGCTGCCCGCCGGGACCGTCGCCAAGGTATGGATCGAGGTGCCCAACAAGGCAGATCGCCGAGAGCTTCACACCAAGGCGGACGCCGAGATCACCTGGCTGGTGCACGACGATCGCCAGCGCGGCCAGATCCTGCGCGCAGTCCAGTCCGCCGCATTGCCGCACCGGCGGCCCTACGCGTGGATCGCGGGCGAATCGGGCGTCGTGCGCGCATTGCGCCGCCACCTCATCACCGAACGGCGTATCCCAAAGGCGGACGTAACCTTTCGCGGCTACTGGCGGCTCGGCGCTTCGGAGGACGACCTCCGCAACGAGTAAGCCGCCCGGCCGACGAAGACGCTTGGGCGTGGCTGGACGAGGACTCTGGGTCGACAATCCGGCGAAAGTGCTTTATGTCTAAAGCTTTAGGTATAAAGTACTTGGTACCGCGACTCGAGGAGAGCGTATGAAGGTCGTGTGCATCGGCGGCGGGCCCGCCGGCTTGTACTTCGGGTTGTTGATGAAGCAGCTCAATGCCGATCATGAGGTCACCGTGGTCGAACGTAACCGTCCCTACGACACTTTCGGGTGGGGCGTGGTGTTTTCCGACGCCACGATGGAGACGATGCGGGTGTGGGATCGCAGCACCGCGGACCGGATCGAGTCGGCGTTCAACCACTGGGACGACATCGAGCTGCGCTTCAAGGGGCGCGTCTTGCGTTCCGGCGGACACGGTTTCGTCGGCATCGGCCGCAAGAAGCTGCTGAACATCCTGCAGGCGCGATGCGAGGAGGTCGGGGTAAAGCTCGAGTTCGACCGAGAGGTCGACTCCGACACGGAATTCCTCGACGCCGACCTGATCGTCGCCGCCGACGGCATCTCCTCCAGAATCCGCCACAGGCACACCGATGTCTTCGTGCCCGACCTCGTGACCCGCCCGAACCGCTACATCTGGCTCGGCACCGAGAAGCTCTACGACGCCTTCACTTTCGACTTCGTCGAAACCGAACACGGCTGGCTACAGGCACATATCTACAAGTTCGACGAGAACACCAGCACCTTCATCGTCGAGGCACCCGAACACGTCTGGCGGGCACACGGACTCGACCAGGCCACACCGGACGAGTCGGTGGCGTTCTGTGAGCGGGTGTTCGCCGACAACCTGCGGGGCGAGAAGCTGATGACGAACTCACGTCATCTACCGGGTTCGGGCTGGCAGAACTTTCAGCGGGTCAAATGCGAGCAGTGGTGGCTGCACAACGGCAACAGCCACGTCGTACTGATGGGCGACGCCGTACACACCGCGCATTTCGCCATCGGCTCCGGCACCAAGCTGGCACTCGAGGACGCCATCGAACTGGTCCGCCAACTCGGTGAGTACGGCGACACACCCGCGGATCTGCCCGACGTGCTCACGCACTACCAGGAGGTCCGCTCGGTCGACGCGCTCCGCCTACAGAACGCGGCCTGGAACGCGATGGAGTGGTTCGAGGTCTGCGGCGAACGCTACTGCGACCAACTGGAACCCGAGCAGTTCATGTACTCGATGCTCACCCGCAGCCAGCGCATCAGCCACGAGAATCTGCGCCTGCGCGACAAGGGCTGGCTGGAGGACTACGAGCGCTGGTTCGACGCGCGGGCCGGCGTCGCCCGGACCACCGAAGAACCTTCCGTCCCACCGATGTTCACGCCGTACACCGCCCGCTCGGTGACGCTGAAGAATCGCGTGATCGTCTCGCCGATGGCCCAATATTCCGCCGTCGATGGGGTTCCCGGCGATTTCCACCTGGTGCACCTCGGCGCTCGTGCGCAAGGCGGTGCCGGGCTGGTGTTCGCGGAGATGACCTGTGTCAGTGCGACGGGCCGGATCACACCCGGCTGCCCGGGCCTGTACACCGACGAGCAGCGCCAGGCCTGGCAGCGCATCGCCGAGTGGGTACACGACAACACCGACGCGAAAATCGGTATGCAGCTGGGGCATTCAGGAGCCAAAGGTTCCACGCGCCGCATGTGGGACGGCACCGATCAGCCACTCACCCCGGACGACGACGAACCGAACTGGCCGTTGATCTCGGCGTCACCGCAGCAGTACCTGGCTGGGGTGAGCCAGTGGTCGCGGGCGATGACCCGCGCCGACATGGACGAGGTGACCGAACAGTTCGTCGTCGCCGCCCGCCGCTCAGCCGAAGCAGGCTTCGACTGGCTCGAATTGCACTGCGCGCACGGCTATCTGCTGTCGAGCTTCATCTCGCCGCTGACCAACCAGCGCACCGACGCCTACGGTGGCTCGTTGTCGAACCGACTGCGCTATCCACTGGAAGTGTTCGCCGCGGTCCGCGCGGTATGGCCCGCCGAACTCCCTATGTCGGTACGTATTTCGGCACACGACTGGGCCGAGGGCGGCATCACCCCGGCCGACGCCGTCGAGATCGCGAAGTGGTTCAAGCAGGCGGGCGCCGACCTGATCGACTGTTCCTCAGGCCAGGTGACCAAGCAGGAACAACCGACGTTCGGGCGCATGTGGCAGACACCGTTCGCCGACCGGGTGCGCCAAGAGGCGGGCATCGCCACCATCGCCGTCGGGGCGATCTCCGAGGCCGACCACGTGAACAGCATCGTGGCCGCCGGACGGGCCGACCTGTGTGCCATCGCCCGCCCGCACCTCGCGAACCCGTCCTGGACGCTGACCGAGGCGGCCAAGATCGGCTACACCGAACTCGGCTGGCCCAAGCAATACCGCGCCGCCAAGCGGCAATTCGAAGCGAACATCCAACGCCAGCAGGCCGCCGCGGCGGGGAAAGGCTGACCATGCCCGAGGTCGACACCAGCGGCATCGCCGACCGGCACGCGCTCGTCACCGGCGGATCACGCGGCATCGGCGCGGCGATCGCGAGCAGGCTCGCGCACGACGGCGCCCGCCTCACCCTGCTGTCCCGTGACTTCGCGCGGGCCACCGAAACCGTTGCCCGGCTGCCGAAATCGGCCAAGGCGCACGCCATCGCGTGCGACATCACCGACCCGGAGGCCATCGCCGCCGCGTTCACCGACGCCCGGCTGATGTACGGCGCGATAGACATCCTGGTCAACAACGCCGGGCAGGCGGCGAGCGCACCACTGCGGCGCACCACCGACGAGCTGTGGCAGCGCATGCTCGCGGTGAACCTCACCGGCACGTTCCTGTGCACGCGCAGCGCGGTCACCGACATGCTGGCCGCCGGGCGCGGCCGGGTGATCAATATCGCCAGCACGGCAGGCCTGCGCGGCTACCCCTACGTCACCGCCTACGCCGCCGCCAAGCACGGCGTGATCGGCCTGACCCGTTCGCTGGCACTGGAACTCGCGAACACGGCGATCACCGTGAACGCGATCTGTCCCGGCTTCACCGACACCGACCTGTTGCAGGAGAGCGTGACCCACGTGACCGAGACGACCGGCCGTAGCGCCGACGACGCACGCGCGGCCTTCACCCGGCACAACCCGCAGGGGCGGCTGATCGAGCCGGACGAGGTCGCCGCCACCGTGGCCTGGCTCTGCTCGGACGCGGCGGCTTCGCTGACCGGACAGTCGATTTCGGTCAGCGGCGGGGAGGTGATGTGAGGTGACCACCCGGCACGAGCTCGGCGACGAACGCATCGGCATGGAGGCCCGCACGGTCTCCGGCGATCACCTCGATGTGCGGCTGTGGCTGCGATTGCTGGCCACTACCAACGAGATCGAGCAGGAGATCCGTACCAGGCTGCGGGTCCGGTTCGCCACCACACTCCCCCGCTTCGACTATCTGGCCCAGCTCGACCGGCATCACGACGGGCTCCGGATGAGCGCGCTGTCCCGCTATCTTATGGTGACCGGCGGCAACGTCACCGGCCTGACCGATCAGCTGGTGGCCGAGGGCTGGGTCGACCGGATTCCGGACCCGGTCGACAAGCGCGCGACGCTGGTGCGGCTGACCGAGCTCGGGCGTGAGTGCTTCGAGGAGATGGCCGCCGAACACGAACGCTGGCTGACCGAGATGTTCGCCGGCTTCGGCCGCGGCGACGAGCAGGCGCTGTTCGACCTGCTCGGCAGGCTGCGCGTCCACCTCGCCGGAACGGCCCCCATATCGAACCAGGAACGCTGATGACCCAGAACCTCGACCCCGCACTGCGCGAGGCCAACCGCACCACACTCGCCGGCTACCAGAGCATTCACTTCCAGTGGAAGGTCGACGAGGGCGTCGGCACGATCATGCTCGATCGCCCGGACCGTAAGAACCCGTTGACCTTCGACTCCTATGCCGAGTTGCGAGATCTGTTCCGCCGCTTGGCCTATGCCGAGGACGTCGCGGTGATCGTGCTGCACGGCGCGGGCGAGAACTTCTGTTCCGGCGGCGATGTGCATGACATCATCGGCCCGTTGATCGCGCTGCCCGCGCCCGAGCTGTTGATGTTCACCCGGATGACCGGTGATCTGGTGAAGGCGATGCGGGCTTGCCCGCAGCCGATCGTGGCCGCCGTCGACGGCGTCTGCGCGGGCGCCGGTGCGATTCTGGCGATGGCGTCCGACCTGCGGGTCGGAACCGCGCGCAGCACAACGGCTTTCCTGTTCACTCGGGTCGGGCTCGCCGGGTGCGACATGGGGGCCTGCGCGATCCTGCCGCGCATCATCGGGCAGGGTCGCGCGTCCGAATTGCTCTACACCGGACGGGCAATGACCGGTAACGAGGCTTACGCATGGGGTTTCTTCAACCAGCTGACCGAACCGGAGCAACTGCTGGACACCGCCGGGCAGCTCGCGCACCGGCTGGCCGAGGGCCCGACCTTCGCGCAGGGCATCACGAAAACCATGCTGCACCAGGAGTGGTCGATGACGGTGGACCAGGCGATCGAAGCCGAAGCCCAGGCCCAGGCGCTGTGCATGCTCACCGAGGACTTCAAGCGGGCCTATCACGCGTTCCGCGACAAGCAGCGGCCGAAGTTCGAAGGGAACTAGTCATGTCCGAAGATCACTGGGACTGGCCCTTTTTCGAGGATGAACACCGGAAGCTGGCCGCCGCACTGCACGACTGGGCAGCCGATCACCTCAACCACGGCACCAGCACCGACGTCGACGCCCGATGTCGTCGGCTGGTCCGCGCGCTCGGCGACGCGGGCTGGCTGCGACACACCGTCGCCGGCACCGAGTTCGGCGGTAACCGCGACCAGATCGACACGCGCGCCCTCTGTCTCGCCCGCGAGATACTCGCCGAACGCAACGCACTCGCCGACTTCGCCTTCGCGATGCAAGGACTCGGCTCCGGCGCGATCAGCCTCGCGGGCTCCGACGAGCAGAAGCGGCACTATCTGCCCCGAGTGGCCGCCGGTACCGCGATCGCGGCGTTCGCGCTCTCGGAAACCGAGGCGGGCTCCGACGCCGCCGCGCTCTCGTGCACCGCACGCGCCGACGGCGACGAGTACGTCATCGACGGCGAGAAGACCTGGATCTCCAACGGCGGCATCGCGGACTTCTACGTGGTCTTCGCCCGCACCGGGGAAGCCGAAGGCGCGCGGGGCATCTCGGCGTTCATCGTCGACGCGGACACCCCCGGCCTGCACATCGCCGAACGCATCGACGTGATCGCCCCGCACCCGCTCGCCCGGCTGCGCTTCGACGGCTGCCGAGTGCCTGCGACACAACGCATCGGTGCGGCGGGCGCGGGCTTCTCGATCGCCATGCGCACCCTCGACATCTTCCGGACTTCGGTGGCGGCCGCCGCCCTGGGCTTCGCCCGCTCCGCCATGGCCGAGGCGATCGCCAGGGCGACCTCGCGGCGCATGTTCGGCGGCGTGCTGTCCGACTTCCAGCTGACCCGAGCCGAACTCGCGCAGATGGCGACCACGATCGACTCGACCGCACTGCTGACCTATCGCGCGGCCTGGCAGCGCGATCAAGGGCGGTCCGTCACCCGCGAGGCCGCCATGGCCAAGATGGCCGCGACCGAAGGCGCCCAACGGGTTATCGACGCCGCGGTGCAGATGTGGGGCGCGCTCGGCGTGGTCAGTGACCAGCCGGTCGAACGGCTCTACCGCGACATCCGGGCCCTGCGCATCTACGAGGGCGCCACCGAGGTGCAACAACTGATCATCGCCCGTGAAGTCCTCCGTGGCGCCACCTCCTGATCCACGATTCTCCTTCTCCCCCAAGGTTCGACCCATGACAAGCGCGCACCTCGACACCTTCGCCCGCGACAACCTGCCCCCGCTCGACCAATGGCCGGACCTCGTGTTCGACGCCCCTGAGTTGCAGTTCCCAGCCCAACTCAATTGCGCCGGTGAACTACTCGACCGCCAGCTGGCCATCGGCAACGGCGACCGCCTGTGCGTGCAGGCACCCGACGGAACGCGCTGGACCTATGCCGATCTACACGAGCAAGCCAATCGCATTGCCGCCGTGCTGGTACACGATATGGGGCTCGTGCCGGGCAATCGGGTGCTGCTGGACGCCCCGAACAACCCCATGCTCGCGGCGTGCTGGTTCGCGGTGCTGAAGGCGGGTGGCATCGCCGTGACGGCCATGCCACTGCTGCGGGTCAAGGAACTCACCCAGATCGTCGACAAAGCCCGAATCACGCACGCGCTCTGCGATTCCGCGCTGTCCGCTCGACTGGACGCGGTGGTGTCGGCCTGCCCCACGCTGAACCAGGTGCGCTACTTCCACAGCGCCGCCGACGACGGGCTCGAAGCGCTGATGGCGCGGCACAACGGCCGGTTCGACACGGTCGACACCGCCGCCGACGACGTCTGCCTCATCGCCTTCACCTCCGGTACCACCGGCGTGCCGAAGGCGACCGTGCACTTCCACCGCGATGTCATGGCGATCTGCCACTGCTTTCCGCAACACATCCTGCGGCCGGAGCCCGACGACGTGTTCATCGGCAGCCCGCCGCTGGCCTTCACCTTCGGTCTCGGTGGGCTGCTGCTGTTTCCGATGACGGTCGGCGCTTCCACCGTGCTGCTCGAGCAGGCCGGCCCGCCGCAGCTGCTCGACGCCATCGAGAAGTTCCGTGCGACGGTGCTTTTCACCGCACCCACCTCGTATCGCATTCTCGCCCGCCATGACCTGAGCGGCAGCTCGCTGCGCAAATGCGTCTCGGCGGGCGAATCGTTGCCGCCGAGCACCCGCGCCCGATGGCGCGAGGCCACCGGCATCGAGCTGATCGACGGCATCGGTGCCACCGAGATGCTGCACATCTTCATCTCCGCCGATGAGGCGCACGCCAGACCCGGCGCGACGGGCCTAGCGGTACCCGGATATGAGGCGCGCGTGGTGGACGCGGACGGAAACACGTTGGGCCCCGGCGAGATCGGGCTGCTCGCGGTGCGCGGCCCGACCGGCTGCCGCTACCTCGCCGACGACCGCCAGACCACCTACGTGCGCGACGGCTGGAACTACACCGGCGACGCCTACTCGATCGACGCCGACGGCTACTTCCACTATCAGGCCCGCTCCGACGACATGATCGTGTCGTCCGGCTACAACATCGCCGCACCCGAGGTCGAGGACGCGCTGGCCGGGCACTTCGCGGTCGCCGACTGCGCCGTGGTCGGCGTGCCCGACGAGGACCGCGGCCAGATCGTCAAGGCGTATGTAGTGCTGCGCGCGGAGATCGAGACCCGCGAGGGGATGGTCAAGGAATTGCAGGATTTCGTGAAACAGACAGTGGCACCGTACAAGTACCCGAGGGCGATCACCTTCGTCGACGCGCTGCCGCGCACGCCGACCGGCAAGCTGCAACGCTTCCGGTTGCGCGACGTCGATGCGGTGCACGGAGATTCGGCGGCGACGGCATGAGGGTGCTGCAGCCGCCGGGGTGGCCACGGCCGCGCGGATACGCCAACGGCATTGCCGCGCGCGGGGAAATGGTGTTCGTGGCGGGCATGATCGGCTGGGACACCGAGGGCGTGATCCGCTCGCCCGACCTCGCCGACCAGGTGCGTCAGACGTTGCGCAACATCGTGGCGGTGCTCGCCGAGGCGGGTGCGGAGCCGGCCCACATCGTCCGAATGACCTGGTACATCACCGATGTCGACGCGTACGTGCGCGCGTATCGGGAGATCGGGGTGGCCTTCCGCGAGATTATCGGCGACTTCCGCGCGGCGATGACCGCCGTCGAGGTGAGCCGCTTGGTCGAGCCGGACGCCAAGGTCGAGATCGAAGTCACCGCCGTGATCCCCGACCCGCCACAGGTTGGGGCAGCAGAGCAGGAGTGAACTCATGGGAGTTGTCGTCACGACCACGGCGGGTGCCGTCGAAGGTCGCAGGGACGGTGCCCTTTTCGTCTTCAAGGGCATCCCGTACGCCGCCGCACCGTCCGGGGCGCTCCGCATGCAGGCGCCTGTCCCGGTGGCCGGCTGGGACGGCATTCGCCCGGCCCTCGAATACGGTGCCGCGCCACCGCAATTGCCGTTGACCGCCGGAACTCCACCGTTGTGGCGGCCTGCCGACGGCCTCGACTGCCTGAGCGTGAACGTCTGGACACCGGGCGGCACCGGCGACCGGTTGCCCGTGATGGTGTGGATCCACGGTGGTGGCTGGAAAGCGGGCTCGTCCAGCGATCCGGCGCACGACGGTGCGATTCTCGCTCGCGGCGGGGTCGTCCTCGTGACGTTCAACTATCGAGTCGGCTTCGAGGGCTTCGGATTTGTCCCCGGCGCGCCCGCCAATCGCGGCTTCCTCGACCAGACCGCGGCGCTGCGCTGGGTGCACGACAATATCGCGGCGTTCGGTGGCGATCCGGACAACGTCACCCTCTTCGGCGAATCCGGCGGCGGGCTCTCCATCGCCGCTCTGCTCACCGCGCCCGGCGCCCGCGGATTGTTCCGGCGCGCCATCGTACAGAGCCCCGCCGCGCGCTTGCTCCCCGAGGAAGAGGCCAGGCGGATCGCCGAAATCATCGCCGCCGCACTAGGTGTCGAGCTCAACCAGCTCGCCACACAAACACCCCTCGCATTGCTGTCGGTGCAGGATGAACCGCTCGCCGCGATGGAGGCCGACCCCGGCGCCTGGACAACACCCGAGGCGATCACCGCCTTCACCCCTGTCATCGACAGCGTCACCGTCGTCGACAAGCCTTGGCTCGCACTGGGTTCGGGCGTCGCCCGCGATATCGACCTGATCTCAGGCTCGACCCATGACGAGTTCACCCTGTTCGCGTTGAGCCGCGGTCTGATTCAACCCAGCGCGTCGGCGATGATCAAAGGTCTGCCGGCCTTCGCGCGTATGACCGCCCGCGGTCTACGCCGCCACGGCCTGCCGCCGACCCCACGCCGGAGTCGCCTGCGCACGGTCGATTTAGCCAGCACCGCAGCCCATCTCGGCCTGCCACCCTCGGCACTCGCCGCCTATCGCGCGGCCTATCCGACGTCCACCGACGCCCAGCTCTACACCGTCATGTATTCCGACGCGATGTTCCGCATGCCCGCCATCTGGCTCGCCGAGGCGCACACCGCCGCGGGCGGCCGCAGCCACGTCTACGACTTCACCTGGGCCAGCCCAGCTCTCGGCGGCATCCTCGGCGCCTGCCACGTCGCCGACATTCCGGCCACCCTCGGCAACACCGACAGCCCCCTGGCCTCCTTCGTCCTCGGCGGCCCCCGTCCCCCGGAAAGCCTGCTCCGACTCTCCGAACAACTCCGCGCCTCCTGGATCTCCTTCGCCACCACCGGCGACCCCGGCTGGCCCGCATTCACCCCCGCCCAATCCCTCACCCGAATCTGGAACACCGAACCCACCGTCGCCGCAGACCCGCTCGCCGCCTCCCGCCAGATCTGGCAGCAGAATTCCGGCCGCTGATCAGCCGAAAACGCCGCCGAGCTACTGCCCGAATACGACTGATACCGGCCGAAACTACTGGACCCGAACGACATTCGAACGGCTCCGCACCGCTGTCGGTGGGATCAGGGCCCCGCTTCGACCTCCGTCTTTACCTGGTCGGCGGACTCGCCGAGCAGCGGTATGGTCGCTTCGGGGTCGGGGTTTTCCGGATTGGGTTGGGCGGGAACTGGCATCGGCGGGTCGGCGGTGGCGCATTCGACTGTGCCTGCCGGGAGTTTCGCGTCGAGGAGGTAGGCGTTGACGGCGTCGTTGACGCAGGCGTTCGCGGGGGTGGTGGCGTATAGGCCGTGTGCGCCTTCGTTGTGCACCACGATCAGGACGCTGTCCAGGGTTTTGGCCATGGCCTGGCCGTCGACGAGGGAGGTTTGGGTGTCGCCGTCGGACTGAACCACCAGTCCCCGTGGGTATTTCGGGGTGCCGATCTTGACCAGCGGTTCGGCTTTGTCGGTGTGGAAGGAGCAGGCGTTCGGGCTGAGCTGGCCGACGGTGTTGCCGTACGGGAAGGTGTCGCGGGCCGAGCGCATGTCGCGGAAGTAGACCTCCATGTCGGTCGGCCAGTCCCAATCACACAGCACGGCAGCGTTTACCGCGCCCGACATGTCGTTGTCGTCGTCGCGTTCGGTGACCGCCTCGTCGTCGAGGGCATCGGCCGTTTGCGCGGCGTGCTGGTTGCTGCGGTCCACGTCGGGTCGCGGTGGTGCGCCGTGGATCTCGTCGAGCACGTAATGCATGCTCTTGGCGAAGGGCGCCCAGGACTTGCGGTAGCGGGTGAATTCGCCTACGGCTCCGTCGAAGTCGTCTCGGTTGTCGAATCCGCCGACGGGCTGCTTGATGATCGCTTCGGCGATGGTGTCGATGGACGCGCGCACGGCTTCCGGTTTGGCGCCGAGATGGAATACCGCGTCGCGCTCGGCCGTCCAGGCGGCCCAGTTCTCGAAGTTCTTCTTGATTGCCGCTGCATTGTTCACATCACCGTCGCGCCAGCTGACTCGCGGATCCAGCGACGAGTCGAGCACATTGCGGTTCAGGTGCTCGGGAAACATCTCTCCATAAACCGAGCCCAGCCAGGTGCCGTAGGAGACGCCGAGATAGTTGATGAAGGATTCGCCGAGTTGGGCGCGAATGTTGTCCATATCGCGGGCGGTATTCATCGTTGTCACGTAACGACGGAACTCGCCGCCGGTTTGCGCGCACGCCGCTTCTTTGGCTTTCGCCTGCTCGACCAGTTGGATGAGGTCGTTGTCGGTGGGGCGAGACTGCGAGGAAATCGGAAACCGGGTTTCGTCGACGGGTGCGCACGCAGCCAGGTTCGTCGACTTCCCCACGCCGCGCACATCGATGCCGATGATGTCGTAGACCTGCCCGATCGGCTGTTCGGCGTACTGGGTAGGCATCGACAGACCCGCGCCGCCGGGGCCGCCGGGATTGGTGAAGAGCACGCCCAGACGTCGTTCCGGAGCTTTGGCGGCGGCCCGGCTGATCGCGATATCGATCTGTCCGCGACCCGCATCGCGGTAATCCATCGGAACCTGCACCGTCGCACACTCCAGGCCCGCGAGTTCCGCACCATCACAGGCCGCCCACTGCACATTCGACGCCGGACGCTCCTGCACGGTCGCTCTGTCACCCGGCCGAGTTTGCGGCTCCGACTTGCTACAGGCGGGCGCGAAGATCGCGACCGTGGTGAGCGCCGCGACCAATACCGCCAATGGCCAGGAATCAGCCGGCTGCGGACAATCCGCCGGTTGTCGCACAACCGGTTTGGTGCGTGCGATCGCACGTCGAGTGATAGCAGCGAAGTTCCTGATTGCCATGATCGACTCTCCTGGTCTCAATGAATTAAGGCCACCCGAGCTATCAATTAGCAAACTACACAGGATTGCCGCATTTCCATTGACGAACACGAGAAACAAGCCGCAGACATTTGTGCACTCTGTCAGCCAGCGCGCCGACTACTCAGGCAGAGACGGGCAACGCGTCGGCATCATGCAGCGGCGGATAGCTCTCGCCGCCCATTCGCTCGGCCGCATCGATGTATTCGGCGAGCACGTCGCGCGACTGCGTGAGCTTGTCGAGCTGGTCGTCCAGTCGCCGCAGCCGGGTCCGCAACGCGGCCACCAACTCCGGGCACCCGGGCAACTCCGGCGCCTCGCCGACGGCGCACGGCAACAAGTACCCGATGTCCTCGGACGACAGACCAGCAGCGAGCAGGTGCCGGATCTGCTTCACCCGCAGCACGGCCGTCTCGTCGTACTCGCGATAACCGTTCGCGCCGCGGTCCGCTGCCAGCAGGCCTTGGGCCTCGTAGTAGCGCAACTGATGGGCGTTGACGCCCGTCCTCGTGCCCAGTTCTCCGATCAACATCGCAAACCTCACTTGACCTTCACACCGATATCAACGTTGACGATGCTCTCATGACCAACGAAACCGAAACATCCGTGACCGTCCTCGGACTCGGGCTGATGGGCCAGGCGCTCGCCGGCGCGTTCGTGAAAGCCGGGCATCGCACCACCGTGTGGAACCGCACGTCCGCCAAGGCCGATCAGCTGGTGGCCGACGGCGCCCGACTCGCGCCGACGGTCGGCGACGCGCTCGCGGCGAGCGCGCTGACGATCGTCTGCCTCACCGACTACTCGGCCATGTATGAACTGCTCGACGCGAGCGAGCTTGACAGCACGACCTTGCTCAATCTCACCTCGGGCGACTCGGCTCAGGCCAGGGCAGCCGCGCGTTGGGCCGAGCAGCGCGGCGCTCGTTACCTGGATGGGGCGATCATGGCCATCCCACCGGCGATCGGCACCGACGAGGCGATAGTTCTGCACAGTGGGCCGCAGTCGGTCTTCGCGGCGCACGAATCGACGCTCAGCGCGCTCGGCACCGTCACCTATCTCGGCGCGGATCATGGGCTGGCGTCCCTGTACGACGTGGCCGGCCTGGCCATGATGTGGAGCGTGCTGAACGCCTGGCTCCAGGGCACCGCCATCCTCAGGACTGCCGGGGTCGACGCCGCCACGTACGCGCCGTTCGCCAGGCAGATGGCGGCCGGGGTGGCCGAATGGCTGCCCGGACATGCCGAGCGGATCGACAACGGCTCCTTTCCCGCCGAGGTGGCGAGCCTGGAGACGCACGCGCGGTCGATGGTGCATCTGATCGAAGAGAGCGAGCGACTGGGCGTCAACGCCGAACTGCCGAAGCTGTTCAAGGCGATGGCCGACCGCTCGATCGCGGCCGGCCACGGCGGCGAGCAGTATCCCGTACTGATCGAAGAGTTCAGCAAGCCCGCTTAGTTACGTTGGACGGCAAGGTGATTAGCAGCCGACGAGGTGGTGTCGCCCGCTCGCCACGCTCGCGGCGCCTTGCCGTCCACCAGTCGCCGGATCAGGCGAAGATGTCGCTCGGTTCGGGCACGACGTCGACTTGGATCAGCGAAGGGCCCGGAGTGGTGAGCGAGTGCTTCAGTGCGGTGCTCAGCGCGTCGGGGTCCGCTACGGCGACCGCGGGGACGCCGTATCCCTGTGCCAGGGAGACGAAGTCGATTCCGGGCAGCGTCAGGCCGGGCAGTTCGGGGGCACGCAGCCACGAGCCGAAATCGGCGAGGACCTGGTAGATGCCGTTGCGGACAATGACATAGGTGATGTCGAGGTGCTGTTGGGCGGCCGACCATAGGCCGGTGATGCTGTAGTTCGCCGATCCGTCACCGATGAGCGCGACCACCCGTCTGCCGGGCTGCGCGAGTGCGACGCCGACCGCGGCAGGTAGTCCGTAACCCAATCCGCTTGCCGCGGCGTAGAAGTAGCTGTTGGGCTGGTTGATCGGCACGATGTCCCACCAGCAGCCCAGGGACGGCGCCTCGTATATCCAGGCCGCGTCGTCGGGTCGTAGCTGGGCGAGGACCTGCTTGAGTCGCGTATTGGTGACAGCACTGCCGGGCTGCCCGATAGACGACGAAAGCGGTTGTGGCATAGGGCGTTTACCAGAATCAACGAGCGTGACCAACCGAGCCAGCGCGTCGGCTGGGTCACCGACGATCGCATCGCCGACCGGACTACGTGCCGCTTGATCCGGATCGGCTGTCACGGATACCAATTCGGTGCCTGGCCGCAAATAGGGTCCCGGTGTCCAAGCGTGATATGGTAGCACCGCTCCACCGATCCAGGCGATGAAATCGTAGGGGGCGAGTTGATCGTGAATCTGTTCGACGGAAAGGCCCAAAGTGCCTTGGTAGCAACGATGATCGGTCGGGAAACCGATCCGGGCGTATTCGAAACTGCCCAGCAGCACCGGTAGCGCGGCCTGTTCGGCCAGCGCCACTGCGGCATCCCACCCGCCGTACCCGTCGACGTCAGGGCCGAGGACCAGCACTGGATTTCGAGCGGCGTTCAACCGGTCAGCAAGCCGTTCGAGCGCGGCGGCGGAGGCGACCGGCCGCCCTTCGACCTTATGGGCGACAAGATACTGCTGGTTGTCCGAGTCCGCGGTTTCGTTCCAATCCGACAGTGGCACAGACACGTAGACCGGTCCGGTCGGCGCGGTAGTGGCGCACGCGATGGCGCGGGCAAGCACCGCGGGCACCGACTGCGGCGACGGCGCCTCGAAACTCCATTTGACGTGCGGCTTGGGCAATGTCGTCGGATCGGGGTTGGCGAGCATGCCTTGCGAGGTGAGCAGCTCGCGGGACTGCTGGCCGCTCATGAGGACCAAGGGCGTGCCCGCCATATAGGAGTTGACCAGGTTGCCCATCGCCTGCCCGACGCCGGCCGCCGAGTGCAGACTCACCAGCACGGGGCCGCCGGTGGCCTGCGCGTATCCGTCGGCCATGGCCAGTCCGGCACCCTCGTGCAGCGCGAGAATGTAGCGGAAGTCCGCCGGGAAATCCTGCAGGAAGGGCAATTCGTTGGAGCCTGGATTGCCGAAGAATGTGGTCATGCCGCGGGCACGCAATATCTCGTAAGACGCCTCCCGCACTGTCGGCACGGCAGCTCCTTCGCGATAGTCCCTGGTCAATTGTCGTTTCGGTCGAGTGATTCGCGAATTGCCACCTGGGCCGGGTGCGGCAGTGTGTGCATGATCTCGCGGACCCGGTCCTTGCGGCGCAGCACGGCCTGACGCACCGGCATGCCCGGCGTGGCCTGCATCTGCGGCGCGATGCCTTCGATCTCTTCGGCACCGCCGTGGTGGTGGCCTGCGTCGAACATTGCCTGCTCGCGGGCCATTTGGGCTTCGTCCTTCTCCTCGGACATGCCGATCGGACCCTGCATGCGGCCGTTGAGGAACTGCTTGACCACCGGCTCGTCGGAGGTGAGCAGGACTTCGCGCGGGCCGAACATCACCAGCTGACGGCGGAACAGCATGCCGATATTGTCCGGAACTGTGCGCGCGAGGTTGATGTTGTGCGTGACGATCAGGATGGTGGCGTCGATCTGTGCGTTGATGTCGATCAGCAGTTGGCTCAGGTAGGAGGTGCGCACCGGGTCCAAACCGGAGTCCGGCTCGTCGACGAGAATGATCTCCGGGTCGAGTACCAGTGCGCGCGCCAGGCCCGCCCGCTTGCGCATACCGCCGGATATCTCACCGGGGAGCTTGCCCTCGTCGCCGAGCAGACCGGTCAGCTCCAGCTTTTCCATGACGATTTGCTTGATCTGCGACTCCGACTTCTTCGTGTGCTCACGAAGCGGGAAGGCGACGTTGTCGTAGAGGGTCATGGAGCCGAACAGCGCGCCGTCCTGGAACAGCACGCCGAAGAGTTTGCGGATCTCGTAGAGCTGCTTGTTGGAGCAGGTGGTGATATCGGTGTCGCCGACAAAGATCGAGCCGCGCTCCGGCCGCAGCAGCCCGATCAGCGACTTCAGGAAAACCGACTTACCGGTGCCCGACGGGCCCAGCAGCGCGCTCACCTCACCGTACGGCAGCGAAAGCGAGACATCCTGCCAAATCCGCTGCGAGCCAAATGATTTGGTGCATCCTTCGGCCCTGACCGCGACACCCATGATCGACCTCCATAGATTCCCGACGAGAACCCACCGACGAGGCCTGACCGCCTCCGCCATCTCGCGCTGGACCGTCGGTCAACTGTAAACCGCGACGTACCGCGAGGGTCTCGATTCCGTGGACCGAGCCAAAGTTGGGATCCAGCACAATCGGAGTGTCCGCCCGGTCGCGATGCCCGATTGGTCACCTATAGCGGTCGAGTTCTCGTCCCATTTACTGACTCGACGCATCAACGAAACTGGACGGTCGACCTAATTTCGTTCACTGCGTGCTGATCGATCGTCGATCACCTACGGCTGGGCCGACGGATCGGCGCGGCCTGCGGCTCGTGGGTTACGGAGGAGGGCGTATGTCCTGGTTCGGATTTCGGCGTGGTGCCGCGGCTGTGCTCGCCGCCGGGTCGCTGCTGGCCGGTATGTCGTTCGCCGCGCCCGCCTCGGCCGATTCCTACGACCCCGGCCCCGTTCCGCTGAGCCGATACGCGCCCGCCGGCGAGCATGAGGCGGTGAGCACGGCGGCGGTCTACCCATGCCAGGCGCTCTACGCCGTGTACGACGCCGTCGGCCACGTACTCGGCAACCACTCGGCCATGACCTGCACGCGCGAATTCCCCGGCGGCCTGGACTCGCCCGTCGGCGTGGACTTCTACTACCCGAAGGACATCGCCACGATGACCCGGGTGCCGACGGTCGTCTGGATTCCCGGATTCACCTCCGAGCCAGGCAATTACGACGCCAGCGCGCGGCTGTGGGCCAGCAACGGTTTCGTCGTCGCGATGCCGCACGACCTGATCAACTCACTGGACGAACTGCCCCTCGCCGCCGCGGCCGCCCTGTCCGCGGCCAACCGCGATCCGCGAAATGTGTTGCACGGCAAGCTCGATCTGAGCCGTACCGTGATCGGTGGGCACTCCGGCGGTGGCGGTGCCGCCATCAACGGCGCTGGCATCCCGCCGAACATCTACCAGCTGATCGATCCGGACTTCCGCATCATCGGCGCCGTCCCCACTCAACCGGGACCGGTCGCCGCCGCCTTCCTCGTCAACGTGCCCACCCTCTATCTCACCGGCTCCGCCGATTTCATCGTCCCGCACTTCCTACCGAGACTCGTCGAATACGAACTCGCCTTCAACGCCCCCGCAATCCTGGTGTGCCTCAAAGGCGTAACCCACTGGACCCCCTTCGACGACGCCACCCACAACCCGACGGCGACCATCACCCTCGCCTGGCTCCGCTACCTCGTAGACGGCGACAAAACCGCCGCAAGCTACTTCACCGGCCCCGACTGGAAACTCCGCACCGACCCCGCGGTCGACTACGCGCTGCGCAACGTCCGCGCCGACAATCTCCCCGCTTAACGGCTAGCGGACACGGTGGCCGCGTGCAGGTACGGCGTGATGTTTCCCATCGCGCGGGCCACGTAATCTTCCTTCTCCCCCACCGGCGCAACGTAATACAGTGCTTCTTCGGCCGCTTCGACACTCTCCAGATGGGCGATCATCCAGGCGGCGAGATAAGGAGAAGCGAGGCAGCCGCCCGCGGTGGCGATGTTGCCTTTGGCGAAGAGGGGTTGGTTGAGGACATCGACGCCTGCGGCTTGAACCCACGGCTTGGTGGTGAGATCGGTGCACGCGGGGACGCCCTCGAGCAGTCCGAGTTTGGCCAAAACCAAAGTGCCGGAACATTGTCCGGCGAGCAGCTGGCGGGACGGATCGAGTTGCAGCTGTGCCATGAGCGCTTGGTCGGCGACGACTTCCCGGGTCTGACTGCCGCTGCCGACGAGCACCGCGTCGGCGGCGCTGGCTTCCTCGAGGGTGGCCATCGACTCGATGACGACCCCGTTCATCGAACGGACGCGCTGGGTCGGGCTGGCGATCGAGACCCGCCAATCCGGCTTCTTGATCCGGTTGAGGACGCCGAGGGCGATGAGGGAGTCGAGTTCGTTGTAGCCCTCGAAGGTAAGGATGGCGATGTGCATGGCGATTGCCTTTCCAGGTTGCTACCAGGCACTGTATTGACCCCCGTCCGACACGATCAACAGAATTTCATGCCCGAGACGCGCGGGTTATTTGACGTATCCGATGCGCTGGTTCATCCAGTCGCCGAGCCACTGGACGGCGTTGCGGCCGGAGCCGTCGACGATCAGCGCACCGTAGTTCATGTGCACGCCGGACGCGACAAAGTTTGCGGCGCTGAGGCCGTCGACGACGAGGTTGACCAGGTTGATGTCGTGGAACGGTGCCATTCGGCCGAGCGGGGCGGTCAGCTCGCCGAGGTCGAGGTCCTGCTGGGCGATGGCGCGCGCCGGGGCCCGCTTGCCGAGGACCTGCGGCGGGGACTGTTGCGGCTTGCCTGCGAACATGTCGGCCGCCGCCGCGGCCAGGTCGGCGCCGATCGGCAGCAGGCCGGACAGCGCGACGCCCGCGCCGATCAGGTCGGGTGCCTGCCCGGCCGGCGGGACCACCTTCTGCAGCACCGACCAGGCGACGTCTTGGATCCGGCTGACGATGTTGACCAGGCGGGGGATGTCGACGTTGGACAGGATCGAGGTCACCCTGGCCGCGACCTCGGTGTAGCCCTGCGAGTCCGGGATGATCGACAGGACCTGCGAGATCCATTTCAGATCGACGCTGCCGCTGAGGTCGGCCAGTGGTTGCAGCTGGTTGTTGAGTTCACCGGCGATCTCATTGGCGCCCCCGGCGTCCATCGCGACGACCTTCTGCGGCAGCAGCGTGAGGTTGTCGAGGATGCCTTGGAAGTCGAAGGTGGTGACGTCGGCGGCGACGTCGAGTGCCTGGTCGACCAGCACACTCGGCTTGAGCAGCGACAGGATTCTCGTTGCCGAGCCAAGGGTTTCGGCCGGTGTGGCGGCCAGCGGTGCGACCTGGTTGCGGACGGCGTGGGCTTCGGCGCGCAGCGACCGCGCTTTCGGCGAGCCCGCCGCCAGCGTGCCGACGCCTCGGTTCAGCAGTTTGGTCGAGGTGTCGGCGATCGTGCGCACCGCCGATACCGCACCCGAAAGGTCCGAGTCCCCTGCCGCGGTGAGTACCTCGCCCGCGTTGTGCTCCGCAGTGCCGCCGGGGGCAGCGATCAGCCGGGCCGTGGCAGCCGGGTTGGCCGCGCCGGAGTCGACCAGGTCGACCAGTGGGTTGAAGGTGTCGAGCAGCTTGTTCGCGCTGTTGCGGACCCGCGCCAGGTCGATGCCTGCGGGAGCGGCGAGGCCGGCGGTCAGCCCGGCAACGTCGGTGGCCACACCTGAGAGATCGGTCTTCGAGAAATCCGAGGTCAGGGCTGCCGCCACCGGAAGGTTCGGGTCGGCCGGCGGCGCGCCGATGCTCAGCGTCTTGCTCAGGATCGAACCCAACGCCCCGAGCAATGGGTTGACGCCCTTCTGAATCGAGCAGTACAGGTCCTTCGGGTCGCAGATCGAGGTGACCCGGCCCGAAAGCTTGCCCATGCCCTGCGGTCGCGGATCGGCGATCCCGGTGCCCCTGGTACCCGGACCGACGACGACCTCACCCTTGGTGCCCGCGCCCGGATCGGAGAGCAGGCCGACGGCAAGGACCCGGTCGGCGGGGACGGGGCCGCGGTCGTTGCCGATGTCGGCAGCGAGATCACCGGCGGCGTCGGCCCCCTGGCTGTAGCCGTTGATCGTGAATCTGGCAGTGGGGCAGCGTGTTCCGTAATCACGCAGCGCGGCGGTCGCGTTGGCCAGCGCGGTGTTCTTGCTGTCGGCATAGGTGTAGCCGTTGTCGAACGCGCGGGCCATATAGGGCGTGAAATAGATTTCCGAGCGTGGCCCCTGCTGGCGTGCGATGGCGTCCGCGATCGGCGCGAGCATGCCGACGGGTCGCGCCGGGTCGGCATCCTCGTCGGTCTCCCAGGTGCCGGGAATGAATAGATTGAAGGTCGCCGCGCAACCGTTCGGCCCCGCCTGTGCGATGGCGGGGACGGTGACAACAGACGAACCGACGGCAACGGTCACCAGGGTGGCGACTACATACCGCTTGGACGAACGCATGACTGACACCTGCACCCTCACTGCTGAACTCGGTTGCCCCGATCGCCGCGCGGACCCGCACATCATCGAGCCGTCCGCCGCCTCGAGGCGATGAACTGCGCTCGCTTCGATTGGTCGATCCGGCACTACGGTAAATCAAATTCCCGAATCATGAACTGTCAGCAGTGCCGTACTTACATTCGTTAAGAAGCACTTTCAAATCGAATGCAATGGGAACCGGAGTTATCCGAGGACGAGGGGGAGTTTCGTTGCCAGCTCGCCTAATTCGGACTGCTCCGCGGCTGCCGGGCTCCGGCGTCCGGTGCCGATCAGCAGCGCGTCCTTATCGGACCATGAGGCCGGGAATGGGGACCCGGCGATCTTTTCGAGCATCGCGCGGGCACGCGACAGGGATTCGGCGGGCGGTTCGGGGGCGTCGGGGAGGTAGGCGATCAGGTCGAGGTGGTGCAGGGTCCATTCCATGACATAGGCGCCGAGGTAGTCGGCCACGGTCAGTACATAGTCCTGGGTGCTGACGCGGAGGTCGGGGTTCGCGAGTTCGGCGGCGCGACCTGCGGCGGAGCCGACGTCGTCGAGGTGGAACTTCAGCAACTCCGGCTGCTCGTAGGCGGCGGCCAGCCGGACGATGAGCGCGTCGAGCGGGTCGTCGCCGGTGGGCGTTTCGACGATTTTCCAGTAGGTCACCGCGTCGCGGTTCGGTTCCTTGCCGGAGGGTGTCACCAGCGTGATCAGGACGTCCTGCGCGTCGATGATCAAGTGGCACACCAGATCCCGGACCAGCCAGCCGGTGCAGCCGGACGGCTGCGCGAAGTCCCGGTCCGGAAGTTCGTCGACGGCCGCGCGCAACGCGGTCCACGAGCGTGCGAAGAGTTCCACGGCAGCAAGCTAGCAGCGACCGGCCGCTCAGGCGACCGGATTCGCCGGCCCCGCAGTTGGGGTGAAACACGACCGGCCGCAACCACTTCAGCGAGAGTGCTGGACGCGGGCGATGGTCCGGTCCATGATCCACGCCATCAACCCGGGTGCGACGGCCGCGAGCCATTGCATCAGGCGACCGGACAGCGTCGGTACGACCGAGGCCTTGCCGCGAGCCGCACCGACCAGCAAGGCGTGCGCGACAGCGGCCGCGGTGATCGGCGCCGAGGAGCTCAATGCTCGCAGCTCCGGCGGTTTGGTCGCGGACTCGGCGGCTAATTGCGGGGTGTCGACATCGGGCGGCATGACCACGGTGACCGTCACGCCATGGGGTTTGAGCTCTTGGCGCAGCACCTCGCACAGCGTCCGTACGGCGGACTTGCTGGGACTGTATGCGCTGTAGCCGAAGCAGGGCAGCACCGCGGCCAGGGACGAGATGACCGTGACGCTACCGCGCTCACCGGCGCACAGATCCCGTACCGCCGACTGGATAACGTGCAGCGCCCCAAAGTAATTCACCGACATGTGGCGGACGAAGTCGGTGTCGTTCAGCTGCGCGAAGTAGCCGGGCCTGGCGATACCGGCGCAGGCGATCACCGCGCCGATCTCGCCGTGACGGGCACGGGCTTCCGCGACGGCCGCGTCGACCTGAGCCTTGTCCGTCACGTCGACGGCGAACACCGCCAGCCCGGACACGGACTCGGCGAAGTTCGAAAGGCGTTCCAGTGCAGCATCTTCGAGCACTAGAACGCTGACCCGCGCACCCACCGACAATGCCGACTCGGCCACCGCGAGCCCGATACCGCTGCTCCCGCCGGTGATCACGACATGGCGACCGCTCCAGTAACGCGACACGTCGGCGGGCAGCGAGATCCGGGCGGCCGGAGCCGAAACACGCTCGCGGCCGGTCAAGTAGAGGTTCTGGGACATGGCGGGCACTTCCTTCCGTCACGATCGCCCGGCAACCACCGGGTGTCTCATTCAGGTTGGGCGGCCCCCGTCAGAGCAATGCCAAGCCCACCGCAAAACCGCGTAAGAATTCGCGCCGGCGTACTCATCGCAGATTCTTACGTCCCTTTGCCGCAACCCCACCACCTCTTTTACCTCGCGCGCGAACGATATCGACTACCAACACTCCGAAACCCATTGGGAGAACCGACATGCCCCCCTTTCTGCAATTCATCCTGCTGCTCAACCTGCTGACAAACGGCTTCATCAGCGGCGCACCGGTACCGGGCGGCCAAGCCATCTGACGCCTCACCCCAAAGTGGACATCGCCCAAGTCCTGCTCGCCTCTTGGGCTGAATCGAGTCGGATATCACAGCGGGCGAACATATTTCGCCCGCTGCGAATCGCGGCGCCGGATGCCGCCGATCCTGCGGAGGGTATGGGCTGGTGGTTCGACTGCGGTGGGGTTCGGGGTGCGTGTAGAAACGGGGTGGGTGTGCTCGGCAGGATGAGGTGGATATGTGGAAGATCTGTCAGACGTGTGCGGTGGAGCACGAGGCTGGGGCCGAGGTTTGCCGTATCTGCGCTGATGAGCGGCAGTGGGTGCCTGCTGCCGGGCAGCAGTGGACAACGCTCGAGAAGCTCGTTGCGGCGGGGCACAGGGTGGTGGTGCGGGAGTTGGAGCCGGACATGTTCGGTGTGACGGTTGAGCCGGAGGTGGGGATCGGGCAGGAGTCGCATCTGGTGCGGACACCCGCAGGGAATGTGCTGTGGGACGTGACCGGCTATGTCGACGAGGATGCGGCGCGCCGGGTGCTCGAGCTCGGTGAAGTCGTCGCCATCGTGCCGAGTCATCCGCACCATTACGGCGTGCAGGTGGAGTGGAGCCGGGCGCTGGGTGGCGTGCCGGTGTATGTGGCCGAATCGGATCTGCAGTGGATTGCCCGGCCGGATCCGGTGATTCGGCCGTGGTCGGGGCGGCTCGAGCTGCTGCCGGGCGTTACCGTGCGCCAGTTGGGCGGACACTTCCAGGGCAGCGGCGTGCTGCATTGGGCGGCCGGGGCCGAGGGCCGCGGTGTGCTGTTCAGTGCGGACACCATTCACGCCAACCCGGATCGTAAATCGGTCGCGTTCATGCGTAGCTATCCCAACCGGATCCCGCTGTCCCCCGCCGTCGTGGAACGCGTCACGACAACCGCCGAAGAGTTCGAATTCGACCGCCTCTACGACAATTTCGGCAAAATCATCGACGGTGACGCGCGCGCCGCCATCCGCCGCTCGGCCGACCGCCACATCGGTTGGGTGCGTGGCGATTTCGACCATCTGACCTGAGAGCCGGACTCCGCCACCCGTGTTCGCGTCAGCGGGTGGCGGAGTCGGGGGTGAAACCCCAGCGGGCGGTGTCGGTGATCTGGACGAGGCGCGAAATCTGTTCGCCGCGAGTGGTGATGATGTGCGCGAAGGCGGCGTCGACCTCGGTGTCGCCACTGCGCGCCGGACCCCAGTAGCGGCCGAGTACCACCACGCGGTCGGGTCCGACAGCGAGGTATTCGCTGGGGTCGGCGTGGATGTCATAGATCTTGCCGAGCACGCCCCACATCCGATGAACCATGTCTTCGGGGCCGTGGTGCAGTCCCGCGACGCCGTGCGGCATGCCCGCGCTCATTTCGCCGACGAAATCGTCGGTCAGCAGTGCTTTGAGGGCGTCGGTATCCACCTTGGCCAGTGCGGCGTAGAGCTGTTCGGCGGTTTCTGTCGCTGTGTTCATGATTCCTCCCAGCTAGTATTAGAGAGTCATCTCTAATACTAGCTGTAGGATTGCTGATATGCCACGGCCTGCGATATACGACACCGATCTGCTGCTGGACGCCGCAGCTCGGATCGTCGCGACGGCGGGCGTGAGCGGCTTATCGGTCAAAGCGGTTGTCCGCGCATCGGGCGCACCGAGCGGATCGGTGTATCACCGTTTCCCCACCGGCGCGGCACTCAGCGGGGCGCTCTGGGTCCGCACACTCGAACGATTCCACGCCGGTTTGCTACCGCTGTTGGCCGCCGACGATCCGGTCGAGGCCTGCGTCGCCGCTGCCCGGTACGTACTCACCTGGTCACGGGACCACCCCGACGAGGCGCACGTCCTGCTCGCAGGCCCCGCCGCCTACGCACCGGACCGCTGGACCCCCGACCAAACCACCCGCAACGCCGAACTCGGCATGGCATTCCGTGACGCCATCACCACCGTCGCCCGGGGACTCGAACCAGCCGAACACACCACCGACAAGGTGGTCGTCGCCGTGATCGACCTCCCCTACTCCATCGTCCGGCGCTACCTCGGCATGAACACCGAAATCCCGTGCCACATCGAAGAACTCATCGCCACCTCGGCCCGCGCGATAGTCACTCCCCCGTGACGGCACCCTCGGCGATCTCCCTCGGCGGGATGCTGGCCTTTTCGGCTTCCAGCAACCCATTGATGTGATCTGCCAGCCAGACGACAGCGGCTTCCGACGCCTCGGCCACCCGATCGGTGAACGACACCGGGGTGTCGGCAACGCCGAGCGCACGATCAGGGTTGATCCATTGCTCTCGACTGAAGAGAGTCTCCGCACCACGTTCCTCGAAGGTGTATCGGAGCGTGGCATCGTGCCCGCAGTCGTACAGCATCACCCGCCACGGGCGCTCGTACTCGCGCACCTCCCAATAGAGGTGGAAGTCGATACCGTCGGTCACGCCGTGCTCATAGACGGCATCGCCCAACCGGAACGGGCGTTCGGTGACACCGCCGACCGAACGCGTATACGGGTGCCACTGCGGCCAGAATCTCGCCTGGGTGATCAGGTCGAAAACAGCCTCGATGGGGCCGTGCAGGAGAACCTCGAACCTTTCAGTCACGACGACCTCCTGAATCGGGGCAATGCCCAAAACGCGGCCTCGCTCAGCGGTCGATCAGGACACGCTGGACACGGTTCGGATATTCAACCACGCATAACGGTCGGCGCAGGGTGACGCCGGACACTCACTCCGGTGTAGCGCGGACCTACTACTTCCCGTCCTTGCGCTGCCCGATTTCTTTCGTGAGGGCGATGACGTCGGTCAGCAATTTAGGCGACTCGTTGCATTCGTCGGTGGTGACGCGCTTGCTGGTGCCGTCGCGGTAGGTGACGGTCACGGTGTAGAAGTACGAATCCCGGCAGTCGTTGGGGCCGGTGTAGGCGTCGGTCAGCGTCTGGAAGTCCGGGCTGCCGACCATGTCGAACAGGCTGCCGCGGCGCTCGTTCGCCACCTTGTCGTCGACGGTGTACAGCTGGTCGACGCCGGCGAAGCCGCCGGTCTGGTTCACCTCGACGCTCGTTGGCTGCGGATCGCTTGGCTTGGCCTGGGTTTCGCCGGTGCCGCCGCACGCGGCCGACGCGAGCAGCAGCGCGACCACGGCGGAAAGCAACAGCGGCTGCACGAGACCGCGGCGGAACCGAGATTCGCTCATAGCCGCACAGTATCGCGGCGGGCACGCCGAGACAATGCCGGCGCTCCCCAGTTGAACCCGGCGAAAGTTGCTGCTGTCGACGGCTTATCGGATCGTGAATCGAATCGACCATTTCCGAAGTCCGAAACAGACAAAGGCCAATTTAACAGTGGCAGTGGGCGATAGCGTGACGGGCAGGATTTCTGGGGGCTTGCGTCGTCACGGCCGACACCCCGCCCGCAACGGACCGCGGCACGGTGGTGAGCACGACTCCGGTCGCGCAGCTGTCGGCCGAGGACTTGGCGAAGTACTTCGCCTCGGGCAAGTTCGATACCCCGGTGCACAACGGAGTGGACGCGTATCGCGTCGACTACCGCACCGTCACTCCGACGGGTGCGCCGACCACCGCAAGCGGGCTGGTCATCCTGCCGCGCACCGAATCGCCGCGGCTACGCCTGGTCACCTTCGAGCACGGCACCCTCGTACTCAAGACTGACGCACCGTCGCGCAACAGCACGACCCGCCCCGACCAGGCCCGCGCACTCATGTTCGCGGCCGTCGGCTATGCCGCGATCGCGCCCGACTACCTCGGCCTCGGCGACGGCCCGGGAACCCACCCCTACACCCACGGCCCGTCCGAGGTCAGCGCGTCGGCCGACCTGGTGGCTGCCGCCAAAGACGTAGCAGCCCAACAGCATCGGGAGTTCGAGCGCGACGTACTCGTCACCGGCTTCTCGCAAGGCGGCCACGCCGCAACAGCATTCGGGAAGGCGCTCCAGGCGGGTGCGGTGCCCGGATTCGGTCTCGCCGCACTGGCACCGATCAGCGGCCCCTACGACGTGCAGCACGTCGAGACGCCCGCCGGACTCGACGGCCGGGTCGCACCGGCGTCGGCGGTGTTCTACTTCGCGTACTGGGTCACCAGCATGAACCGGATCTATCACCTCTACGACAACCCGGCCGAAGCCTTCCGAGAACCCTACGCCGACAAGGTCGACGGGCTCTTCGACGGCGAGCACGACGAGACCGCGATCAGCGCCGCCCTGCCCGCCACCCCTGACCAACTGCTTACGCCGGAGTTCATCGCCCTCGCCGAGAACCCGACCGGCGCCACCCTGAAGGCAATGACCGACAGCGACGGCACCTGCGATTGGACGCCGCGCATCCCGGTCCACCTCTACGCCGCCACCGGCGACCGCAACGTGGCCTTCGCCAACGCCGAACACTGCCTGCAAGCCCTGCACAGCGACAACGCCACCCTGCAGAACCTCGGCGATATCGACCACACCGCCACGGCCAAAACCGCACTGCCGCAGATCCTCACCTGGTTCCAGCAACAAGTACCTGCCAGCTGAGGACCTGCGGACGCCGCAGTTAAGCCGCTGCGCTGCGGATGATGTTCGCGACCACGTCCGGGCGAGACACGTACACCGCGTGGCTGCCGGGCGTCTCGACGACGGTCGCGCCGATCCGTTCGGCCATCGACGCCTGCGCGGCAGGCGGGATCATCTTGTCCTCGGTGACGTGCAGGTACCAGCTCGGCTTCAACCGCCAGGCCGCCTCGCTGATCGGGCCGCCCAGCGCCTCGAGACCCCACGGCACCTGGGAGTCGGCCAGGAACGCCGCGTCCTGCGCGGACAGGTCACCGGCGAACGACTCATGGAACTTCGCCCGGTCCAGGAACAGGTAGCCGTCCTGCGGTGGCAGGATCGGGGGCTGCGGGCCGTCCTGCGGGAAGGTGCCGAGGAGGGTGTTCACCGATTCGCCCTTGTCGGGCGCGAACGCGGTGATGTAGACGAGTGCGGCGACCTTGTCGTGGGTGCCCGCCTCGGTGATGACCGCGCCACCGTAGGAGTGGCCGACGAGGACGACCTCGCCCTCGATCTCGTCGAGGATCTGGCGCGTGGTCGCGGCGTCGTCGGCCAGCGACTTGGTCGGGTTCTGCACGACGCGCACGGTGAATCCGTCTTGGGTGAGGTTGTCATAGACCCCTCGCCATCCGGCCCCGTCCACGAAACCTCCGTGAACCAGGACGACTGTCTTGCTCTGCGCGCTCATACCGAGTCTCCTATGCAGTGAATTGCTGTTCGGCACAACCGAATCTAGTTTCCTGGTCGGAGCGGTGAATCCGTCAAATGACGTATATCAGCCGGGTTGCCTGCTCATCGCGTCGCGCAGCGCGCTGCGGGTGGTGATGCCGAGTTTCGGGAAGACGCGATGCAGGTGGGTGGACACCGTCCGCGCCGACAGGAACAGGCGCTCGGCGATCTCCTTGTTCGTCAGCCCGGAGGCCGCCAGTTCGGCCACCGCCAGTTCCTGCGGTGTCAACGCCGAGCCGCGAACGTCGGCGGGCGCGGAGTCGCCCGCCGCACGCATTTCCGCGCGTGTCCGTTCCAGCCACGGAATCGCTTGCAGCCGTTCGAAGGTTTGCGCCGCGGCGGTCAAATGGGTTCGGGCAGCGGCCGGTTCGCGCTCGCGGCGCAGGCGTTCGCCGTACAGCAGTTCGATTCGGGCGCAATCGAATACCCATCGATCATGGTCCGGGCCGGCAAGCGCTTCCTCGAACAAACTGCGCCAGTTGGGCGGATCGGTCACGGCGAGTGCGGCTTTGGTCAGCATCCGGAGCCTGCTGGAAAGCTCTGGCAAACCGGCCGCGACGGCGGCTTCGGCGTGGGCGCGCGCCTCCACTAACCGGCCGCTGCGGGCTGCGGCTTCAGTGAGATCGAGAACCAACCAGAGCGCGTGCGGTGTGTAGCGCGGAAAACTCCCCGGCGGGCTGACCGACGCCGCATGCCGGTACGCCACATCGAAACTCGACCGGCCCAGCGCGGACAGGCACCGAATATGCGACGAGTACCCGGCATAGGTGGCGAGGTGTCGCGGTGCGGCCCACAGCAGCAATTCCTCGGCGGCCAGCTCGGCGGCGTCGGTCCTTCCGCGGGCCGCGTCGACGAGTGCGCGCAGGAATTTGCCCGGCCCGGCGACCAGTGTGTAGCCGAATTCGGCGCACAGCTGCTGCCCCTCGTCGGTGACGTCGATCAGCTCGGCCCAGTCGCCTTCGAAGAAGTCGACCTGTGCGATCAGGAACAACGCTTCGATGGCTTTGGCGACCGCGCCGCCACTACGACCGTCGGTGATCACCCGCCACAAGGATTCGCGGGCCAGGCCGGCGCGATCGACATAGGCGGCGGCCGTTGCCACACGCACGATCCGCAGTGGATCTGCGGAGAAGCGCAGTCCGTCGAGCGCGTCGGTGAGCTGCCGCAACGCGGCCGGTATCGCCTCGACCGGATTGACGAAAACGTGGTGCAGCAACGACAGCGTGTCCGTCGGCTTCGGCTCGGCGAGCTCCAGCACCTCGCCGATGTCGTCCCACAGTTCTGGCCGTCCGCTGTAGAAGCCGACATACAGCAGCGTGTGCAGTGCCTCGACCATGGTGTCCGAGCCGGAATCGATGTCGTTCTTGTGCACCCGAATGGTGGCGAGCAGCAACCGGCTTGCGGTGTCGGCGTTGCCCTCGTCGTTGAGTAGCTGGGCCGCCGCGGCGACCGCCACTTCCAGCGACGGCGTCTCGCGAACCTCCGTGCGGTTCGCGTCCAGCAGCAGCCGCGAAGTGTCGGCGAGGTTGCCGGTGATCGACGCGCCGAGATAGGCCGCGCGGGCGGTGCGCCGGGCCCGATCGGACTCCGAGGTGCTCAACTCGGCGGCCCGCAGCATCGCGGCGGTCGCCCGCCTGCTGTCGCCGTGCCGAATCATCTGCTGCGACAACGATTCCAGCGAGGCGGCGATCTCACTGTCCGGACCGACCGCGGCCTGCCCGAGATGCCAGGCCCGGCGCTGCGGGTCCCTGGCGAAGGCCTCGGCGAGGATGCGATGGACCTCGCGGCGTTCCCCGCTCGTCGACTGCTCGATGACCGCCGCGCGGATGAGCGGATGCCGGAACTCGACCCGGCCGGTCCGTGGGTTCGTCCGGACGATCCCCGCGCGCTCGGCCGCCGGGAGATCGGCGATCCCCGCCGGTGTCGGCGCGCAGTCGTCCAGGGTCAGGCTGTTCTCGGCACCGGCGAGGATGACGAACAACAGCATCCGCCGCGTCCCGGCGGGCAACCCCGCGAGCCGATCGGCGAACATGCGCTGCAGCCGATCGGTCAGCGGCAAGACCGCAGGCAGGTTCGCGGGAGACGTGCCGTTCTCGAAGGCGGCGGGCAATTCGAGCAGCGCCAGCGGATTGCCGTGCGCGTCCGCGCGGAGGCGTCGGCGCACCCGCGCGGTCAGCGCCGGATACGCCGCGCGCAACAGTTCGTCGGAGTCGCTGTCGTCCAGCGGCGCCAGGTCGTGCACCCGGAAACCGCTGCGGGTGAACCCGTCGTCGGATTCCGCGCGCACCGCGACGAGCAGCCGGATGTCGCCGGTCCAGCGCCGGGCCGCGTAGCTCAGCGCCATCGTGCTGGACAGATCCAGCCACTGCACGTCATCGACGATCAGCAGCAGCGCGGTGCCCCGCTCCGCCGACGACCGCAGCAGTGCCAGCGTCGCCGCGCCCGCGATCAGCTGCGACGGCATCGGACCCGATGCCAGCCCCATGATCACGCGCAACGCGTCTCGATGCGCAACGCCGAGTTCATCGATGTCACTCATCAACGGATGCAGCAGCTGATTGAGCGCACCGAACTTCAGCTCGGCCTCATACTCGAGCGCCGCCGCCCGCAATACCCGCAGACCTTCGGCCGCGGCGATATCGGCGGCCATCTCCAGCAGCGCGGTCTTCCCGACGCCCGGTTCCCCGCGGAGAACCAATACCGGCTGGTCCCCGGCCTGTCCGAGGACGAACTTCGCAACCAGGTCACGCTCGACCGCACGACCGACCAACACGGCGACCAACACCCCCGCTCAACAGACTGATTATCGAGTTAACGCCACCGGCGAACCGAAATACAACCACTTCGCTCACCAATCGGACGGGCTGCGCGCCGGACCTCTGTCCGGTTCCGCCCGGAGGCAGCGGATCCGCAACCGAAGGCAGATACTGTTTCTACCCAATGTGATTCATCGACGCGACCGGCCCGATTCCGGACGCCGACCCGTCGGGCGAACCACATCCCGGACCCGCCGACCCCGGCTTCTCACACGCTACGGGCCGGTAACACCCGTTCGCTGTGCACATATTTGGATTAGAGGTGCACACTACGCGGGACCGTGAGTTGTAACCTTTCGCCCGTTGCTCGGGCCAGCTCTGGAGAGGAAGGAGTCGGCGAGTGTTCAGCCGCATCGCCATCGTGAACCGGGGAGAGGCCGCAATGCGCCTCATCCACGCCGTCCGAGATTTGGCCGCGGCAACCGCGCGTCCGATCGAAACCGTCGCCCTGTACACCGACGTCGACCGGAACGCGACGTTCGTTCGCGAGGCCGATATCGCCTATGACCTCGGGCCCGCGTCCGCGCGTCCGTACCTCGACCTGAAGGCACTCGAACAGGCGCTGGTCGCGACCGGCGCCGACGGGGCCTGGGTCGGCTGGGGTTTCGTCGCGGAAGACCCGGCGTTCGCGGAACTGTGTGAACAGATCGGCGTCACCTTCATCGGCCCCAGCCCGGATGCCATGCGCAAGCTCGGCGACAAGATCGGCGCCAAGCTGATCGCCGAGGAAGTCGGCGTGCCGGTCGCGCCGTGGAGCCGCGGCGCGGTGGAGACCGTGGAAGCCGCCATGACCGCCGCCGCCGAGATCGGCTACCCGCTGATGCTCAAGGCGACCGCCGGCGGCGGCGGGCGCGGTATCCGCGTGGTCACCAACGACGAAGACCTCGTCGACGCCTACGAACGCACCCGGCAGGAAGCCGCGCGCGCGTTCGGCAGCGGCGTGGTGTTCCTGGAACGACTGGTCACCGGCGCCCGGCACGTCGAGGTCCAGGTGATCGCGGACGGCCAGGGCACCGCGTGGGCGCTCGGCGTGCGCGACTGCTCGGTGCAGCGGCGCAACCAGAAGGTCATCGAGGAGTCGGCGTCACCGGTGCTGAGCGCCGAGCAGGCGGCCGAGCTCAAGGCCTCGGCCGAGCGGCTGGCCATCGCGGTCGATTACCGCGGCGCGGCGACCGTCGAGTTCCTCTACCACCCCGGCGACCAGCTGTTCGCGTTCCTCGAGGTGAACACCCGCCTGCAGGTCGAGCACCCGATCACCGAGTACACCACCGGTTTCGACCTCGTCCGGGCGCAGCTGCACGTGGCTTCCGGCGGCCGGCTCGAGGGCGAGATGCCCATCGAGCGCGGGCACGCCATCGAGGCCCGCCTCAACGCCGAGGACCCGGACCGCGACTTCGCGCCCGCCCCCGGCCGCATCGCGCGGCTGAATCTGCCTGCGGGCCCTGGCATCCGGGTCGACACCGGCGTCAGCGAGGGCGACACCATCCCGGCCGACTTCGACTCGATGATCGCCAAGATCATCGCCTACGGCAGCGACCGCGAGCAGGCGCTCGGCCGGCTGCGCCGGGCCGTCGCGCAGACCAGGGTGATCATCGAGGGCGGTGCGACCAACAAGAGCTTCGTGCTCGACCTGCTCAACCAGCCCGAGGTGATCGACGGCAGCGCCGACACCGGCTGGATCGACCGCGTCCGCGGCGAAGGCAGGCTCGTCTCGCATCGGCACTCCGCCATCGCGCTGGCCGCGGCCGCCATCGACGCCTATGAAGAGGACGAGCGGGCCGAACAGCATCGGCTGCTGTCCACCGCTTCCGGCGGGCGACCGCAGGTGCAGCACGAGAGTGGCCGACCGCTCGATCTGAAGCTGCGCGGCGCGAGCTACCGCGTGCGCGTCGCGCGGATCGGCGCGCACCGGTTCCGCATCGGCGTCGAGGCGAGCGGCGACATCCGTACTGCCGACGTCGATTTGGAGCGTTTCGACCGGCACACCGGTCAGATCATGGTCAACGGCACCCGCTACCGCCTGACCACCGGCACGCACGGACCGGTGCACCTCGTCGATGTCGACGGCGTGACCCATCGGATCAGCCGCGACGAGGGTGGCGTCGTCCGCTCCCCCGCGCCCGCGCTCGTTGTCGCGACGCCGCTCGAGGTCGGTGCCGAGGTCGAGGCAGGCGCGCCGGTCCTCGTGCTGGAGAGCATGAAGATGGAAACGGTGCTGCGTGCGCCGTTCAAGGCCCGGGTCAAGGAATGCGCCGTCTCGGTCGGCACCCAGGTGGAGACCGGTGCACCGCTGCTGTGGCTCGAGCCGCTCGGCGATGCGGACGAGGCAGAGGCCGAGGCGGTCGGGACCGTCGAGCTGGACCTGCCCGTCGGTCCCGCGCAGGTGCAACCGCACGAACGCACCACCCGCGGTCAGGAAGACCTGCGCAGCCTGCTGCTCGGTTACGACGTCGACCCGCACGACGACAGCCGTGTGCTCAGCGACTACCTCACCGCGCGTCGGGCCGCCCTCGCGGACGGTCGCAGGCCGCTCGCCGAGGAACTCGAACTCATGCAGGTGTTCGCCGACCTGGCCGAGCTGAGCCAGAACCGCTCGTCGGACGAGGACGGCAGCCAGAGTCACGTGCACAGCGCGCGTGAGTACTTCCACACCTACCTGCAGAGCCTCGACGTCGAGCGGGCCGGGCTGCCGGAGTCGTTCCAGGCCAAGCTCGCCAACGCGCTCGCGCACTACGGCGTCACCGAGCTGGAACGTTCGCCCGAGCTCGAAGCGGCGGTCTTCCGTATCTTCCTCGCGCAGCAGCGTCCGTCCGACACCGTCACTGTCATCACCACGCTGCTGCGTGAGTGGCTGCAGGAGCCGATGCCGGATCGCGCGTTGCGCGAGCCGGTCGGCCTCGCGTTGGAGCGGCTGGTGGCGGCGACGCAGATTCGCGTCCCCGTGATCGCCGACCTCGCGCGCGGCCTGGTGTACGCCTGGTACGGCCAGCCGCTGCTGCGGCGCAACCGTGCCCGGGTGTACACGAACATCCGTAAGCACCTGCGCCACTTGGACGCTCAGCCGGAGTCGGCCGATCGCGCCGAGCGCATTTCCGACATGGTGCGCAGCACCGAGCCGCTGGTGCGGCTGCTCGGTCAGCGGTTGGTGCGCGGCAATCAAGACAACACGGTGATGCTGGAGGTGCTGACCCGTCGGTACTACGGCAACAAGGGCCTGGCCGGTGTGCGGACCCACGAGGTCGGCGGCTGTACCTTCGTGATCGCCGAGCGGCGTGGTCTGAGCCTGGTGTCCGCGGCGGTGCGCTTCGACGCGCTCGACACCGCGTTGCGCGGGCTGAAGGAACTCGCCAGCGGTGCCGCGTCCATCGACGCCGACATCTACCTCAGCTGGGAAAACCAGCCTGCGGACTTCGACGCGATGGCGGCGAAGCTGCACGAGGTCCTCGGTGCGTACACGTTGCCGAGCCAGGTGCACCGGATCACCGTCGCGGTCGCCGGTAGCGGCGGCGCGGTGATGCACCACCACTTCACCTTCCGTCCGTCGGCCACCGGCATGGTCGAGGAGCGACTCATCCGCGGCCTGCACCCGTACATCGCTCAGCGGATGCAGATGCAGCGGCTGCGCAAGTTCGACCTCACCCGGCTGCCGTCCTCCGACGACGAAGAGGTGTACCTGTTCCGCTGCGTCGCCAAGGAGAACCCCGCGGACGAACGTCTTATCGCGTTCGCGCAGGTCCGCGACCTGGCCGCGCTGCGTGAGCAGGACGGCAGGCTGCTCGCGCTGCCGACCGCCGAGATCGCCATCGCGACCTGCCTCGACTCGATCCGCCGGGCCCAGTCGCTGCGGCCGTCGGCCAATCGGTTCAACACCAACCGCATCGTGATGTACATCTGGCCGCCGATCGACGTCACCCCGGCCGAGCTGGAAACCGTTGTCCGGCATGTGCGTCCGACGACAGCGGGCGCCGGGCTGGAGGAGATCCTGCTCATCGCCCGCCAGCGCGATCCCAAGACGGGCGAGCTCACCAAGGTCGCCCTGCGGATCGGCTTCGACGCCACCGAGGTGACCGTCGGCGAACGCTCCGACGAGGTGGTCGAGCCGCTCGACGAGTACCGGCAGAAGGTGCTGCGCGCCAGCAGCCGCGGCACCGTGTACCCGTACGAGTTGACCGGTCAGCTCGGCGAATTCGCCGAATACGACCTCGACGCGAACCACGCGCTGGTGCCGGTCGATCGGCCCAAGGGACGCAACACCGCGGCGATCGTGGCCGGTGTGGTCAGCACGCCGACCACGCAGTATCCCGAGGGTGTCACCCGGGTGGTGCTGCTCGGCGATCCGACGAAATCGCTTGGCGCGCTGTCGGAACCGGAATGCCGCCGGATCATCGCGGCATTGGATCTCGCGGAGCAGATGCGGGTGCCGCTGGAGTGGTACGCGCTGTCCTCCGGCGCCCGGATCTCCATGGAGTCCGGCACCGAGAACATGGACTGGGTGGCGGCCGCGCTCAAGCGGATCGTCGAATTCACCCAGGACGGCAGCGAAATCAACATCGTGGTCGCGGGCATCAACGTCGGCGCGCAGCCGTACTGGAACGCCGAAGCGACGATGCTCATGCACACCAAGGGCATCCTGGTGATGACGCCGGACTCCGCGATGGTGCTCACCGGCAAGCAGGCGCTGGACTTCTCCGGTGGTGTCTCGGCCGAGGACAACTTCGGTATCGGCGGCTACGACCGGGTGATGGGTCCGAACGGCCAGGCGCAGTACTGGGCGCCGGATCTGGCCGCGGCGCGCGACGTGCTGATGTCGCACTACGACCACACCTACATCGCACCCGGCGAGCAGGGGCCGCGCCGGTCGCAGTCGAGCGATCCCATCGATCGCGACGTCTCCGACTTCCCGCATGCGTTGGCGGACAGCGACTTCCGGACCGTCGGCGAGATCTTCTCGGCCGCCGCGAACCCGGATCGCAAGAAGCCCTTCGACATTCGGTCCGTCATGCGGGCCGTCTCCGACCAGGACCACCCGGTGCTGGAGCGCTGGGCCGGCATGGCCGACGCCGAGACGGCCGTGGTGCAGGATGCGCACCTCGGCGGTATCCCGGTGTGCCTGCTCGGCATCGAGTCGCGGGGCGTGCCGCGGCGCGGGTTCCCGTCCACCGACGGGCCGGACACCTACACGGCGGGCACGCTGTTCCCGCAGTCGTCGAAGAAGGCCGCGCGGGCGATCAACGGGGCCAGCGGCAATCGTCCGCTGGTCGTGCTCGCCAACCTGTCCGGCTTCGACGGTTCACCGGAATCGATGAAGAAGCTGCAGCTGGAGTACGGCGCCGAGATCGGCCGTGCCATCGTGAACTTCCAAGGGCCCATTGTGTTCTGCGTGATCTCGCGGTACCACGGTGGCGCGTTCGTGGTGTTCTCGAAGCAGCTGAACCCGAATATGACCGTGCTGGCGCTGGAGGGTTCGTTCGCCTCGGTGCTCGGTGGCGCACCGGCCGCCGCGGTGGTGTTCGCGGGCGACGTCAACCGGCGCACCGCGGCCGATGCGCGGGTGCGGGACCTGGCGGCGCGCGCCGCGAACGCGTCCGGCACCGACCGGGCGACGCTGACCGCCGAGCTCGACGAGACTCGGTCGTCGGTTCGCACGGAGAAGCTCAGCGAGGTCGCCGCGGAATTCGACAAGGTGCACAACATCCACCGTGCGGTCGAGGTCGGTTCGGTCGACGCGGTGATCAGCGCCGCCGAGCTGCGGCCGCGGATCATCGAGGCGATCGAGGCGCGACTGCCCTGATGATCGTGTGAGTTCGCCGGCAACGGCGGGTTCGGCCTTCGGGCCGGGCCCGCCGTTGTCGTCTGCGACGAAGCTCTCGGTGCTTCGCCGAGCGATGCGTATTACGGTCGAGTTCAGAGGGAATCGGCATCCAGCGCAACGGTGCGGCCGACTCCGGAGGGAGGATTCGCGACATGATGCCGCAAATTTCGAGCGTTATCGAGAGACGACTTTTGGTCAATTACCGAGTGGCGCCCGAGGTTGTGGCAGGCCTGTTACCGGCGCCGCTGCGACCGCAGTTGGTCGGCGACTGGGCGGTTGCCGGGATCTGCCTGGTTCGGCTCGGTCAGGTCCGCCCGGTCGGGCTGCCCGGCTCGATCGGTGTGCGCAGCGAGAACGCGGCGCATCGGATCGCGGTCGAATGGGATGGTCCGGACGGAGTCGAGAGTGGTGTCTACATTCCGCAGCGGGACAGCGGATCATCGCTGAATGTGCTGCTCGGCGGGCGCGTGTTCCCCGGCGTGCACAGCTTGGCTCGGTTCGACGTCAAGGAAAGCCAGCACGACCTGCACGTCGCATTCACCAGCCAGGACAACACAACCCAGGTCAGTGTGGATGTACACACCGTCGATGAGCTCGACGGCAGCGAACTGTTCCCCGACCTGGCCACGGCCTCAGAGTTCTTCCGCCAGGGTTCCGTCGGCTTCTCCGCCAGCCGCGACGGCCACCGCCTCGACGGCCTCGAACTGAACACGGCCCAATGGCAAGTGCGCCCAGCACATGCCACCGCCGTCCGGTCCACCTACTTCGAGAACCAGACCCGATTCCCCAGTGGCAGCGCAACTCTCGACTGCACACTGCTCATGCGCGACGTGCCCGCCACCTGGCGCGTCACCGCGCCGATGCGGATACCCGCCATAGCCTGACCTCCCCCGCCAAGGTGCCTCGCGACCGCCCCCTCTCTCGGGCCCCGCACTCTCTCTCGGGCCCCGCACTGGCTATAGGGCCCTATTTCGAGTGCAGATTCCGAGTGAAGGTGCAGATTCTGCCGTCGGCGTGGCGAGTTGGCGGCCGGGCACCGGCTATGTGAGCCGCGCACCCTGTGTACTGGGTGTGGGGGTTATGCAGAGGGGGTGGGGTTTCGGCGCGTGTGTTATGCGAGAGTGTGCGATTGGTGGAGCAGGCTCGCGGACCGATCGGAGACGATATGCCGACATCGCTGTATACGACGACCGGGCTGCTCGAGGCGCCGCTGGTGGGGACAGATGGCAGTGTGCTGTTCTCCAATGTCACCGGCGGCGGGGTCTATCGCTACCACGAGCAGGGTACGGAGACCGTACTCGCGGCACGGCGAGGAATCGGCGGCCTGGTGTGGCATGCCAATGGTGGTGTGGTGATGACTGGGCGGGATATGTCCTACATCGGTACTGACTCGGTGACGCGACAGATCCTTACCTTGGATGGCGCAACGGGTTTCAACGATCTCACCGTCGGAGCCGACGGCGCGCTGTATGCCGGAGTTCTGCGGCACCAGCCACAGCGAGGCGAGCCCGCTGGGCCGAGCGAAGTCATCAAAATCGGTCCGGCAGGCGATGTCTCGATCGCTGCCGAGAACATTCGCTGGCCCAACGGACTCGGCTTCACACCGGACGGGCAAGCGCTCTATGTCTCCGAATATGCCGAGAGCCGAATCCTGTTGATAGACAACGGCGAAAGTCATGTCTTCGCGACGGCACCGTCCGGCGAGTGCGATGGCCTCGCCGTCGATGCCGAAGGTGGTGTGTGGGTCGCACTCGGCACCGGAAGTGCCGTAGCGAGATTCACCCCGGATGGGCGACTCGATACGAAGATCGACCTCCCCGACGGCTTCGTCTCCTCAGTCGCGTTCGACGGAAGCACCCTGCTGATCACCACGGCAGGCCGCCTGCTGAGCCACCCCGTCGGCATCACCGGCACTCCCATCCCCGCAACCCTCATCCCACTCCCTGACTAGGGCGTGATGCGGAAGTAGGTGAGGTTGAAGTCGTGTTCCCAGGCGGTACCGTCGGTGGATTTCTCCCACGCGCCGATGATCTGATTGCCGTCCGGCGCTGAAGGTGCCGGAATACCGTTGGGAGAAGCCAGGTTCCATGCGCCACATGCGTAAGGTGCTCCGGTCCGAGCTCATTCGGTAGGTGCGGCTCACGCCGCGGGAATCCACTCGAAGGTCGTCCTGCCGCGTCGGTCGGTGCGGGCCGGAGTGTCCGGGCCGAAGAAGCCGGCCTCGAAGACGGCTTCGGCCTTCGACGCCGCGACCGACCCGGAATCATCGCTCGGTCTCGCGCTGCCAGCCGACGTTGACAAAACGGAACAGTGCTCCGTATATTAATTGGAGCAGCGCTCCGCTTCATCGTAACCCGCGCGGACGCTTGTGAACGCCTCGGCAGAGGCCCTCGAAGGGACAGCATCATGAGCGAATCCACTTACCCCGCCGACACTTTCGGCTCCCCGACCCCGGCCCTCTCGGTCAGCCCGGTGGTCCTGCCTGCTCCCGGACGCGCCGTCGACCTGCAGGTGCGCGTCTCCGCGCCCGTGACCGGCAGCGACTTGCCGATCATCCTGCTCTCGCACGGTCAGGGCCCCTCGAACAACCTGTCCTCACTGAACGGCTACGCGCCCCTCGTCAACTTCTGGGCGGCGCACGGTTTCGTCGTGATCCAGCCGACCCACCTGAGCTCGACGACGCTGAGGTTGGATCCCAATACCCCTGGGGCACCGCTGTATTGGCGATCACGCGCCGAGGACATGCACAACATCCTCGATCAGCTCGATGCGCTCGAGGCCGCCGTCCCGCAACTCCGCGGACGTCTGGACCGCGGCAAGGTGGCCGTGGCCGGGCACTCGATGGGCGGGCACACCGCGAGCCTGCTGCTCGGCGCGCGGCTCACCGATCCGGCGGACGGAACGGAGGTGAACCTGGTCGAGCCGCGGATCACGGCGGGCGTGCTGCTTGCCGCGCCCGGTCGAGGAGGCGACGCGCTCACCGAGTTCGTGGCACAGAACTATCCCTTCCTCTCGACCCCGGACTTCGCCGAGATGACGACGCCCGCGCTGGTGGTCGCCGGCGAGAAGGACGCCTCGGCGCACCTGACGGTCGCGGGCCCGGACTGGCACACCGATCCGTACTTCCTCGCCCCCGGCCCCAAGTCCCTGCTCACCCTGTTCGACGCGGAGCACGGGCTCGGCGGGATCTCCGGATACGACGTCGCCGAAACCACCGACGAGAATCCCGAGCGAGTGGCCGCGGTCCAGCGACTCACCTCGGCCTACCTCCGCGCCGAGTTCTACCCGGGCGATACCGCGTGGCAGGAGGCGTGTGCCGCGCTGACCGGCGGCCCGGACCCGCTCGGCCGGGTCGAATCGAAGTAAGCCGAACAAGCATCCTCCGAACCGGGCGAAACACGGTGCGATGCATGCTGATCCGATTATGTCGGTAGGTGGCGTTAACCTGCTGACATGGTCGGAACGGACTCGGCACTGCGCCGACTGATGCGCGAGGCAGGCAAGCTGCTGCAGCCGTATGGCTTCGACGGCTCGGAGGACACCTGGGTGCGCGTCATGCCCGATGGCGTGGCGTCCGTCGGGCGCACCCGAACGCTGCGGACCTGGACCGACGGGCAGCAGGTGCTCAGATTCGGCCTGTGTCTGAGCGCGACACCGACCGCATGGTGGGAGTTCCACAACTGGCGCAACGCCCAGCTCGGACGCCCGCCGGTGCCGATCGAGCAGGCGAGCGGCCCCGGCCTGATCAACGATCAGGGCATGCCGGACAACTTGACGGAATTGTGGTCGCTGGGAGTCGATCCGTCCCAACCTGGACGACACGCGCTACAGACCGATATCGACACCATCCGCGCCGAGCTACCCAAGCGCGTGCACGCCTACGCGCGCCGCGCCCTTCGACTGCTGGAACCCGACCGATACCTCGACGAACTACTGGCCGACCCGAACCCGCAGTACGCGACCTGGGAGGCGATCGTCGTCCTGCTCGCCGACCGCGGACCAGGACCGGAACTGGACGAGGCCGTCCGCCGGTTACACGCATATCTCCCTGGTCAGGACGCGCCGATCGACGCGGCGAACCTCATCGCCTACGCACAGGGCCGCGCGGCACTGGTCTGAGATAGACGGTCCAACCTAGCCAAATCGATCATCTCCACCCGGCTCGGGCGAAGCCTTGAGCACCTGTCCGATGCGGGTCAGTACGTCGATCTGTGCGGAGTCGCAGAGGTCGTTCACGGCGAATTCGACCGCGTCGACGTAGGAGTCCAGCAGACCCGGATGCCGGGTGAACATGGCCCGAACCTGAGGCGTTATCCGTTGGCCGGCATCGTCCTCATACGAATCCTCCAGGCCGCCAACGGAAACCGCGAAGCGGAGCGGAGCGATCCCTACATCACCTCCGCCACGGCATCGATCAGCGCGGGCGTCCAGGCCTAGACCTACTTCGCGTCGAAGTAGCACTCGACGATGGCGGTCGTGAACGGGAATCGGACCGGTATGGGACCAAAGGTGATGCGGCCTGCGGCGTCTGCGGCTGTGGTGATCATTTCGGCGACGGTCGCGGCCTCCTCGGCAGGGCAGTGCACGATCACCTCGTCGTGTTGGAAAAAGGCCAGTTCGGCGCGGAGGCCGGCGTGGCTCATCGCGTGACGCAGGCCCGCCAGGACCAGCAGGGCCCAATCGGCGGCACTGCCCTGGATCACGAAGTTGCGGGTGAAGCGGCCGCGGGCGCGAGCCGCGGCGGAGCTGCCGTACCCGTTGACCTGCTCCTGCGACAGTTCCGCCTGCTCGGGCGAGGTGACGGAGGCCGGTGGGCAGGTGCGGCCCAGCCAGGTGCGCACCAGACGGCCCTGTTCGCCGGCACGCGCCGCTTCGTCGACATAGGCCATCGCAGTGGGATAGCGGCGGCGGAGTTCAGCCATGTGGGCAAGGGCATCGCCGGAGGTTTGGCCGTAAATAGCGCCCAGCAGAGCGAGTTTGGCTTGGGCGCGGTCGCCGCCGAAGGCGCGGGCGGCCAGATCCGCGTAGAGGTCTTCGCCGCGGCCCGCCACCTCCATCAGTCCTGGGTCGCGGGAGACCGCGGCGAGTATTCGCGGCTCCATCTGGTCGGCGTCGGCGACCACCAGGGACCAGCCGGGGTCTGCGCGGATCGCCTGCCGGACCACCTTCGGGATCTGCAGGGCGCCACCGCCGTTGGTGGTCCAGCGGCCGGAAACCGTTCCGCCTGGCAAATATTCGGGACGGAAACGGCCGTCGTGCACCCATTGTTCGAGCCAGGCCCAACCGTTGGCGGTGTGCAGGCGGTAGAGCGATTTGTATTCCAGCAGGGGCGCGACCGCAGGGTGATCGATCTGCTGCAGTTCCCATTTCCTGGTGGAGGACAACAAGATTCCGGCGCGGGCGAAGGTTTTGATGATCTCGTTGGGCAGGTCCGGCCGGACGCGCACGCCGCCGAACGCGCGCGATACCTGGTCGGCCAGGTCCGCCATCTTGCGCGGTTCCAGGCCGCTCGGGAACCGCTCACCGAGCAGCTTGTCCAGCAATTCGCGGTGTACGTCCGCGCGCCAAGGGATTCCGGCTCTGGACATCTCCGTGGCCACCAGCATGCCCGCCGATTCGGCGGCGACAAGCAGCCGCATGCGGTCCGGATGTTCAGCCTTCGCAGTGCGGGCAACCTGTCCCGCGTAAACCTCCAGCAGGGCCGTGAATTCGTCCGTGCCCGGCGGCAGCGGCACCGGTCCGGACTCGAACAGCGACGGCTGGGTCTCGGCGGCCCGGGCAGGCGCATCCGGCGGGACAGGCAGATTGTGCAGTCGTGCCCAGGCCGCCGCCAGCGAGCGGGCCTGCCCCGACTGCCCCTCCTCGTGCCCGATCAGCAGCGCCTCCGCCGCCTGCACGTCATAGCACCGCTCGACCCGCACCCCGGCCGCCAGCAGCGATCGGTAGATCTCCGCCGTCGACCGCCACACCCACCGCTCGACCTCCGGTCGCGACCGCACCGCCTCGGCGAGCGAGGCCTCGCGGACCACCGGCCCCGCCGGCCGACCGTCCTGATCAAGCGGACACAGACAAGCACCCCCACCCTCCGTCTCGGCCACCGCCCATCTCATGCCCCGGAGTCTTGCACCGAGCACCGACAACCTCGTCGATAGCCGACCACAGCGCGAGAGTCGCGGTGCGAATCACCAGGCTGGTCGGCGGCCGACCGGCATGGAGCTCGGCTCGAACCGCAGGTGCCGCGGTCCGCGGTCTCAGACGCTCATCGCGGGTTCTCGAGTTAGGGGTTCCGGTAGGGCGTCGGCGTGGATGACGCGCAGGTTGCTGACAGCTCGGGTCAGCGCGACGTAAAGCCGTTGCAGGCCTCGTTCTTCCGATTCGGCGATGCGGGACGGTTCGACAACCAGGACCGTGTCGAATTCCAGGCCTTTGGCGATGGTGACCGGGATCAGGGTCAGGCGGGTGGAGTCGATGTCCGCTTCGGTGGCACCGAGGACAGTGTGCTGTAACCCGTTGGCGGAGAGAGCTTCCCGCAGGTCTGCGATGTCACAGTCGGCGGCGATGAGACCAACGGATCCTTCGTCGGTCAGTGCGGTGGTGCATGCCGCGAGGATTGCGCCGGTCATGTCTTGCGGTGTGACCCTGGTGATTTGGAGGGCATCCGCGGACTGGCGGTATGACGCCGGGCCGCGTAGCTCAGGGGCGATGTGTGGGAGTAGGCGAGCGGCGTAGTCGATGACCTGGGCGGGGACTCGATAGCCGCGGGTCAGTTCTTCGATGTGGCCGTTCGGTTTTGCGAGGTGGGTGAGGACGGTGGTCCAGTCTGTGGCGGCGGAGGGGCTGGTGGCTTGGGCCAGATCACCGAGGACGGTGCAGGCGCCTGCGACGCGGCGGCCGATTGCCCGGATTTGCATGGGGCTGAGGTCTTGGGCTTCGTCTACGACGATGTGGCCGAGTTTCGCTGGGCGCCGGATCATGGCCGAGGCCTCGTCGATCAGCGCCAGGTCGGGGCCGGTCCAGGTCATGGATTTCACGCTGCGCGGGCGCGGGGTGCGCAGGATGGCGTGCTGCTCGTCGGCGGAGAGGATGCCGTCGGCTGCGATGGCGAGTTGCTCGGTATCGGTGAGAAGTTCGAAAATCATTCGGGTGGAATCGGTTTCGGGCCACATCTGCTGGACGGCACGGACAATCGCCTTGGTGCGACAGAGCTGAGCAAGTGTGCTCGTGGTGCTCGGGTGCCCGGCCCGTTCCATCTGGCGCAGGACAAGCAGCGCCAAGCGCTGGGCGAGCAGTTCGATGCCGCTGCGGTAATCGGTGCCGCGGTTACAGACCTCGTCGAGTTCCTCGGCGATCTCGTCGGAATACAGGTGCCAGGTGCGCTGTAGATACTTGACCTGCACCGACTCGTCGAGCGGCCGGACGCGCGACCACAGGTGGCGCCGAATGACTTCGGCCATCCGGGCGTCGCCTTTGATGCGCTCGATGTGCGGATCGTCGGCTCGCGCGACGGTGATGCCGGAGTTGGTGAGCTCATCGATGGTGGTTTGTAAGACCTCGACCTCGCCGAGGGCGGGCAGGACGTTGCGGACATACGCGAGGAAGGCCCGGTTCGGCCCGATGACGGCGACCCCACCCTCCCGTTGTAGCCGCTCCCGCTCGGTGAACAGCAGATACGCCAGCCGGTGCAGGCCGACGGCGGTTTTTCCGGTGCCGGGCGCGCCCTGAATACACAGCGTGCGTTCCAGCGGAGAACGCACCAGGCTCATCTGTTCGGGTTGGATCGTGGCCACGATGTCGCGCATCGGCCCCTTGCGTGGCCGTTCGATTTCCGCGGCCAGCAGATCGCTTCCGCCGGAGTGCGCGAACCGTGCGTCCAGCGATTCGTCTTCGAAGGCGGTCAACTCGCCGTGGTGATCGAAGCCGAACCGGCGGCGAATTCGAACCTTCATCGGGTCCTGGTGACTGGCTTCGTAGAAGGCGCGCGAGAGCGGAGCACGCCAATCGATGACCATGAGCTCGCCCGCCTCGTCGCTCACGCCGCGGCGGCCGATGTAGACGCGATCACTGTCCGGTGCCGCCGAAGGTGAACCAACACTTCGGATTTCGTCGTAGACGTCACCCAGCGGGAAGTCCAGGCGGCCGAAGAACAACGGCACATCGTCGAGATCGGACAGTTCCTTGATCTGCTTCTGATGGAACTGGCGCGCCGCGAAGTTCTGCATCTTGTCGAAGACATCGCCCGACCCCCTACCGGTGGCGAGCGCGGTGACGGCCTCTTCGCGCATGCGGGCAAGCGCCGCGCGGCAGGTACTCAGATAGTCGCGTTCGACGCGAATCTCGGGCTCGACCTGGCCGTACTCAGCATTGTGCATGATCGCGACAACTCCCCACCTCGCAGCGCAAAATAAGTTAACTCGGTCAAGTATATGATCAAGTTAATTTGTATACCAAATAAGTTTTGACTACCCTGGATCCATGGAGGAACCCGGGCTACGCGAGCGCAAGAAGCGCCGCACTCGTGAGGCGATCGTCGAAGCCGCCTTCACCCTGTTCCAAGAATCCGGGTTCGACGGCGTCTCGGTCGCCGACATCGCCGCCGCCGCCGAGGTGTCCAAGCCAACCCTGTTCGCCTACTTCCCCACCAAGGAAGATCTCGTCCTGCGCCGATTCATCAACGGCGGCAGGGGTTCCGCGCTCGTCGTGCGCGAACGCCCCTCCGGCACATCGGCATTGAGCGCGCTACGCCAGTACTTCCTCGACCGGCTCGCCGAGCGTGATCCGCTCACCGGACTCAACGACACCCCGGCGGCGATCACCTTCCACCACCTGCTGTATTCCACGCCCGCCCTGATGGCCCACCTAGCCGGTTTCATGCTCGTCCAAGAACAAGACCTCGCCGACGAACTGCTCGCATCCGGCCGGCCGGGCGACGAATTCACCGCCCACCTGGTAGCGGGCCAGGTCTTCAGCACGCAACGAATCCTCACGCACCACAACGCCTCGGCGATACGTTCCGGCCACAGCGCCGACGACATCTATCCCACGGCGGTCACCCGCGCCGAGACCGCCTTCGGCCTTTTGGAGAGCCAGACGTTCAACCCCTGAACCTGCTTATCCGGCGTGCGTGGCGAGCAGGTCGTCGACGAGGTGGTGGGCGTAGTGGGTGCTCAGGGCGTTGGGGCGAAAGAGTATGCGGTACATCATGGGGGCTACTACGCGGTCGAGGATCGATTCGACGTCGTGTGTGGGTTCGCCGCGAAGGTTGGCGCGGGTCACGATGGTGTTGATTTGGTCGGCGGCGTAGTCGGAGCATTGGCCGGCGTTGGTGCCGTGGGGGTCGCCGAGTAGGGCGTCGCGGATGTAGGCGCGGCCGGGGGGTGAGTTCATTTCGTCGAGGAATTGTTCGGCCCAGGCGGTCAGGTCGGCGGTGAGGGTGCCGTGGTCTTCGGGTTCGGTTTCTGGGCGGAGGTGTTCGACCGCTACGTCGGAGAGTAGTTCGCGCAGGTCACCCCAGCGGCGGTAGATCGTCGACGGGGTGACTCCGGCGCGGGTGGCGATCAGTGGGACGGTGAGCGCGTCGCGGCCGAGTTCGGCCATCAGTTCGTGCGTGGCCGTGTGGACCGCCTGTTGGACGCGGGTGCTTCGCCCGCCAGGACGGACCATCGGTTTGCGGCTCATCTTGTCACCTCACAGTGTGTCGAGCAGGTCAGACAGTTGCGGAGATGGGCTCGGCTGCAGCCTCTTCGGGCGCGGCGAGTGGACATGAGAACCCCGGCGGTCGGTAAACGCGAATAGTTTGCTTTAACGTCAGAGTAGGAGCTACCGTTGCTTAACGCAAACCAATCGCGTTTACCCGCAGCCGAAGGAGCTTCTCGTGACCACATCCCCCTCCTGGACTGCCGGCGAGCTCACCATCCATCGCATCGACGAGATCGCGCTGCCGCGCCCCACCGGCGCCTGGTTGCTCCCAGCGGCCACTCCTCGGCTGGTCACCGAAAACTCTTGGCTGCAACCGAATTTCGCCGACAACGACGGCACCCTGAATCTGAACAGTCACACCTTCGCCGCGACGATCGATGGGTTGCGCGTGCTGGTCGACACCGGCATCGGCAACGGCAAAACACGTGCGAACCCGGCCTGGGACAACCTCGACACCGACTACCTGCAGAGACTCGACGCGGCCGGATACGCACCGGAGTCCATCGATCTCGTCGTGCTCACCCACCTGCACACCGACCACGTCGGTTGGAACACTCAGCGGCACAACGGCAAATGGGTTCCGACCTTCCCCAACGCCCGCTACCTCACCTCGCGCACCGAATGGCGATTCTGGGCCGACTACGACATGGACCAGCCACGGCAGCAGATGTTCGACGATTCAATCCACCCGATCAACGATGCCGGACTCCTCGACATCCTGGACGTCCCCGATTCAGGCCTGGACGTGGCCCCAGGACTGCGCCTACTCCCCACCCCGGGCCACACACCCGGACACCTCGCCGTCCAACTGGGCGACGCCGCACTGATCACCGGCGACTGCATCCACCACCCCGTCCAATTCGCCGACCCCACCATCGGCAGCTGCGTCGACATCGACCCGAGCCGAGCCGAAACCTCCCGCCGCGCCCTCCTCGAATCCCTCACCGGCACAGGCACTCTCCTACTCGGCACGCATTTCCCGCCACCCACGACCGGTTTCGTCGTCAGCGACGAAGGCACCTACCGACTCGTCCCGGCCTGACAGGGCAACCCGCCGAGTCATGTCGCGCACCACCGAGATCCGCTGCGTGGCAGTCATTCTCACCGGACATCTTTGCTGAACGCCCTATCGATTCGCTGTTCGAGTAGTTCGGCGAGCACCGGGCGCAGCACACCACGTGCCTACGATCGATCGGCGACCAGTATCGGCGACAGTCGAATCCTGGCTCTGATCAACAGGTTTCCTGAGGCGGATGGTGGCGGCCGCCACCATCCGCCTCAGGGTCCGAGTTCGGCGTTGGTCCTACGGAACTGTCAGTGCTGGCAGAGCCATTCGGTGCCGTAGTGCGCGGCGTTGTCGCCAGTGAGGTGAACCCAGCGGCCGTCACCTTCACAGGGTGCACCCTCGACCCTGGCCGTGTCCTGCGGGGTCGTTGACGGGGCGACCTGCGGAGTTGTTTCGGGGCCGGCACCGTAGTTGGGGTTGGTGCAGATTGTGCCTTCGCACGGCACCCAGGTGCCGTCGCCGTTGGGGTTCTGGATAGCGTTGGGGCCGATGTAGCTGCCGAGCGGGCAGCCCGGATCCTGGTTCTTGGCACAGTATTCCGGGCTCAGGTTGTTGTTGGTGGAGCCGTCGGCGCCGCGCTGCTGCGGGCTGGTGGGCGGTGGTGCCACCGTCGTGGTGATGGGGATGGTGGTGGTCGCCGCCGCCGAGGTGGTTGTCACCTTCGGTGTGCTGGTGCCCGGTGCTGGTGTCGAGTCGTCCGAACAGGCCGCCGCACCCCAGATAACAACCACCCCCACCAGGACTGTCAATACACGTTTCATCATTCCCGCCTCTCTCGAAAGCCACGAACCCCTTGCCGGTATTGGTGTCGCCGGGCGATCAGCGGATGCAATCGCGCAGACAAGTCTTCAGGTGAGCGTGCTCGCCAGGACAAACCGCCAGCCCGCAGCGGTGTGTCTCCCGATCGGTGGAGTACTCGGGTGCGTCTGCGGTGACAATTCGATGTGTTTCCGGCTAGGCGACGAAGTCGACCGGGCCGAACTCGAGTTCGGCCTGGACGATGGCGGCGGCGATGTCGTCGTGGAACGTGTCGGTGATGCAGTTCCACGCCTCGTCGCAATAGAACAGGTACATCTCGGAGGCGGATTCATACTGCGCGATCGCCAGCCCGGCAAAGTATTGAACGAGCTGCCCGCCGACAAAATGCCGTGTCCTGCCCGTAGGCGTGGCCCCACGAATGTCCGCCGCGCGGAGAACTCGTGCGCCATCGATGAACTGCGGCAGTTTCGTCACCAGCGGATTATCCACGCGCAAAGACCCGGTGCCCAAAATGGGGCGGGGGAACAACCCATCAACCAGTCGGCCTCTGCCAAGGTCAGTGCCGGAAGTCGAGGAGTCTCGCTCACGCGATCGAATCTCGCGGAGCGGACCGCCGCCCTCCGACAGATCGCCACGCAACGATGGTCTGGTGGGGCCAGCACGAATGGAAAGTAGGGTGCCTGCTGGATAGGAGAGGACCCCGATTGCTCATAGCGTGAACCGAGTCAACAACTGAAGGGAATCACCTTGCGCATCAGGGTTTGTGATCGATCGTTGGCCATCGTGGCGGTGACCGGAGCATTGGTTGCCCTCATGGCTACGGGTTGCGGTTCCACTGGAACTGCGCCAGCCGGGCCCGTTGCTGATGCTGGGCGGGCGAAAATCACTGAGGCCCTGAACAATCTGATCTCGGTGGACCATCTGCCCGGTGCGCAGATCGTGGTCACCGATCGCGGCCAGGTGTGGAGCGCGACCGCCGGAGCAGGCAACATCGAGCAGGGCACGCCGTTCCCGGACCACGCTCGAGTCCGGATCGCCAGCAACACAAAGACGTTCGTGGCGACGGTCATGTTGCAACTGGTGGCCGAGGGCAAGGTCGAATTGGATGCGCCGGTGGAACGGTATCTGCCGGGCGTTGTGCACGGGCCAGGGATCGACGGGAATCGGATCACGATCCGAAACCTGTTGCAGCACACCAGTGGAATCCCCGAATACGCGGCGGAGTTCGGGACGACACCCAAACCCGGGCAGATCGAGACCCACGATGAGCAAGTGCGTTGGGGGAAAACGGATATGACCGAAGTCGTCCGCAACGCCCTCACCGCACCTGCCGATTTCGAACCCGGCGCACAGTGGGCCTATTCCAACACCAACTACGCCATCGCGGGCATGGTGATCGAGAAGATCACCTCGAGCACGATCGGCGCCCAAATCACTCACCGGATCATCGACCCCCTCGGCCTACCCGACACCTACTACCCCGACCCCGATGAAACCGACATCCGCGGCCCACATCCGCTGGGCTACACCGAAATCGACGGCAAACTAATCGACTACACCAGCCAGAACGTCACCTCGGCGGGCGCAGCGGGAGCGATGGTCTCGACCGGCGCCGACCTCAACCGTTTCTTCACCGCACTCCTGGACGGCACCCTGCTCCCACCAGCCCAACTGGCCGAAATGAAAACTACCGTCCCCCTGGGCATTCCAGGGCCGCCCACGGGCTATGGCCTGGGCCTCCTCTACCACCAGCTCCCCTGCGGCACAGACAGCTGGGGCCACGGCGGCGACATCGACGGCTTCGAAACCCGCGGCGGCGCGACCACCGACGGCCGCTCGGTCACCGTGATCACCAACCAGGTCCCCACCGCCGCGGAACCCACCACCCACATCAACCAACTCGTCGACGCCGCCCTCTGCCCCACCACCTGACGACCACGTAATTGTCGGTGTCACAAGGCAAGATCTGGCCCATGAGCTTCGACATGCTGGTCTGGGAAGGCGAACGGCCGGACAACGACACCGACATGCACAACGTGCTGGACAGCTTGGCCAGATATCGAGAGGCTCGAGTTGTCCGAGGAGACAAGCCCGACCCGCCGAGCCAGCAGATCGCGGAGTTCGTGCAGGCCCTATTGCACCGCTGGCCGGACTGCCGCGAGGAGGGCAGTCCTTGGGCCAGCGGCGGCACCGGCGACGCGGACGGCTCCTCGCTGATCATCAATATCCGGTGGGGCAGGCAGGACGAGGTGGCCCCGTTCGTGGCCGGATTGGCGAAGGTGCACGGCCTCGTCTGCTACGACCCGCAGCAGGGCTGCCTACGACCGTAGCCGGGTATCAACTCGAGAACAGAGTTGATCCCCAGTAGTCGTCGGCCCCGAGCCCCGGCGGTACCGCGAAGACCGCTGAGCCAACATGTTTGATGTATTCGTTCAGGGCGTCGTTGCGAGCGAGGTTCTGCTGCATCGGGACGAACTGGGTGAGCGGGTTTCGGCAGTAGGCGATGAAGAAGAGACCCGCGTCGAGGTGGCCGAAACCGTCGGAGCCGTCGGTGAAGTTGTAACCGCGGCGCAGGATTTGGATACCGCCGAGTTCTTCGGCGGAAGCCAAGCGCACGTGGGCATCTTTATCGACGAGTGGCCCGGACGGCCCGGCCGACTGCAGATCGAGTTCGTCGAACTCGTCCTTGCCACCCATCGGTGCGCCGGTGCCCTTGGTGCGACCGATAACTCGCTCCTGCTCGTGCAGCGTGGTGCGATCCCACGGCTCGATCAGCATGCGGATCCGGCGGGTCACCAGATACGAGCCGCCGGCCATCCAGGCCTGATCGTCACCGCGATCGACCCAGACGAACTTGTCGACGGTGTCGTGATCCTCGGCCTTGATGTTGCGTGTTCCGTCCTTGAACCCGAGCAGGTTTCGCGCCGTCACCTGACTGGTCGAGGTCGAGGACGTACGCCCGAACCCGAGCTGCGACCACCGCACCGACACCGCGCCGAATCCGACGCGCGCGAGGTTACGGATGGCGTGCACCGCGACCTGCGGGTCGTCCGCACACGCCTGGATGGCGATTTCACCACCGCTGCGCGCCGGATCGAGCGCGTCCCCGGTGAACTTCGGTAAATCGGTGAGCGCCTTCGGTTTCCGCGACGCGATCCCGAACCGGTCGACCCCGTCGGCGGTGGTGAACAGCGACGGACCGAACCCGATCGTCAGCGTGAGCCGCGAGGGCGAAAGATCCAGTGCCTCACCGGTATCGGTCGGCGGCTTGTACGCGCCGGCACCGATGGCACCGCCGGGCGCGGCCTCGCGCCCCGAGGTCATCCGCTCCGCCATCAGCGTCCAGGTCTTGAGCAGATCGACCAGCTCGGCGCGGGATTTGGTGTGCACGTCGAATACCGCGAAATGCAGCCGGTCCTGCGCGGGCGTGACGATGCCCGCCTGGTTGGTGGCGCGGAACGGCACCACCCCGGAGGCGGCGGCCGCCGAGGCCGGGCTCGACATCCGCCCGGCCAGCACCCCGGCCCCGGCCGCCGCGACGCCGATACCTGCTGACCCGATCAGGCCGCGGCGCGAGATGCCGCCGCGACCTGCGGACTCACGCTCCCGCGACAACGCCCTGCACCTGACTCACCACCGCGGACAACGCATCGATCTGCCGCGCTAGCGCGGCGCGCTGATCGTTGCTGACCGTGTCGTAACTGACATGACCGTCGCCCTGCCGGTACTTTGCGAGCTCGCTGTCGAGTTCGGCGAAGCGCCGGTCGATCTGCGTGCCCAGATCGGGATTGCGCTCGTCGAGGATCGGCCGCAGGCTGGCGATCGCCGCCTGGGAACCGTCGACGTTGGCCTGGAAGTCCCACAGGTCGGTGTGCGAGAACGTGTCCTCTTCACCGGTGATCTTGGTGCGCGCGATCTCATCGAGCAGGCCCTGCGCACCGCCTGCCACCTGCACCGGATCGACGGTGTAGCTCGCCGCGCTGACACCCGTCACCAGTTCCCCGACATCGGTGAGCAGCTGGTCGGCCATTTGATTGGTGTCGGGCTGTAGGCCCTGTGTCCAGAGATCCTTTTCCAGCCGGTGGAATCCGGTCCACTTGTCGCCGGGGACGACATCGGCTTCGCGCAGATCCAAGCGCGGATCCAGATTGTCGGGGAAGCTCTCGGCGACCGGTTCGATGCGTTCGTAGTAGGTGCGGGCCACCGGGTACTGCTTCTTGGCGGACGCGATATCACCTGATTTGATCGCCGCGACAAACGATTTCGTGGTCTCCTGCAGCGCGGTCACCTGACTCACCAGATACCGCTTGTAGCCGTCGGCCGCATCGGCGAGTTTGCCGGTCTCATCCCGCTTTTGCGCCTCACCGGTCACGGTGAAGTCATGCCGGATGCCGTCGCCGACCATGCCCGGCTTGCACGCGGTCTGGTACTTGCCCGGATCGGGCACCGAGACGATCAACTGGCGGGTGAGCCCGGGACCGATGTTCTCGATCTCACCGATGACCCGCTCGCCGGCGCCGTACACGTAGAACTCGGTGACCTTGGTCCCGTTGTTGACGATCCGGAAGGTCACCGTGCCGGTTTCCGCCGAATCCTTGGCCACCGCGCAGGTGGAGTCGTCGGCGGTGACCGCGATATCGCCCGCCGACGCTGCATCGGTCTTACTGGTGCACGACACCAACAACGCTGGAACTGTCACCGCGACCGCTATCGGGAAAATGGAGAAACGCACGGAGAGTGGACCTTTCGTTGTCACGGCTGGGCCGCGGTATCTGTCGAAGAGCGAGTCGCGGGGTTCGCGCCCGCGGTGGCGGGCACCGGGCGCAGGAACAGGAACAGCACCACGACCACATAGAGCAGCCAGGCGAGCGCTTGCAGCACCGTCGGGTCGGCGCGGAAGTTGAAGATGCCCTGCGCGACCGTGCCGTACCAACTCGACATCGAGAACCACGAGGAAATGTCGAACGCGTTGTGCGCCAATCCCGGCAGCCAGTCCGCGGTCTGCAGCGCTCGAATTCCGTAGGCGAGAATCCCGGCGGCGACCACGATCAACAGCACGCCGGTGTATCGGAAGAAGGTGGCGAAATTGATCCGAACGGCGCCCAGGTACATCAGTACGGTCAGCGCCGCCGCGACGACAATTCCCAGCAGCAGACCGATCAAGGGCCATTGACTGCCCGCGGTGTTCTCGGCGTATCCGACCATCAACAGCGCGGTCTCCACGCCCTCGCGTCCGACCGCGAGAAACGCCAGCATCGCGACCGCCACCGGCCCGACATCGAGCGCATGCGACAGGCCCGCCTTCAAATCCCCGGAAATGGACCGCGATGCCGTCCGCATCCACAGGACCATCCAGGTCACGATCACGACCGCGGCCAGCGACGCGAGCCCGGCGATCAGCTCCGCGGCGATGCCGGTGACCGTGGAGGTGCCGTAGCGGATGCCGACGAAGATCGCGACGACCATCGCGACGGCAGCGCCCACCCCCGCCGCGACCCACTTCAACGACTCGCGGCGCTGCGACTTCACCAGAAAGGCCACCAAAATCATGACCACGATTCCGGTCTCGAGCCCCTCACGCACTCCGATCAACCCGCTGCCGAACAATTGAGCGGCGACCGAAGGTGCGCCGGAAGCAAACCCCTGCTCTGTCACATCCACTCCCAGTCGAACCAAACCCAGCCTAACCACAGTTCGGCAAGGCAAACCTAGTGTTGCACGCAGATCGGCAGTTTTGAAACCCGGTCCGGAAAGGTCGGCGCGCCGTACCGATCACGGCCGAGGCCGACCCATCCGCGCGGGTTCCCGGTTGTGCGGTGCGCGATCCAGCGGAAACGCCGGTGTCGATGCACGCGGGAAACGTGAACTGGGGAGCCCGCATGGTTATGAAATTGGTTGTCTTGCCTGACAATTGGGCTACGGCATGGCGGTGCGCTCGTCATCCGGTGACGCTCCCCTGGAGGGCTCGATGACTTTTGTGACCGCGCTGTTGCTAGCAGGCTTCCTCGGGGCAATGCCGGTGCCGGCCGCGCAAACCGGCGCGATCTGGCTGCATGACGACAGCTACGTATCCGCAGGCAAGGCCAATGCGTATATCGACGTGCAGTGCCCGAAGGGGCAGCAGGGCTGGACCCTGACCGTCCACCTCACCGCCGTCAAACCCGGACAGCCGACCGCCACCGGCTCGCTGACCTCGAAAGTGACCTGCGACGGCAACACCCAATGGCACCAGCACCCGGTCACCGTCCGCCCCGACAGCACACCGTTCTTCGCCAGCCACGACAAACAGAACCAGGGCGTCGCCGAACTCCGCGACCCCACCGGCACCCTGGTCGGCACGAATAGCAAGCAGATGACCTTCTACGCCTGGAATTAGCCGCCGGCGTCCTCAGCGTCGCTTCAGCGAGCTGTCCCTACAGTCCCGCGTTATGACCGAAACAACGCGACCCTGTGCCGAGACCCGCCGCGTGCTGCTGAGCAAGGTGCCCGAGGTCACGGTGTGGTTCTGGATCATCAAGATCCTGTGCACGACCGTGGGCGAGAGCTTCGCCGACTGGATCAACATGACCTTGGGCGTCGGCTTGGATCTGACCGCGCTCATCTTCACGGCCGTCCTGGCGGCAGTGCTGGCGTGGCAGTTGCGGCTGGACCGCTATGTGCCGTTCGTCTATTGGCTGTCGGTCGTCGTGCTGAGCGTGACCGGCACCCTCTACACGGACATCCTCACCGACAATCTGGGTGTGCCGCTCGCCCTGAGCACCGGTGTCTTCGCGACGATCTTGGTCGTGGTGTTCGGCGTGTGGTTCGCACGGGAGCGGACGCTGTCGATCCACAGCATCGTCACGCTGCCGCGAGAGCTGTTCTATTGGCTCGCGGTCCTGGTCACCTTCGCCCTGGGGACCGCGGCCGGCGACTGGTCATTGCAGCTGACCGGTTGGGGCCCAGGCGTTTCGGTGCTGCTGCCCGCCGGTTTGATCGTCGCGATCGTGATCGGCTGGCGAGCGGGCGCGAACGCGGTGCTGTCGTTCTGGCTCGCCTACATTCTGACTCGCCCGCTGGGTGCGAACCTCGGTGACTGGTTCGCGACGCCGTCGAGCGAGCACGGACTCGGCTTGGGGACCGCGGCGACGAGCGTGCTGTTCCTTGCCGCGATCCTCGCGTCGGTCATTTACCTGACGCGCACTCATCGCGATGTGATCGCGGAGCCCGAGAGCGTCCGCGCACCGACCACGGTTCGCGAGCAGGTCATGGTCGGTTACTACATCGTGGTCGCCGCAGCCACCGCTGCTCTGCTGATATGGGCCGCCGCGCAGCCACATACCGTGGTGACGAGCGACGAAGAAGCCTCGACCGGCACCACCGCACTCGCTCCGGGCCAGGCGACCGCACGTTTCCCGCAGGGCGAAGTCGCGAAGTTCCGCACCATCACCCAGGACACGCTCGCGCGGGTCCGGGCCGGCGACCAGCCCGGCGCGAAAGCCAGGATCAAAGACCTCGAAACCGCTTGGGACGACGACGAATCCACCCTGCGCCCGCTCGATGGCAACGCCTGGCAGGTGCTCGATGGGCAGATCGACGACGCGCTGAAAGCGGTGCGCGCCAGGACTCCCGACGCCGCGAGCGAGACGAGGGCGTTGACCGCACTGTCGACCACGCTCGGCTGAGCCGTCAGCCGGCGTCGAGGAGGCGGTAGCCGACGCCGCGGATGGTCTCGATGGTGGTCAGGCCGAAGGGGGTGTCGATCTTGCGACGGAGGTACCCGACGTACACCTCGACGACGTTGTCGGATCCTTCGTAGTTGCTGTCCCATACGCCGCGCAGGATGTCGTTCTTGGTGACGACGTCGCCCTTGTGCCGGATCAGGTATTCGAGCACGCCGTATTCGCGTGGCGTCAGCGAGATTTCGTGTCCGGCGCGGGTGACGATTCGCCGCGCCGGGTCGACCGACAAACTGCCCGCAGTGAGGATCGCGGGGCGTTCCGGTGCGCCGCGGCGGACCAGGGCGCGCAGGCGGGCGATAAGGATGACGAACGAGAAAGGCTTGGTCAGGTAGTCGTCGGCGCCGAGATCGAAGGCGTCGGCCTGGTCGTATTCGCCGTCCTTGGCCGAGAGCATCAGGACCGGCGTCCAGACCTGACGTGCGCGCAGTTCGCGCACGATCTGATAGCCGTGTTTGCCGGGCAGCATGATGTCGAGCACCAGCACGTCGTAGTCGCCGGACGCGGCCAGTTCCAGGCCGTCGAATCCGTCGTGGGCGACCTCGACGACGAAACCCTCGGCCGTCAGGCCGCGACGCACGGTCTCCGCCAAGCGGACCTCGTCATCGATCACCAATACGCGCACCCGCCACCACCCTCTGTGCTCTCAGTGTTTCCACAGCGGCTCGCGCCGAGACTGCGGGCATGTCCATCATTCTCGACCTCGTCGAAAGCACGGTACGCGAGATCACCACCGAGGCCGCCACCGCGGAGATCACCCTGTCGATCGGTGCGGCCGGTGCCGCGGCGATCGTGGCGTCACTGGTCGCCGATCGGTGGCGACCTGCGCGCAGCCTGGGGCACACCACGGTCCGGCGGCTCGTGCGCGCGGTGGCCGTGCTCGTGATGTTCATCGAATTGGCTGCGCACGCCTCGAGTTCCGGCTGGTTGACCGGCGAGGACGCCGCGGTGCTCGACTGGTTTACGACACATCGGTCGCCAGGATGGACCACCGTCGCACGCGTCATCACCACGGTGGGCGATCCGATGGGCATCGCGGTGCTCGGCCTCGCGGTGGCGACCGTGCTCGCGTGGCGGGCGCGTAGCGCGGTGCCGATGGTGTTGGTCCTCGGCATCGTGGCGGTGTCCTCGGCGACGAGCACGATCACCAAGGGATTGGTCGGGCGGGCGCGTCCGCCGGCGGCCGTGCAGCTGATGTCGGAGACCGATTTGGCGTTTCCCTCCGGGCATGTCACGGGCGCCACCGCGCTCGCCGGAGCAGTGGCGCTCGTATATCTCAGTGCGCATCGGTCGGCGGTGCGGCGCGTTGTCGCGGTGGTATTGGTTGTTGTTGTGGCGCTCGTTGTTTCGGTGACCCGCCTGTACCTGGGCGTCCATTGGCTCACCGACGTCGCCGGTGGCGCGGTGCTGGCGTGTTCGGTGGTGTTGATCGGCGCGGCCGTGCAGCCTTACCTGGGGTCGGTTTTGCGCAGGCCGAGGCGACACACCGATGCGGCGGATGCGCCGTTCGCGGGGCACAGCACGTAAAGGTGGTCACGATGAAGCCACTCGCGTCACGTCGACGGCACGGCCGCGGGTTCGCCGACGCCGCAATGCGATTGCTCGGCGCGATCACGCACCCCACTCGATGGGGGCTGAGGGTGCGTTCGGCGCTCATCGTCACGGTCGTCATCACCGCGGCACTCGCGATCGCGGCGCTGTCGTTGACCTATGTGCTGTATCGGTCGTTGATCACCGCCTCCGACGACGCCGCGGCCGACCGGATCCGGCAGATCGAGGGACAACTCGCCCTCACCTCCCCCGCCGAGTTGGACCGCACTGCGCTGGCCACCGACAACCGCGTCTCGATCGTGCAGATCATCGATCAGAACGGACAGGTGGTGCAACGGTCCACCGGAAGCCCCGCCGGGCCGATCACCGACAGCCGACCGGAGCCGGGGACCATCGCATACGACCTACCTGCGACGCCCGGGGCAGATGAAGGCCGAGTGAGCGCGGCGACCAGCGGTGGCTACACCATCGTCGTCGTCACCGATCAGGAAGAGGTCGAGCGGACAATCAAGCTGGTCGCGGTCCTGGTCGCGCTCACCACCCCGTTCATCGTCGTCCTCGCCGCATTGGCCACCTACGTGCTGGTCGGGCGATCCCTGCGCTCGGTCGAAGACATCCGCACCCGCGTCGCCGCCATCACCAGCGCCGACCTCACCGACCGCATCCCGGTGCCACCGCAACGCGACGAAATCGCCGCACTCGCAAGGACTATGAACGACATGCTGACCCGGATCGAGGCCGGGCACAGCGCGCAACGCCGCTTCATCAGCGACGCATCCCACGAACTGCGCAGCCCGCTCACCACCATCACCGCCGCCCTCGAACTCGGCCGCACGCAACCCACCGTGCTCGATGCCGCCATGCTCGACGACACCCTGCTCCCCGAGGCCGAGCGGATGCGCCACCTCATCGACGACCTGCTGCTGCTGGCGCGCGCCGACGAAAACGCCCTCACCCACCGGCACACCGATGTCGACCTCGACGACATCCTCACCACCGAGGCCGCCCGCACCCGCACCACCACCGCGCTGACCATCGAGGTCACCGTCGAACCTGCGCGGATGACCGGCGATCCCACCCAGATCGCCCGGGCGGTGCGCAACCTGCTCGACAACGCCACCCGCTACGCCACCGGCACCATCTCGGTCCGCTTGCGGCAGGACGGCGGCTCGGCCCATATCGAGATCGCCGACGACGGACCGGGCCTCGCCGCGAACGAGCGCCGACGCGTCTTCGACCGCTTCTACCGACCGGACCACGACCGCGGCCGCGGCACCGGCGGCACCGGCCTCGGCCTCGCCATCGTCGCCGAAATCATCGGCGCCCACCACGGCACCGTCCGCCTCGACGCCAACCTCCCCACCGGCACAATCGCCGTCATCGACCTGCCCCTCGCCCCCTGACCCGCCGCTTCTCAGCGTGCTCACAGCGCCCCGAGGGCAGTGTTGGCCGCGAGCCACCTGCCCTGATCACCGCGCGAAAGAGGCCGTCCGCCGCATGCAGCAATTCATCATCAGCTACGGATTGATCGCGATCTTCGTTCTCATGCTCGCCGAATCCGCCTGCATCCCCATCCCTTCGGAAGTCACCATGCTGCTCGGCGGCGCCCTCGCGGCCGGCGCGGTCGCCGGAACCCACTTGAACCTCGTCGCGGTCATCGCCGCGGGGACCCTCGGCAATGTCGCGGGGAGTTACCTCGCCTGGCTGGTCGGCCGCTACGGCGGTCGGCCCGCGCTGCATCGTTGGGGCAGGTTCGTGCTGTTGCGGAGCGAGGAGATCGATCGAGCCCAGGACTGGTTCGTCCGGCGAGGCAGTTCTTCGGTGTTCTGGGCTCGCCTACTGCCCGGCATCCGCACCTTTATTTCGTTGCCCGCCGGTATCGCGGCGATGGCTCCCGGTCGGTTCGGCATCTACACAGTGGCCGGTTGCCTTCCGTGGACCGCGGCGTTGGCCGTCGTGGGGTACGCCGTCGGAGCCAACTGGCACAACGTCGAGAACGCACTGCGTGGCCCGAGCTATTTGATCGCCGCGATCGCTGCGATCGCCATCGTGGCCGCCGTTTTCATCGCGATCCGCCGACGCCGCCGCGAGCCCGTCCGGTCCAGTACTTCGTGACCCAATGGCGATGGCCCCCGAACCAAACTGGTTCGGGGGCCTCAACCAGCAAAGGTACACCGAGAATCCGTTGCTCTGCGGGGAATTCACCAAAAATCTATCAACGTGATAGCCATCGCGTCATTCCTCGCAATTCGCCCACCCGGACCAGGATCTGCGCGAATGCGCTGCCACGAGCAGGGACACGCCCGGCAGTTCGTCAGCACCAGGGCAGGCGCACCGCTTCGAGGTCCGGTGCAAGCGTACCCAGCAGCTCGCCCTGACGATCGAACAGTCAATTGTCGGCCGAGCTCTCGAAATACACCAGGACCTTGCCCTCGCGCGAACTGACACTCACACATAGGGTGTGCCGATCCAGCGGCCAGCCCGCTTCGCGGCACATAGTCCAGTCTCGGCTCGACTCGGAGTACCTGAGTTCCCAGCCTCGCGCCTCGTTCAGATGCCGGGCAACGTGCTCGGCTACGCGAACATCGGAACTGCCGTCCGTGCTTGCGATGTCGAAGACACGCATACAGATCGTCGACGAATTGCCCGCGCAGCCTCGGTCTCGATTCTCGAGTGCCACCAGACCGCCCGGCAGCGGCAACAACTCGCCACTGCTCGGCACCCGAGCCCGCTCACCACCCATGATCCAGACAAACAGCAATACGAACAGCACGCTGATCGTGCAGAAACCCGAGGCGAGCACCCGTCCGAGCCTGACCCGGACCGGTCGGTCTTCGGTCCGTCTATCGGCCACCACCCCCCAAACGACAATGGCGGCATCCGCAAAGGTCGACAGCATCATCAGCGTTTGCGTCCCCTCCGTCAGCGCCCAGCCCATACCGATCACGACCTGAGCTGTTGCGATCGCCGCCAGAGCGGCCCCCACCCGACGCCAGACCTTCGAATTCTCGGCGGCCAGCAGCCAACATGCCAGTGGCGCAAGGAAAATCAATCGAAGCACCGCGTCAGCCTAGGTGAGCAGTCAGCCCCCTCAGCAGACCGTTGCCCTTTGGGTTTCGGGGTTCAGCTGTTGGCCAGGGCGCGGGCGAGGAGAGGAATCAGACGGTCCCAGTGATGTTGGAGCGCAGCGGGATTGAAGGCGTCGGTGTCGGACATAGTGAAGCCGTGGACGGTGTCGGGGTAGAGCTCGGCGGTGTTGCCGAGGCCGGCGGCGGCCAGGGCTTGGTGGAGCTGGTCGACAGACTCGGGTGGCATGTCGTTCTCGGCGAGGCCGAGGTGGAGTTGGGTGGGGAGTTCGGGGATGAGGAGGTGGGGGCTGTCGGGGGCGTCGGTGACCAAGGCGCCTGGGTGGAATCCGGCGACGGCGGCTACTCGGTCGGGGTAGGCGGCTGCGGTGCGCATCGCCAAGACGCCGCCGAGGCAGTAGCCGATCACGGCGACCGGGCCTGGGCTGACCTGCGGCTGGGTGGCGAGGAAAGCGAGGTAGGCGTCGGCGTCGAGCAGGACACGTTCGGTGGTGTGCGCCATGACCAGCGGGATCAACCGGGCGGCGATCGTGGGCCGGATCTCGTGGGTGATGTGCTCGGGAAGTTCGACCAGAGGTGTCGGGCCGTTGCGGTACAACAGATTAGGGATGAGCACGTAATATCCGTGCTCGGCCAGTTCGCGGGCTCGCTGTTCGAGCACGGGCCGTATGCCGAAGACGTCCATGTACAGCAGCACTGCCGGGTGCCGTGCGCCGTCGTCGGGGTAGGCGGCGAACGCGTCGGCTTGGCCGTCCGCGGTGGGAATCTGCAGTGTCTTGGTCTCGATGGAAATAGTGGATCTTCCTTTCTCAGGCTGTCGCACAGCCGGTACATCGTTAGTGGGATAAACGTTCTTGGCACTAACGAACGTAGAACGTTAGTGACACTAACGCAAGTGGGTATGCTGCATCCATGACTACGACGTCACCGCGTTTGCGCGCCCTGCCCAGCCGGCTGTTGAGTCAGGCGGCGACCCACGGCGATCGACTGGTGTCCGACGGACTCGCGCGGATCGGCGCGCGCAAGTGGCACTACGCGGTGCTGGCCACGCTCGCCGACGCGGGCCCGGCGAGTCAGGCCGAAATGAGCAGGCGCACCGGCATTTACCGCAGTGACATGGTCGCGGTGCTCAACGAGCTCGAGCGCGACGGATACGCCCAACGAGTCCCCGACCCGGACGACCAGCGACGCAACGTCATCACGCTGACCAAAGCGGGCACCAAGCGGCTACACGAACTCGATGCCGTACTGGCCGGCCTGCAACAGGAACTGCTCACCCCGCTCACCGCGACACAACGCGAACAACTCGCCGCACTACTGACCCAGCTCATCGACCATCACGACCGCGACCCGAGTTCGGTGTAGCCGACCAGGTAGTCCGCTTCCAAAACTTCAGGTATTCGGTACTCGTGCCACGAGTCGGTGATCGGTGGACGCTGACAGTTGCTCGACACCGATTCACCTGGAGGTGCCCATCGTGGCCGCATTATGGATTCGCACGCGCCGGATGGTGCTGCCCAACACGTTCCGAGACATCAACGACCTGAAGGCCAGCATTGTGCCGGTGTTGGTACAGAGCCACTTCGATCATGTCGTGAACGACCCCGGCGAGGTGGCCGGGAACCGAGGGGCCATCCGCCTTTCGGTGGTATACCTGCCCATCGCCGGACGAGAGTTCTACCAGCAGGTCATCGCCGCCGGTGACGACGCCGACGTCACGTTAGGTGTAGTCGAGGACATTCAACGCCAGATCTCGATTTAGATCGCGAGCATGTGCTCGATAAGGTCGGCGGCGCGCACGGTGCCGTCCTCAGCTCACGCGTCGGTATCACTTATTTCAGGTTTGCGGCGGCCTCGAGGTCGGTGATGCTGCCGGACATGATCGTTCGGATGTGTTCGGTGATGTGGTCGACGGGCCAGTCCCACCAGGACACTGCCAATAGACGGGCAATGTCCTTGTCTTCGTAGCGGTTTCGGATGAGGCGGGCTGGGTTGCCGCCGACGATGCCGTAGTCGGGTACGTCGCTGACGACGACGGAGCCGGTGCTGATGATCGCGCCGTGACCGATGTGGACGCCGGGCATCACCGTTACGCCGTTGCCGAACCAGACGTCGTTGCCGACGACGGTGTCGCCTCGGCTCGGCAGGCCGGTGAGCAGGTCGAAGTGGTCCGACCAGGAGCCGCCCATGGTGGGGAACGGGAAGGTCGACGGGCCGTCCATGCGGTGGTTGGCGCCGTTCATGATGAACCGGGTTCCGGTGCCGAGTGCGCAGAACTTTCCGATGATCAGCTTGTCTGGTCCGTAGTGGTACAGCACATTTCGGGTTTCGAACGCGGTCGGATCGTCCGGGTCGTCGTAGTAGGAGTACTCCCCCACCTCGATCAGCGGTGAGGTGACCAGCGGCCGCAATTGCACGACTCGCGGCTGGCCTGCCATGGGGTGGAGCACGGTCGGGTCTGCGGGAATGTTGGGCACAGCGAAACTCCTTCGGTGCGTGGATGATCGGATGTCAAACGGACGCCGAAGCGCGCAGGTCGAGTCGGGCGCCGCGCCAGCGGGTGCGCAGTCGACGATCGTGGCTGACGATGACGAGGGCGCCCCGGTATTCGGCCAGCGCGGTTTCCAGCTCCTCGACGAGACCAGGCGACAGGTGATTGGTGGGCTCGTCGAGCAGCAGCACATCGACGGGCTCAGTTACCAACCGCGCCAAGGCAAGTCGCTGCCGCTGCCCGGTGGACAGGTTCTCGACGCGTATCGAGAACTGAGCGCGATCGAACAGGCCCAGCGACGACAATCGTTCGGCGTGCTCGTCGGCTTGCCCTGCGCGGCCGCGGGCGAAGGCCGCCAACAGCGTGTCCCCGGGTTCGGCGGGACGCGGCTCTTGGGCGAGGTAACCGACTGTCCCACTGCGGGTTACGGTGCCGTCGTCCGGGACGAGCACACCGGCCAGCACACGCAGCAACGTGGACTTGCCCGCACCGTTCGGGCCGGTGATCAGCAAGCGATCACCTGCGTCGAGCGTGACACTCGTCCGATCGAGCCTGCCCGCGACCGCGATATCGGTGGCGTCGAGCACGCTGCCCCGCACCTGACCGGCTCGCACAGCGGGAGCGAAACGCAGCGGTTCCGGCGGCGCAGGCACCGGGTCGGCGAGCAAGCGGCGCAGCCGTTCCTCGGCATTGCGGACCCGGCTGGCCAGCGACTGCTGCACCCGTCCCCCGGCCCGATCGTAGGCCATCTTGTTGTTGTCCTTCATCGCCCGGCCCGGCGCGACGTCACGCGCCGTGGTGGCGGCGACCTCGCGCAGCCGATCGGCATCGGCCTGCCACTGCGCGTGCGCCTGTGCCCACCGCTGCCGCGCCGCCGCCTTCTCGGTCAGGAATCCCGCATAACCGTTGCCGTAGCGGATAACTCGCTGCCGGTCCGCGTCGACCTCCAGGAGGCTGGTCGCGACCCGTTCGAGGAAGACCCGGTCGTGCGAGACCGTCACCGTGGTGCCGCGGCGGGCGCGCAGATGGTCTTCCAGCCAGGTCAGGGCGTCGTCGTCGAGGTGGTTGGTCGGCTCGTCCAGCAACAGCACCTCGGTGCCTGCCGCCAGCACCGCGGCCAGGCGCAGCCGGACCTGCTCGCCGCCGGACAGTCCGTCGACCGCGCGGTCGCGGTCCACCAGGCCCAAGCCGAGTCCGTGCAGCGCTCGTTCTACCCGAGCGTCGGCATCGTAGCCGCCGCGAAACTCGAAAACGGTTGCCAGTTCGCCATATTCGGCAATCCCCGACTCATCGCCCGCGGCCATCGCGTCTTCGAGGCGGCGCAGCCGCTGTTCGATCGCGCGTAGCTCGCTGAGCGCCCGATCGATGACCTGTTGGACGGTCATCCGCGGCGGCAGCTGCTCGTCCTGGCTGAGGTAGCCGATACCGCCGTCTGCGTGGACGACGATCTCGCCATGGTCGGGCCGCTCCCGCCCGACGAACAGCCGCAGCAGGGTGGTCTTGCCGGATCCGTTCTCGCCGACGATGCCGGTGCGCTCACCGGCGGCCAGCGAACACGTCACCTCATCGAGAACACACTTGCCGTTGTAGGACTTGCTGACCGCGAGCGCGGTGATCTGGGTTCGCATATGCACACTCCGAGGCATTCGAGGAAGACACGGCCATGGGGAACCGCAGGGCCGGGTGAACACTTCGGATGAGCATCGGCTGACCTCACTAGTGCGACGGATGTTGCATTAGCATGGTGCCACAGCCCGCCCCCTTCGAGCAACCGGACAGACGACAATGAGTTCGACACCTGCTGCACCAGCGCCCCGACCTCGGCCCGGTGGCCGAACCGCCCGCATCCGCGACCAAGTCCTCGAGGCCGTCCGCGCCGAACTGACCGAGCACGGGTACGACGCGCTCACCGTGGACACCGTCGCCGCCCGCGCCGGCGTGCACCGCACCACGGTGTATCGCCGCTGGCACGATGTCGGCGGTCTGATCACCGACGTGTTCGACGCGGCGAGCGATATGGAATGGCATCCCAGCGACACCGGCTCACTGCGCGGCGATCTGGCCGCGCTCAATCAGGAGATCCAGGATTCACTGCTCGAGGAACCGTCCTTCGCGGCGGCGCTGATCGCGATCTCATTCCGCTCCGAAGAGGCCGCCGGTGCCTTGCAGCGATTGTGGGAGGGCCGATATACGCAGTGCGAGATCGTCATTCAGCGAGCGATCGAGCGCGGCGAACTCGCGCCGCCGATCGACGCGCGCGCCCTGCTGATCGCCGCTACTGCTCCGATCTACCACCAACTGATACTGCTGCGCACCCCGCCCGATCCACAGCTCCCCGATTACGCGGCCAGAGGTGCCGCGCTCGCCGCACGGGCCGGCGCGTTCACCAACCCGTCCGCGACGGATGCACCCTGACTTCTCAGGCGCTCAATTGACAATCCACGAGCCCTTCGACATACGAACGAGTTCGACTGCCGCGCAACGAGACTCACGTCTAACTAAGCGCGCTCGACCTGCCACGCCAAGCCGTCCACGATGAGCGCCAGCCCCGCCTCGAACGCCGCCTCGGGATCAAACTGCGGCAGCTCCGCCAGATCGTCTGCGCTGCGACCGATTTCAGCGTCCGCCTGCTCTTCCAACACCGCACCAACCGTGTAACGCCCCGCAGCCAACATCGCCATCTGCGCATCCCGCTCCGGCACGCCGGACGCGATCAGAAACGCCATCTTCTGCGCAAGCCGGTCGAGATCCGTTGCCCCAGGCCGACTTCCGGCGTGCAGGCGAGCCCCGTCGCGACGCATCAGCAGCGTCCGCCGGAAGCTGCGCATGTTCTCGAGGAACCACGCACGCCAGTCGTCGGCGGGCGTCGGCAGCGGCTCCGCCGTGTGCGGCGCCATCGCGGCCTCGGCCATCGCGCCGAGCAGGTCCTCCTTCTTGCGGAAGTGGTAGTAGAGCGACGGCTGCTCGACGTTCAGTCGCTTCGCCAGCTGCCGCGTACTGACGGCGTCCAGCCCGACCTCGTCCAGCAGATCGAGCGCCTCGGCGATGACATTTTCCCGGTTCAGCTTGGCCACATTGACAATCTATCAGCGATAGGCAACCATGTAAAAAGTCAACCTATCATCGATAGAAAAGGAGGCTGACATGGCCTTCGAATCAACAGCTCCGTCCCTGAAAGTGCTCATCTGCGGCGGCGGCATCGCCGGGCAGGCACTGGCCTTCTGGCTCGCCCGCGGCGGGCACCAGGTCACCGTCGTCGAACGCTTCCCCGCACTCCGCGCCACCGGCGCGCAGGTCGACCTGCGCGGCCAGGGCATCGACGCCATCGAACGGATGGGCCTGCTCGAGATCGTCCGCAGCAAGCTCGTGGACGAAGCGGGCGTCTCGTTCGTGAACGCCCAGGGCAAAACGCGCGGGACGATCATGGCCAACACCTCCGGCCAGGGTCGGCAGACGCTGACGTCGGAGTACGAGATCATGCGCGGCGACCTGGTCCGCCTCCTGCACGACGCGACGAACGACGACGTGAACTATGTCTTCGGCGTGCGCGTCGACCGCTTCCAGCAGCACGACGAGCGCGTCGTCGCCCACTTCTCCGACGGCACGTCCGGCGAATTCGACCTGCTGGTCGGCGCGGACGGCCAGGGATCACGCATCCGTCGAGCCATCCTGCCCTACGATTCCGCCGACCCGTACTGGCCGGTGGGCATCCACATGGCTTACTGGTTCATTCCGCGCATCGCCTCGGACGGCAACATCCGCGACACCTACCATGCCCCGCGCGGCCGAATGATCATGCGCCGCAGCCACAATCCGGCCGAGACCCAGGTCTATTTCGTCCTGCGGGAAACGTCCGAGGAAGCCTCGGCCATCCACCGCGAGCCGGTCGAACGTCAGAAGCAGTTCTGGACCGAGAAGTTCCGCGATGCGGGCTGGCAGACCGAGCGGTTCCTCGAAGGCATGGAGACGACCGAAAGCTTCTACTCGCAGGAGGTTCTGCAGGTGCGCACGGACACCTGGTCCAAGGGCCGCGTCGCTTTGGTCGGCGATGCCGCGCACTGCGCGTCCCCCTACAGCGGCATGGGCGTCTCCGGCGCGTTGGTCGGCGCGTACGTCCTGGCGGGCGAGATCAACCGGCATCCGCACGACCTGTCTGGCGCTTTGGCGAACTACGACACCGTGCTGCGGCCGTTCGTCGACGAGATCCAGGCCACCGTGAAACCAGGCCTGCTGCGACTCGGCATGCCGACACACCAGCTCGGCATCGACGCCTTCCACGCCCTCACAACCGTGGCTTGCTCGCTGCACATCCCTGAGCTCGTCGCGAGGTTCGCGAAAGAGGACCGAGGGGGTGCCTGGCCGATCCCGGACTACCCGGAACTCGCGGAAGCGACGAGATCACTTGGGCCATAACGGAGTCAATCGTGGCACCGGCGGCAGCGGCGTGGACACGGGGGAGACTTCGAAGGCCTGGATCAGCAGCGCGGCGAAGCGCCGGGAGGCGGCGACTCGGGCCGCCGGTGTGCTCGCTTGAATGCCGTTGTTGGCCATGATCATCAGGATCAGGTCGTCCAGCACGATCTCGGGGCGCAGGCGACCGGTGTCCTTGGCGTGGCGGATCAGCTCGGCGGCGCCGGTCAGCGAGGACGTGCGGATCGCGGCGAAGTCCATCGCGTGCGGGAAGGTGGACATGAAGGCCGCGGTGAAGCCCTGGTCGCGGGCCTGCAGTTCACAGAGATTCTCGACCGCGCGGCAGAAGCCGTGCCAGGGATCCGGGTCGGCGAGTCCGTCATCGACGATGGACCGGCAGGCGCGCATCTGGTCGGTGAACGCCTCGGCGACCAGCAGCTCCTTGGTCGGGAAATGCCGGTAGAGGGTGGCGGGCCCGACGCCGGCGCGGCGGGCGATCTCCCGGATCGGCACGTCGAGGCCGTCGGTGACGAACACCGCGCGAGCCTCCTCGAGGATGCGTTCGCGGTTGTCCCGAGCATCCGAACGCAAGGTGTGAGGCAAACGAGTGGTCACCTCTCTCACTTTAGCTAAACGGACGGTGGTGTCCGTTACGGTCCGCTGGTCAGCTTCGCTCGAAAAGAACACGGAGACACCAGTGAAAGCAGTGATGGCCCAAACATTCGGCGGTCCGGAGACCCTCACGGTCGTCGACCTCCCCGACCCGAAACCAGGCGTCGACGAAGTGCTGATCGCGACCGAGGCGAGCGGCGTCGGCGGCGTCGACGCCCTGATCCGAAGTGGCGCGCTGGCCGCCTACGGAGCTGAGCCGGGTCGCATCCCCGGCCAAGAGGTCGCGGGCACCGTGTCCGAAGTAGGTGACGGCGTCGACCCGACGTGGATCGGTCAGCGCGTGTGGGGGTTCACCGGGGTGAACGGCGGCTACGCCGAGCGCGCTATCGCCGCGGCCGAAACCCTCGTCCCCATCCCGGAAACCTTGTCGTCCGTTGCCGCAGTGACACTCGGCAGCTCCGCCATGGTGGCCCACTTCGCTTTGCGCCATGCCCATTTCGCGCGCGGCGAGTCGGTATTGGTGCGCGGCGCAGCCGGCGGCATCGGCGTCATGGTGGTCCAGCTCGCAGCGCGTGGCGGCGCCAGCGCAGTCGCGGTAACCACCTCGTCGGCCGAACGCGGCGATCGCCTACGCAAGCTCGGCGCGACCCATGTGCTCGACCGCGCCGGGCACGGCGAAAACGACGCTCCCACAGCCTATGACGTAATAATCGACATCGTCGCCGGCCCAGACCTGCCATCCTTCTTCACCAAACTCGAGCCCAACGGCCGCATGGTGGTCGTCGGCGCAATGGCAGGCATGCCACCTGCCGACTTCGGCGCACCGATGATCCCCCGCTTCCAAAAGTCCCTGTCCTTCGCCACTTTCAGCGCCGACACCGTCTCCCTACCCGACCGCCGCACCGCAACCGCCGAACTCTTCGCCGCCGCCACCCGCAACGAACTCGAAGCAGTTGTCCACGAGATACTTTCCCTGAACCAGGCCGTACTGGCCCACCAAAAAATGGAAGCAGGCAAGGTTTTCGGCAGAATCGCCCTCACCCCAACGTCAAGTTAGCCGTCGCGTTCTCCCGCCACCCCTAGCGGTGCAGGCCAGTGGGGTGTCCACTGGCAAACCGTCAACGCCGACCAGCAGCTCCTAGGCGATGGCGGTGCTAGCGTCGCGGCATGACTGCCTTCGGTTACGTGCCGCACATGTACTCGATTTCAGTTAAAGGCGTGGTTGTCCGCGACGGTCAGGTGCTGCTGCTGAAGAACGAGCGCGAGGAATGGGAATTGCCGGGCGGCAGAATCGAACCCAACGAAACGCCTGAGGAATGCGTGGCTCGGGAGATCACCGAGGAGACGCAGTGGCCGGTTACCACCGGGCCAATTCTCGACTCATGGATCTACTACATCAGCTCGGTTGAGAAGCATGTGTTCATCGTGACGTACGGCTGTTACCCGGACACCGACGCGGAGCCGATCTTGTCGCACGAGCACAAGGAGGTCGGGCTGTTCGGTGCAGACGAGGTAGCGGGCTTGAACATGCCGGAAGGCTACAAGCGATCCATCACGACTTGGTTCGCCCAACTCCGTGCAGCGGAGAACATCTAGAGGGACACAGTGCGCCGCCGATCGAATTGTCGTGCGGCGACGGGGTTCCCGGACGCGGGGGTACAAGTGGGGCGGTGTCGAACATGCCACGCGGGTATCCGCTTTCGACTGCGGTGATCAGGGGTGGCGGCTGGCGAGGACGCAGAACTCGTTGCCCTCCGGGTCGAGCAGGACGACCCAGCTCACCTTGCCTTGGCCGATGTCGGCAGGTCGGGCCCCTAGGTCGAGCAGGCGGCGGACCTCTTCGTCCTGTTCTCGGTCGGTGGGGTTGACGTCGAGGTGTAGCCGGTTCTTGACGGTCTTGCCTTCGGGCACGCGGGCGAAGGTCAACGTCGGCGGGACCGGGCCGGGACGGGCCTTGCCCTCCGGCATCAGCGGGGAGCCGATGGTGACGAGTCCGTCCTCTTCGTCCTGCACCTCGTAACCGAGTACCGCACACCAGAACTGGGCGAGGCCGAGGGGATCGGCGCAGTCGATCGCAAGCTCGGTGAACTTGCTGGTCATCAGGACCTCCCGGTAGCGGGTCCGTCGACGCGTGCGACGGCCCACCCGGCAGCTTATCCATGGTGCTGCGCGACAGGGCATTTCAGAAGACGAAACCCCGCAGCGCCACGAAGCGCATGCCGCCGACCGCCGCCATGATGGCGATTACCGCACTCGCCTGCGCGAGCGAGCCGAGCCCGGGCGCCCAGAACGCGAGCCCGGCCAAGGCCGCCGTGCTGATCAGCAGGCCGATCAGCGCTAGTCCCCCGCCTTCCCACTGCGCGGTGAACCAGCCGACCCGGCCGGCCGCGCGAAAGGTGAGCTGCCGGTGCAGTTCGTTCGCGATCACCGTGCTGACGATCGAGCCTGCGATATTGGCGACCAGCGGTCCGGTCCCGCTCAGCATCATGAACAGCAGCACATAGGAAATGTTGCTGACACCGCCGACCAGCGCGAAGCGGATCAGCTGCGCGACGGCGTGATCACCACGCAGATACCGCCTCACGCGAGCGCGCCGGTCGAGCCATTCCGCGCGCAACACCGGGTACGCACCGAGATCGATGCGGTCGAGGATCGAGGTGTCCTCGTAGGCGTTCCGCATCCCGGAAGTGGCGATTGCTGTGCTGTTCACGTGAATACCGTCGCTGTCCCGGCTTACACCGCGCTGTCACCGAACTGACATGCCCTGACATGGCACTAGGCACCCGCGCCGTCAGCTCGGCGAAGCGCGCTTCACCGAGGCGACGATTTGTACGGGAATGAACAGGTCGCGGCTAGTGCCCGAGCCGACTCCGCCCGAACACCTCGTCGACAAGTCGCTTCGTCGCCGTCTGGAATGCCGCCGACAGCGACAGGTCGGCGTCGTCGACATAGTTCAATGCGGCGGTCAGTGTCGTACTGCCATCGGGCGTGCTGTACATCAGCGCCCCGTTCCCCGCGATGCCACCGTTGTGCGTGATGACGGTGCCACCGTGACCGGTGTCCTGCACGAAAACCCCCAGCCCATAACCGACTTTGGGATGCGGTGTGAACATCTCGGCCAGCAGCGGCGCAGGCAGCAGTTTGCCGTCCACCAGCGCGGAAATGAAGGTGTGCAGATCCGCAGTGGTCGAGATCATGTCACCGCCCGCCGAGATCCACGAGGGATTCTGGCTGGTGACGTCGACCGTCTTCTCTTGGCCCCCTTCCACATACCGGTAGTAGGCGTGCGCATGCGGTTCGGGAAGCTCCGTCGAGGTCCCCGGCACCACGGTGCCCGACAACCCGAGCGGACCCAGGATCCGCTGCTGCGTCTCCTCGGCAATCGGTCGGCCGGTGACCTTTTCGATCAACAGCCTGGCCAGTACGTAGTTGGTGTTGGCGTAACTCCAGTCCGTCCCGGGCTCGAATCGCGCGGGCTTGGCCAACGCCAGCCGCACCAGTTCCTCGGGCTGATACGTCTTGAACCGGTTGTCCACCCACTCCTGCCCGGCCCAGGTGATACCGGGTGCGAACGTCCCGTCCTCGTAGTACTCGCCGGTGAAATTGAAGATGCCGCTGGTGTGCTGCAATAGCATTCGCACGGTGATCCGCCGGTCCAGCCCGAACTCGGGCAGGTAGTCCGCTGCCGGAGCGTCCAGCTCGATCGTGCCCTCGGCCACCAATTGCAGCACCAGGGTCGCGGTGAAAGTCTTGGTGTTGCTGCCGATCCGGACATGGCCATTCGTGGACGGCCGCGCCGCTGCGCCGAGCTCGCTCACCCCGGCGCTGCCGGCCCATGCACCCCGCTCGTCGTGCACCCGCAGCGTCAACCCGACGAAACCGGTCTCGACGATCTCCTCGATGAGCTGCTGCAATTCCGGGCGATCCGGTACGGCCGTTGGGGATTGGATGTTCATGGTCCCGTCTTTCTCTGGTATCGCGCTCGGGCGAACATTTCCGCCCGAGCACCCAGAATCGCCGCCGCCCGACCACCGAACAACGATGAATCGGGCAACGTCGCATTAACCGCGGAGTTAATAACCGGTCATGAGTGGAATCGGGTCGTCTCGCCGAGCTCGGCGCGCGGCACGGTGACGGTGTTGGCCGCGGCGGACTGGTCGGCGTAGCCGAAAGAGATGCCCAGCAGGATCTTTCGGTCCTGAATGCCGAGCTCGGCACGGATGGTGTCGGCGTAGAAGCTCAGCAATCCTTGCGGGCAGCTCGCTATGCCGTACGCGGTCATGGCCAGCATGAGTGTCTGCGCGTAGATGCCGACGTCGGCGGCCATCCGCACCTCCGCGTTGGGGGCGGTGAACAGCAGCGCGACGTGTGGCGCACCGTAGAAGCGCAGGCTTTTGGCGTTGTAGGCGTCTCGTGCGGCGTGGTCGTCGCGCGCGATCCCGACGGCCGAGTACAGCCGCTCGCCCGCGCACTGCCGTCGCCGCTGATACGTACCGCGGTAGAGGTCGTCGCTGTAGGGGAAGTCGAGCGAGGTGTTGTTGCGGGCGTGCGCGGCCACCAGCGCCGCGCCGAGTCGGTCGCGGGCCGCGCCGCTGACCACCTCGACGTGCCATGGCTGGGTGTTGGAGTTGGAAGGGGCCGCGCCGGCCAGGGAGAAGACGGCTCGCAGCGTGTCCTCGGGCACCGGGTCGGGACGAAACGCACGGGTGGCACGTCGTCCCCGGATCAGGTGTTCGGCGTATTCGGGCTGGTAATCGGTGTTCATCGCCTCACGTCCATGCAGTCTTAAGTAAACGATTTTGTTTACCTAGCGATGGACCATAGTCGAGAAATGCGCCGAGGTAAACGGCGACGTATACTTAAGGCGTGGTCGAAGAACAAGAAACTGCCCGTCGTCGCGGGCGCGGGGCACGAGAGCGCATCCTGGCCGCGGCCACCACCCTGTTCGAGACACAGGGGATCACCACCACGGGCATGGAGCAGGTGGCCACGCGGGCCCCGGTCTCCAAACGCACGCTCTACCTACACTTTCCGACCAAGGATCAGCTGGTGGTGGCGTACCTGCGCCACCTCGTCGAGGCCGGACACACGATGGACAGCGTGCTCGATCGGCAGGATCTGCCGCCCAGACAGCGACTGCTGGAGTTGTTCACCGTGCCGGACCCCGGCACGGGGCCCATCCGAGGCTGTCCGTTCATCGATGCCGCCGCCGAGTTCCCCGATCCCGACAGCGCGGTGCACGCCTACACGCGGCAGCAGAAACAGCGCTTCACCGAACGCGTCATCGATCAGGTGCGGCAACTCGGTGCGACCCACCCCGACGCACTCGGTGAGCAACTCGCGATTCTCGCCGACGGAGTCGCCAGCCGCTCGATGGTGTTCAACGACCCCGCGTGCGGCAAACACGCGCGCGCCGCCGCGGCGGCGTTGCTCGACGCCGCCACCGCGTGAGGCCTAGCCCAGCCACTGATTACACACGTGGATCGACAGCGGATCCTCGACGCCGACGTCGTCAGCGGTGGATCGGCATACCGCACTCAGCGCGACACAGGCGGCCAGCTCGAGACCGCGCTGTTCGGTGATGGTGAGAAACGGAAAGTCGTCCTCCGGGTGCGCCAGCGCGGACCAATCGCGAATGAACGCCGCCTTCATCTGCTCGCCGCCGAACTCGACGGACTCGATGCTGATGTAGCGGTCGAGGAATCGCTGTCCGATCAAGCCGACGCTGTGCAGCACATGAATCGCCGCGCGATCGGTGATCGAACCGGATACCAAAGCGCCACCCTCCAGTAGGTCCCGCAGTTCTTCGGCGGTATATCCGTCAGTCATTTGTCCTCCCCTGCGCGGCCGGTGATCGTCCCGCGAGCACCGATCACCGAACCGCGCCTCGACAACCTCATTCACATTCGGCGACTTTGTCATTGGAATCCACAGGACAGGCATTGGGACAGCAAACTTGACGTCGAAGCCGAAATCCCCCATTCCTGTCCTCCCCTCCGCTCATCCAAGCTGTCGCCGCACACCCATCATCCGGTGCGGGCGGCCGCGATGGCTTGGACAAACCTGCTACGACTCGACGCTGAACGCCATCTCGCTGATCAACACGGCCGGCGAGATGCCGAATGTCTTGTTGCACACGCGCGTGAAGTGCGCACCGTCGAAGAATCCCGCCGCATGCGCGGCCTCGGTGAGGTTGCGCCCGAGCGCGATTTCGTCGATCGCCCGAGTCATCCGCAACCACCGCACGTAGGGCCGGAACGCGAGCCCGAGTTCCTCCGAGAAGAGATGAGAGAGCCTGCTCTCGGACAACCCGACCGCACCGGCCAACTCCCGCAACCGAACCGGTCCGGCCGCGATGCGCTCCGGTAACAGGCACAACGCCGAGGAGAGCGCGGGATGTCGCATCGGCTTGACGGTCGAGCGCACATACGGCAATCCGTCTGCCCACCAACCACCTTTGCCCAGCCCGGCCAGCAGCGCGTCGCCCGCCTCGACCCACGCCGCGGCGGATTTCGGCTGCACCACCATCCGGCTCAGCTCGACGCCGTCTTCGGATTCAGCGGCGAGATGGACCATTTCGCCTTCTTCTACGCCTTGCAGCAACGCATGGCCGATATCCGGTGGAATCACCATCGCGCGACACACCACCTCCGTTCCCGCGGTATCCGACACGACGAACTCGCCGCGCCGGGCGACCATCACCTGAACCGAATGATGGGCATGCATCGCCGCCACCGACAATCCGCCGCGATAGGACAGCACACCCGGCCGGATAGTCATCTCACCAAAACATGACAAGATTCAATCCCCCTTCGCTGAATTCCTCACTGCCACAATCACGTTAGCGCTGTCAGAATACCTCTTTCAGCACTCCCCCAGTGGTGCTCTCGCCGAGGCATGACGCGTCGATGACAGTCCGGTTACCGTCGACACGGGCGCGCCGACCCGAAGTAACCGTCGCTCGCCCGCCCCCGGATTTTGCTGGCACTCAATGACCTTGACGGCTGACGAGTCGAAATTTACGGTAGCAGAGTTCGATTTCTGAGACCGATGTCACACTGAGTGGAGCAGTCACCGTTCGCGGCGGCACCCACCGGTCGACGAAGGGGAGGGGGTCAGGTGGCACGCATCGGACTACACGCAATCCCATGACCAGCACCGACGCTCGCCCGCCGCTGCTCGCGATGACCGGCATCGTCAAGGAATTCCCCGGCGTGAAGGCGCTGCGCGGCGTGCGACTGACGCTGCGCGGTGGCGAGGTGGTCGCGCTGCTCGGCGAGAACGGCGCGGGCAAATCGACCTTGATGAACGTCCTCGCGGGCGTCTTCGCCCCCGACGCGGGCAGCATCGAAATCGACGGCACCCCGGTGCATTTGCGCTCCCCCAAGGACGCCACCCGGCACGGCATCGCGATGATCCACCAGGAACTGAACCTGGTGCCGGAGCTGTCGATCGCCGACAACATCTTCCTCGGCCAGGAACGACGCACCCGCCGCGGCACCTTGGACCGCACCGACATGGAGGCGCAGACCCGCCGCCTGCTGGCCAGGGTCGGCCTGGAATTGACGCCGCGCAGGCTGGTTCGGCAATGCCGCCTCGCCGAACAACAGCTCATCGAGGTCGCGAAGGCGCTCAACCATGACCTGAAGGTGCTGGTAATGGACGAGCCCACCTCCGCGCTCACCGAGTCGGAGGTGGCGCGGCTGTTCACCGTCATCCGGAACCTGACCGGACACGGCGTCGGCGTCGTCTATATCTCGCACCGGCTCGAGGAGCTGGAGGAAATCGCCGACACCGTCACGGTATTGCGCGACGGTGCCTATGTCGGCCAGCGATCGATGCGGACCACGCACCGCGCCGAACTCATTCAGCTGATGGTCGGCCGCCCGCTCGGTGAGCTGTTCCCGCGCCGCGCCGAACAACACCAGGGCGGACAGGTCTGCCTGACCGTCCGCGATCTGACGACCACGCCAACCGCCGGTAGCGACGCAGTGCCGTTGCACGACTTGTCGTTCGAGGTGGCCGAGGGCGAAATCGTCGGGCTGGCAGGCCTGATGGGGGCAGGCCGCAGCGAGGTACTCGAAGCCGTCTACGGCGCGGGCACCGGCGTCAGCGCGACGATCGAACTGATGGGCCGTCGCTATCGGCCGCGCAGTCCGCGCCGCGCCATCGCGCACGGCATCGCCCTCGTCGCCGAGGACCGCAAGGCGCAGAGCCTGATGCTCGCCAACAGCGTGCGCTTCAACGCCTCGCTGGCCGCGCTGAACCGCTACCTGCGCCCGTGGGGCACGGTCGACAGTAAACGGGAACGCGCTGCGGTCGCGGCGAAAGTGACTGAGCTGAAGGTGAAGACGCCGTCGCTCGCCACCACCGTCGCCACCCTGTCCGGCGGCAACCAGCAGAAGGTCGTGCTGGCCAAATGCCTGCTCACCCAGCCGTCGGTGCTGCTCATGGACGAGCCGACCCGCGGCATCGACGTCGGCGCGAAGGCCGAGGTGCACGCCCTGATGGACCAGCTCGCGCGGCAGGGCACGGCGATCCTCGCGGTGTCCTCCGAACTGCTCGAACTGATCGGCATGTGCGACCGCATCCTGGTGCTCTGCGAGGGACGCCTCACCGGGGAGTTCCACCGGGATCCCGCCCGGGGCGCGCCGTTCGATCAGGAAGCGATTCTCGCGGCGGCGATGGCCAGGGCGCCCGCCATCCGCACCCGGCGAGAGGACCACGCATGACCGACCCGCTGCCCACCGATGACCAGGGTTCCCGCGCGGCGCGCGGGTGGTCGCGGCTGACCCGGCTGACGCCGTATCTCGGTGCGGCCCAAGGATATATCGGCCTGCTGCTGGTGATCGTCATCGGGATCAGTACCAAGGGGCAGTACTTCTGGAACCAGACCAACATCACCAACGCCATCACCGCGTTCTCCTCGCGCGGCATTCTCGCGGTCGGGGTCACCCTGGTGATCATCACGGCGGGCATCGATCTGTCCGTGGGGTCGATCCTCGGCATCGGCTCGATGACCGCCGCGATGCTGCTGGTCGACCACAATCTCGACCCGTGGTTGATCATTCCGGCCTGCGCGGCGGTCGGGGCGTTCTTCGGGCTATGTAATGGGTTGGGTACCACCGTGTTACGGATCCAGTCCTTTGTCATGACGTTGGCGATGCTGTCGATAGTCCGCGGGATCGATCGGCAGGTTTCCGGCAATGTCGCGGTCGGCACTGCCGTGTACGACGAGAACGGGCACCTCACTCCCACCTCGTCCGAGTTCGCGCTGCTCGGTACGCCCGGCCACACCCTGTTCAAAGGGACCTGGCTGCCGCTGTTCGGTACGTCCGGGATCCCTTATCCGGTACTCGCTCTGGTCGGCGTCTGCATCGTCGCTCAGCTCGTGCTGTCCAAGACCACCTTCGGCCGGCACATCTACGCGGTCGGCGGAAATCCGACTGCCGCAAGACTTTCCGGTGTCAACGTGACGCTGGTCGTGATCGCGGTGTTCACCCTGTCCGGGATGCTCGCCGGATTCGCCGGACCGATCGACGCCGCCTATCGCGCGTCAGGCGACCCACTGGCCGGTGCCGGGTACGAGCTGGACGCCATCGCCGCCGCGGTCATCGGCGGTGCCAGCCTGGCGGGCGGAAAGGGCACCATCACCGGCACTTTCGTCGGGGCGCTCATCCTGACCCTGCTCGACAACGTGCTCGGCCTGAACGCGGTCAGCGACAACCTGCAGCTGATCATCAAGGGCCTGATCGTCGTGGTCGCCGTGGTGCTGCAGCGACCCGGCTTCTTCCGCGGTCTCAGCGGGCCGATCGCGCGGTGGCTACCCCGGCGACCGGAGATCGTCAACCGCGAGTAAGCGAACGGCACCCGATGCCGTTCCCGACCGAGGCCAGTGCGCCGGAGTCCTCCCATCCAAATCCGTTCCAGGAGTACACATGTCATCCACTCGTCGCTCGGTTCTCATGGCGATCGCGCTGTGTACGGCGGCCGTCGCAGCTACGGCCTGCGCGTCCAGCCCACCGAGCCCCTCCGACGGCGGCCAGTTCGTCGTCGGCTACTCGCAGTCGAACAATGCCGAGCCCTACCGTGCGCAACTGAACCTGCAGCTGCAGTACTTCGCCAAGCAGCACCCCGACCTCAAACTGCTCCCCATCACCGATGCGCACCAGGACAGCGCGACGCAGGTCAGTCAGGTGCAAACCTTCATCCAGCAGAAGGTCAACGCGCTCATCGTCTCGCCCAACGAACCCGCACCGCTCACCGCCGCCGTGCAGCAAGCCTGCGACGCGAAGATCCCGGTGATTATCCTCGACCGTACCGTCAGCACCGACTGCTACAGCGCGTTCATCGGCGGCGACAACTACGCCATCGGCAAGCTGGCCGGCGAGGCGGCCGTGCAGGCGCTGCCCAACGGCGGCAACGTCGTCGAGCTCCGCGGCATCCTGTCCGATCAGCCACAGATCGACCGCGACAAGGGTTTCCGCGACGCCATCGCGGGCCACAACCTCACCATCATCGAGGAGCAGGAAGCCAAATGGCTGAAGGCCAACGCCACCACGGTCATGCAGCAATGGCTGTCCAAGGGTGACAAGATCGGCCTCGTCTACGCGCACAACGACGACATGGCGCTCGGCGCCCAACTCGCCATCCAGGGCGCGGGCAAGGCCGGGTCCATCCAGATCATCGGGGTAGACGGCCTCGCCATCCCCACCGGCGGCATCCGCGCGGTCCAAAACGGCCAGCTGCTGACCACATTCGTGTATCCGACCGGTGCCGAACAAGCGGTCGACACCTTGGTGAAGCTGCTGCACAACCAGTCGGTCGAGAAGAAGCAGGTGCTGTCGACGACGCGCGTGACTCCGGAAAACGCCGCCCAGATCTACCAGGAGTACGACATGTCCGGCAAGGTGGGCTGAGCTCTCAATACGATCTGAATACATTGCGTTAGAGCAACATTCGTGGCGTTCTACGATGGATGCGAGGGGATGGTGCGGACTTCCCTGCGGCACGAATGGAGAACGTCTCATGTCGGATATGAACAAATGCAATCTTATCTACTTCGAAAATCCTTCTATGCGTGGGTTGTTCGAGTGCATGGAGGATTGGCAGCAGTCGGTTAATCGGCGGCTGTTGTCGATCAGTATTCAGCAGGATCGGGACAACTACTGTTGTATCGCGCTGACCAATCCGACCGAGGTCGTGATCACCAGTCCGGATGGGCACAACCACGCGAATGTCAGTCGGTTCGGCATGCTGGCGGTGGACCCCGGCTAACCGCGGCCTGCGTTGCGGGCGGTGCCGCGATGGGCGGGGACGGTGGTGGGGTCTTCCGGCCAAGCGTGTTTGGGGTAGCGGCCGCGTAGGTCCGCGCGGACCTGGGGCCAGCCGGTGCGCCAGAAGGAGGTCAGGTCGGCGGTGACCGCGACCGGGCGTTGGGCCGGTGAGAGCAGGTGCAGCAGGATGGGGACGCGGCCGTCGGCCAGGCGCGGGGTATCGGTCCAGCCGAAGACTTCCTGCACCTTGACCGCGAGGACCGGCGGGTCGGTCGAGTAGTCGAGGCGGGGGCGGCTGCCGGACGGGACCAGCAAACGTTCGGGCGCGAGTTCGTCCAGGCGGGTGGCCTCGGGCCAGGGCAGTAGGCGGCGCAGGGCCTGGCCGGCGTCGATGCGTTCGAGGTCGGCGCGGTTGCGCGCGGTGGCCAGTTCGGGACCGAGCCAGCTGTCGGCTGCGGCGAGCAACGACTCGTCATCGACTGCGGGCCAAGGGCTTCCGAAGACGCGATGCAGGAATTCGAGACGCTGACGGAAGGTGATCGCGTCGGCATTCCAGCGCAGCACGCCGAGACCGGTCGCGCTCAGTCCGCGACGCAGTGCGGCGGCGAGCAATTGGCGATCTGGTTCGCGAATCCGTTTCTCCGACAACACGATCGCTCCCAGTCGCTCGACTCGACGGGCGACCACCTCGCCGTCGATCCAATCGACCTCGTCGACGGTCGTCAGCAGACTCGACGCGGCACGGCGGGCCAGTTGTTCGTCCGCGACCGCGGCCAACCGTATCCACCCGTCGGAACGACCCGGATCGCGCGTTGCCACGCCGACCGCCAGCCATTCCGCATCGCCCATGCCGGAGCCGGGCGGCAACGTCACCGCGGTGCCACCGACCATGAGGTAGCTCGACGATCCCGGACCGCGTCGTCGCGCCAGTCTTTCCGGATGAGCAAGTGCGACAACGAAAGCCGGATCGTCGACGCCGTCCGACGCATCGACCAGGCGGGCCAGCCGTTCGACCTCACGCCGCCAGCGCGCCGGTCGCTCGCGCCGCAGCACCCGCAGACCTGCCGTGAGATCGACTCCGGCGATCAGGGTGTCGTCGTCGAGGACGGTCACCACTTCCGCCGCCGCCTGCGCACCGACCACGGCCGCCCCGTCGAGCAATGCCCGTGCCAACCGGGGGTGCAACCCGATCCGGGCGATGCGCCGCCCCCGATCTGTCACCGCGCCGTCCTCGTCGACGGCGCCCAACGCGCGCAACACCTCCCGGCCCGCCGCCAGCCCGCCGGGCGGCGGCGCATCCCACCAGGCCAGACCATGACCGTCGGCCGTGCCCCAGCACGCCAGTTCCAGCGCAAGCCGGGTCAGATCCGCCGTCCGAATCTCCGGCTCCGGATACGCGGGCAGCGTGCCGTTTTCATGTTCCGGCCAGCAGCGCCACACCCGGCCCGGCGCTTCCCGCCCGGCCCGCCCGGCGCGCTGCTCCGCCACCGCCGCCGAAACTCGAACCGTCGCAAGGCCGGACAGTCCGCGCCCCCGATCGATGCGCGGCACCCGCGCCAGTCCCGAATCCACCACCGCCCGCACGCCGGGCACCGTCAAGCTGGATTCCGCGACCGCCGTGGACAACACCACTCGCCGCCGCGGCCCTGGCCGCAACGCCGTGTCCTGCCCGGCGGCGGAGAGCCTGCCGTGCAACGGCACCACGTCCACGCCGTCCAGGTCGGCCAGAAGTGTTGTCGTCCGGCGAATTTCGGCCGCACCGGGCAGGAAGACCAGCACGTCGCCGTCGGTTCCGGCGAGCGCGGCCCGGGTCGCGCGAGCCACCTGCGCCTCGACCCGCTCCCGTGGCAACGACGGAACATACGTCATCTCAACCGGATAGGTCCGCCCCTCGACCTGCAGCACCGGCGCCGCCCCCAGCAGCACCGAAAGCCGTTCAGCCGCAACAGTCGCCGACATGGCGAGCACCCGAAGATCCGGCCGCAACCCGGCCCGCGCATCGAGCAGCAACGCCAGCAACAGATCCGCGTCGAGATGCCGCTCGTGGCACTCGTCGAGCACCACCACATCCACCCCCGCCAACTCGGGATCGCCCTGCAACCGCCGCACCAGCAACCCCGACGTGACGACCTCGATCCGTGTCCCCTTCCCCACCCGCCGATCCCCGCGCACCGAATACCCGACGGTCTCCCCCACCGACTCCCCCAGCAGCGAGGCCATCCGCCCCGCCGCCGCGCGAGCCGCCAACCGCCGCGGCTCGGCCACCAACACCCGCCCCGCAGTCCCCGCCGCCAACGCCAACGGCACCAACGTCGTCTTCCCGGTCCCCGGCGGCGCGACCAGCACCGCGGTCTCGCGCTCCGCCAACGTCCCGACAATCCGATCGAGCGCACCGCGAACCGGCAGATCAGGAAGCTCGGGCAGTTTCATTCAAACGCCTCGGCCGAGGTCAGTCCGCGCAGGAACGTCTCGAAGTCCGGCACGAGGACCACCGAGGTCTCCCGATCCGCATCGAACAACGCCACCGACGGCTCACCCTGCGGCCCACAACCGCGATAGTCCAGCCCAACCCAGTAGTGCCCGTCCCCATCCAGCAGCACAATCGGCGCGGGCAGCCCCCACTCCTCCACCAAATATGGCGTATCCAACAACGTCAAACGGCCGTCGGCCCGACCGATCCCCATGACCTCGTCCAACGGCACGTACGGATCGAACCCCAGCGTCGGCACCGAAACCGGCAGCGCACTCCACCGCTCGGCGACGGCCCCACCGTTCTGCACCCGCAAGAGCCGCACCAACGACCCGGGCAACGCAACCCCCAACTGCTCCTCGGCCTCCCGAATCGCCGCATCGGTCAACGAACCGAGAACCCCATACCCGGAGTCATCCCAGAACGACGCCACCACCTCATCCAATGTCACCACAGTGCGAATCATACGAACAATGCGAGCCCGGCCCCGACGACGACTTTTTCCCCGTACGCACGGTGACTGTGCTCGAATCCGGGCGGCGTCCAAGTGAGCCGATCCGCGGGTGCCACCCAGGTGCCGAGTTCGGTCGTGGTCGCCAGCACACCGGTGGACGGATACAGGAACTGTCCGTGCCGATGCACGGCGATATGCGTCCCATGGCCCATCCGGCCGTGCTTGGTCGTGTCGAAATCGAACTCGGCTGAGACCTGGCGGGTTTCCGGCATCTTCGTCCAAAGTACCAGAACCTTCGATGCGCGAAACCGTGTGCGTCCCTGCCACATTTGCGCGCCACGGGGCGGCGACTCGCGGAGACGAGCACCGACTATCGTGCGATCCACCTGTCCCTGGCGCGCATCCAGTTACCCTGAGGTGATGCGATTCCGGTTCCGTAGGTATGCCTTGGCCGTACTCGCCGCCGCTGCGTCGACGATGATGTTGTGCACGAACGCTTCTGCGGCCCCGCCGATCCAGCCGGCCGCCGCGCCGCTGGACAGCGGCTTTCTCTGGGGCGTGGCGTCCTCCGGATTCCAATCCGAAGGCCATGCGACCGACAGCAATTGGACGCGCTACATCCCCGCGCACCCCGACTACGACGCGGTGCAGGACTCGGTCGACTTCTATGACCGCTACGCCTCGGATATCGACGCCGCGGCCGGGCTCGGTGTGCGGGTGTTCCGGATCGGGATCGAATGGGCCCGGGTGGAGCCCGCGCCAGGAGTCTGGGACGAGAACGCATTCCGTTTCTACGATGCCGTCATCGCGAAGATCGAACAGGCCGGGATGCGGCCGATGATCACCCTCGACCATTGGGTGTACCCGGGCTGGGCGGCCGACCGCGGCGGCTGGCGCAATCCGGGCATGGTCGGCGACTGGCTGGACAACATGCGCAGGGTGGTCGATCACTACGCCTCCCGTAACCCGCTGTGGGTCACGGTGAACGAGCCCGCCGCCTATGTCTCGCAGGAAGTCCGGCTGAACGCCACCAATCCCGGTGACATGCTGGACCGGATCGCACAGTCGCACAACGCCATCTACGACTACATCCACCAGGTCCAGCCCGGCGCGCAGGTGACCAGCAACGTCGGTTATGTCGCGGGCTCGGAAGACCAGGTCAACGGGCCATATCTCGATCGCATCGGGGGCAGGCTCGACTATGTCGGCATCGACTACTACTTCGCCTTCGATCCCGCGCAATCGCTGCTCAGTTCCATCACCCGGGCCCTCGGCTCCGCCGCGCCGAACCTGCCCGGCATGAACATCTGGGATCTGCCGTTGCGCACCGAGGGCATCTACTATGCGCTGCAACACTATTCGCGCCGCTTCCCCGGCAAGCCGCTCTATATCGTCGAGAACGGCATGCCCACCGACAACGGCCGCCCGCGCGCCGACGGCTACTCCCGCAGCGATCACCTGCGCGACACCGTCTACTGGATCCAGCGCGCCAAGGCCGACGGCATGAACGTCATCGGCTACAACTACTGGAGCCTCACCGACAACTACGAATGGGGCAGCTACACACCACGATTCGGCCTCTACACGGTCGACGTGCGCACCGACCCCGGCCTCGGCCGCCGCCCCACCGACGCCGTCGGCACCTACACCCAGCTCATCGGCGACGGCGGCGTCCCCGCCGACTACCGCCCCACCCGCGCCCCGGCCCTCTGCATCCAGATCGACCCGCCGGCCAGCTGCCTGACCCCGGTCGGCGTCCCGTAGTCACTCCCCGATCAGTACGACGGCGGCTGCCGCGAATGCCAGTATCCCGGCGCCGACGGTCTGCACTCGGTAGTCGAACGCGGCCACCATCGCGCTGCCCAGCGGCAGCGCCACCGTAATCGGCGCGAAGACCAAGGTATTCGTGGTGGCCGCGACCCGACCGAGCAGCTCGTTCGGAGTGTCGCGCTGTACCGCGGTGAACGCGGTGATGAGCGGGCAGGGCAGTCCGAGACCGATCGCGAGGCTGCCGCCGAGGACAACGGGAAACCACGGGGTTGTTCGCGCGAGAACGCCGAGTGCGAAAAGGGCGATGCCGCACGCTGCGAACGTCCGGTCGGAGGTTCGCCGGAGCAATGCGCCGGCCAGGAGACCGCTCACGACCGACCCGAGCCCCTGCACCGGCGTCAGGACACCGACGAAGGTGGCGGAACGATGCAGACCCGTGTCGAGCATCGCGAAGGTCGCACTGCTACTCAGGCTGGACGCCGCCATGGTCATCCCACCCGCGAGGACCAACGAGCGCAGCGCCCGGTGCTGCCCGATATACCGGACACCCGCGGCAAGCTCGGCCCGCCAAGTCCGGCCGATCGGCTTGACAGGTGGCGGCTCATGGATTCGGAGGAACGCGAACGCTGCGGCGGCAAGCAGAAAGGTCACCGAGTCCAGCAGCGCGACCGCGGTGCCACCGAAGCCGACGAAAATGCCGACTCCGGCCGCGGGCGCAACGAGTTTCATACTCTCGATCGCCGTGCGTACCAGCCCGTTGAAGTCCGCGCGCAATTCTGCCGGCACGGCGGTGGCGACCAACGCGATCTCCGCCGCGTCGGCGAGCACCGCCCCGATCCCCACCACGGTGAGCACCGCGAACAGCAACCACACCCATTCGCGCGAGTGCAGGCCGAACAACACCGTCAGCACCGCGGCCAGGGTCAGTTTGGTGACGATCAACAGCCGGCGCCGTCGGACCCGGTCGGCAACCGTGCCGATCGCAGGTCCGAAAAGCGTAGGGAGCCACACACAAAAATTGACGAGGGCGGCGAGGCTGTTGGAGCCGGTGAGCGACTTGACCCAGACCCCGGCGACCAGCAACATCGCCGAGTCGCCGAACCCGGAGACAATCACTCCGCTGAGATAAAGTCCCGCGTTGCGGTCTCCGAGGACCTTGGCTACACCCCACCCCGCCGTCTTTCGACGCATCCCGCACCTTAACCCCGATCATCCGATGATGGGATGCAAAGCCGTGAGCCACTATTCGATACGTCGTCGCCGATCGCGGACGGTCACCGAGATCACCGAGCGGGCGAGCGCGCGGAGGTCATCGGGGATGAGCAGGGGTTCGACCGCGCCCTCGAAGCCTTCCAGGATCACACCGTCGGGCCAGCTCACCTCGTAGCGGTACCAGCAGCGGACCTCGCTGGGATGGTAGGGCAACTCGAGCTCCAGGCGGACCGCCATCTCGACCAATGCGGCCGCTACCTGCGCGGCGCCACCGGTGTTGGTCACCTGCCACCACAGCGGGCTACCCCGGTCGTCCTCGGAGATTTCGACCAGGTACATCAGCTTGCCCCTGTCGCTGAACTCGGTCACATCTGACACCCTGCCAGAACAGGCGGGCCTGGCAAACCAAAACCGGTGCGCGGCGGCGTATCTCGCCGGGCGCATGCGGCCGGATCAGCGTGTCGGTTTCATCCGATATCAGTGCTTCGAGAACCCGAGCGCCGCACGCAACGGCACCGGCCCGCTGTCCGGGATCGCCCGGGTGCCCGTCGAAACAGCAGTCGGCACAATACCTTTGAACAAGGCGATGACATCGAGCACGAACCCGCCGCGGCTGACACCCAGCTGCCGCAACGCGGGCCCGTGGTCCGCCGCGACCACCATCGTGGCGCCGACCAGCACGATCCACCACAGCAAGACCGGAATCAGCCGGGCCAGGCCGGAGGTGTTCGCGAACGCGACCCGCAGCCGGTGACAATGGAACGGCACGTGCCGCAATTCGTCGTTCAGGATCAACCCGGCGACCTGAGCGGTCAACGCATCATCGGTGCCGTCGCGCAGTGCGCGGTAGTACCGCAGCGCAACCACCTCGGCGACCATCAGCACCATCAATTCCAGCCGCAGACCCAGCGCACGCCGGAGCCGAACGAACACCGTGTCGCTCCAGTGCGCGTGAATAGTCGCAGACCCGCCCGCCTCGAGCAGCAAACCCAACATCCGCGCGTGATTGATCTCCTCGGCGACGAACAGCCGCACGGCGGCGGAGTACGCCGGATCTCCTGCTGCTCCGGCCTTCGCGATCAGATTCGCCCCGTCCCCACTCTCGCCGACCTGGAACCGTTGCACGCTGCGCGCCACCGCCGGATCGAGCCGCGCACCCCGCGCCCAATCCGGATCCCCCGCCGCCGCCCGCGCGACCTGTTTCGCCTCGAATTCGGTTGCCCACCGCGAGAACTCGTCCACACCCTGCATACCGGCCTCCCTGCTCGTCGGCTCGCCCGGCGGCGAACTTGAAGGCAAACTTAGGCAACGCTTGTGCAGTTCCCTGGCGTCAAACGTGGAGATCCTGTGCAGAACCGCCTGGCACAATAAGCCCGTGAAGCTCGAAGACATCACGATTCCGGATTCCGTGAGTTGCCGCGCGGCGACCGAAGTCGCGGCGGCCTACTGCACGCCCGCCCTGTTCAACCATTCGATCCGCTCGAATCTGTGGTCCGCGGGTCACGCCGAGCTGAACGGCATCGACTTCGACGCCGAACTGCTCTATGTCGCGGCGCTGCTGCACGACCTCGGCCTGGTCGACGAGTTCGACAATGCCAGTCTCTCGTTCGAGATCTCCGGCGGCCACCTGGCCTGGGTCTTCGGCGCCGCCGCCGGTTGGCCGGTGCCACGGCGGGTGCGCGTCTCCGAGGTGATCGTCGCGCACATGGCGGACAGCGTCGACGTCGCGATCGACCCCGAAGGCCATCTGCTGGAACACGGGACCTCGGTGGACATCTCGGGCCGAGGATGCGACGCGCTGCCGCCGGAGTTCCGGAGCAGCGTTCTCGAACGCCACCCCCGACTCGGGCTTCCCGAAGAATTTCTCGCCTGCTTCCAGGCCCAGGCCGGTCGTAAACCGACCAGCTCGCCCGCGGCGGCCCTGCGCAGCGGAATGGCCACCCGAGTCTCGGCCAACCCACTCGACCGCACTTAGGCGCCGGAACCTCCACTCCGCCACAGCGATTCGCACCGTGCCCAAGTAGTGGTCTGCTGGTAGCCGGGACACCGGACACCGTGCGCGTCGGCGGACTCCCGGCAATACTGGGTTGGTTCGAGGAAACACAGTGAGGGAGTGACGAATGAGCACGGCGAAAACCGATGCGTGGGTCCGACGCTTCCATCCGGCCCCCGACGCCGCGACCCGGCTGATCTGCTTCCCGCACGCCGGCGGCTCGGCCACCTACTACTTTCCGGTCTCCCGTGCGCTGTCCCCGGACATCGACGTACTCGCGATCCAATACCCGGGCCGGATGGATCGGCGCAACGAGCCGTGCGTCGAGGACATCCACGAACTGGCCGACCTGGTGGTCGAGCAGCTGACTCCGTGGCTGGACCGGCCGTTCACCCTGTTCGGCCACAGCCTGGGCGCCACGCTGGGATTCGAAGTGGCCCAACGACTATCGGCCACAGGCGCGCATCCGCTTGCCCTGTTCGCGTCCGGCCGCATGGCACCGTCCCGGCATCGCGACACCAACTTCCACCGCTTCGACGACCGCGCCCTCATCGAGCAGATCGGGCAACTGAGCGGCACCGACGCCAAGGTCCTCGACGACGCGGAAATGCTGCGCCTGATCCTGCCGACGATTCGCGGCGACTACAAGGCCGTCGAGACCTACCGCATGCGACCGGGACCGCCGCTGACCTGCCCGATCACCGTGCTGACCGGTGACGACGATCCCGAGGTGACCCTCGACGAAGCGCAGGCCTGGGCCGAGCACACCAGCGGCCGGTTCGAGATGACGGTGTTCAACGGCGGGCACTTCTTCCTCACCGATCATGTCGAGGCGGTGCTGACCCAGATCAGCGCACAGGTCGCGGCCGCGTAATCACATGTCGCACAATGCTTCCACCGCGAGCGCGAGCTGCTCGCCGTCCACCGTCGCGGCGGCGGGCGCGATCAGTTGCGTCATCGCGAACCCTTGAAAAAGATTGAAGTACAGCGTGGCGACAGCTCGCGCCTGCTCGACCGACACCTCGGGATGCGTCTCGCGCAAGACGTCCGCGAGGTCGCTGATCGCGGTCTCGGTGGCCTGCGCCATGAACTCCTTCGACTCGGGCGACCGGGCGATGAGCATGCCGTTCTCCGCGCTCAACAGCAGCGCCTCGTGGTTGGTGCGGATCACCTCGAGCAGCCCGGCCCAGGTGGGCGCCACCGACTCCCGCAGCGTTCTCCCCGCGCCCCCGGCCCGGATCGCCGCCTCCATGCCGTCGCCGACCTCGCCGCCGAGCCCCTCGGCGATCGCCTCGGTGATCAGCCGATCCTTCGAACCGAAGTGGTAGCCGATGGCGGCCAGGCTGACCCCGGCGGCGCCCGCGATATCGCGCGCGGTGGTTTTGGCGAGGCCGCGTTCGAGCACGGCCTTGCGCGCTCCGGCCAACAGGTCTTCGCGATTGCCCATCAGAGGAGAATACCAGCGTCTTAGACATTTGTCCCATGCGGGTCCACCTGGGCAGACCCGCATCTCGGCACGAATTTCCGGAAACCGCCGCGGCCAAGACTTGAATGAGTAATACTTCGGAACGTGTCCAACTCAGCCGAATTCGAGCGGATGCTGCGCGGCGCGGCTCTGCGGGTGACGGCACCGCGACTAGCGGTGCTCACCGCCGTGCACGCCCACCCCCACGCCGATACGGACACCATCCTCGGCCACGTGCGCCAGACCCTCGGCGCGGTCTCGCACCAGGCGGTATACGACGTGCTGCGCGCACTGACCGCCGCGAAACTGCTCCGGCGCATCCAGCCGATGGGCACCGTGGCGCGCTATGAGACGCGCGTCGGCGACAACCACCACCACCTGGTCTGCCGGTCCTGCGGCGTCATCGTCGACGTCGAGTGCGCCGTCGGCGAGGCGCCGTGCCTGACCGCTGCGGACGACAACGGTTTCGTCCTCGATGAGGCCGAGGTCATCTACTGGGGCCTATGCCCGGCCTGCGCGGCGCTACCGGCGTCGCTACCCAACCCGTGAACACAGCCCGATTCACTCACTCCCGAAAGGAATTGCCGTGCCCGAGGAAACCCCGCCCATCGGAGAGGCCAGCACGGAGCCCGCGCAAAGCGGTTGCCCCGTAACGTCTGCCCGCCTCAAGTACCCGACCGAGGGTGGCAGCAACCGTGACTGGTGGCCGAACCAGCTCAACCTGAAGATCCTGCAGAAGAATCCCGCCGTCGCCAACCCGATGGACGCGGACTACAACTACGCTGCGGAATTCAAGACGCTCGATCTGGCCGCGGTGAAGCAGGACATCGAGGCCGTGATGACGACCTCGCAGGACTGGTGGCCCGCCGACTACGGCCACTACGGTCCGTTCTTCATCCGGATGGCCTGGCACGCCGCAGGCACCTACCGCATCAACGACGGCCGCGGCGGAGCCGGTGCGGGCATGCAGCGGTTCGCGCCGCTGAACAGCTGGCCCGACAACGCGAGCCTGGACAAGGCCCGCCGCCTGCTCTGGCCGGTCAAGAAGAAGTACGGCAAGAAACTGTCCTGGGCCGACCTGATCGTCTACACGGGCAACGTCGCGCTCGAGTCGATGGGCTTCGAGACCTTCGGTTTCGGTGGCGGTCGCGTCGACCAGTGGGAGCCCGAGGAGGACGTCTACTGGGGTCCCGAGCACACCTGGCTCGGCGGCGACGAGCGCTACACCGGCAAGCGCGACCTCGAAAACCCGCTCGCCGCAGTGCAAATGGGTCTGATCTACGTGAATCCGGAAGGGCCCAACGGCAATCCGGATCCGCTGCTCGCGGCCACCGACATCCGCGAGACGTTCCGCCGGATGGCGATGAACGACATCGAGACCGCCGCGCTGATCGCGGGCGGCCACACCTTCGGCAAGACGCACGGCGCGGGCCCGGCCGATCACGTCGGCCCCGAGCCCGAGGCCGCCCCGCTGGAGGAGCAGGGCCTCGGCTGGCGCAGCACCTTCAACACCGGCGTCGGCAAGGACGCGATCACCAGCGGTCTGGAGGGCGCCTGGACGCCGACCCCGCGGACCTGGGACAACAGCTTCGTCGAGACCCTCTACGGCTACGAGTGGGAGAAGACGAAGAGCCCCGCCGGTGCGTGGCAATGGATTCCGAAGGACGGCGGCGGCGCGGGCACCGTGCCCGACGCGCACGACTCCTCGAAGTCGCACACCCCGGTCATGCTCACCACGGACCTCTCGCTGCGCGTGGATCCGATCTACGAGCAGATCACCCGTCGCTGGCTCGACCACCCCGAAGAGCTCGCGGCGGAGTTCTCGAAGGCCTGGTACAAGCTGACCCACCGCGACATGGGCCCGATCGTCCGCTACCTCGGCCCGCTGGTCCCGCAGGAGACGCTGCTCTGGCAGGATCCGGTTCCCGCGGTGACGCACGACCTCATCGGGGCGGCCGATATCGCCACCCTCAAGAGCCAGATCCTGGCGTCGGGTCTGACTGTGCCGCAACTTGTCTCGACCGCGTGGGCCGCCGCGTCCTCGTTCCGCGGCAGTGACAAGCGCGGCGGCGCCAACGGCGGCCGCCTGCGGCTGCAGCCGCAGCGCGGCTGGGACGTCAACGAGCCCGATCAGCTCACGCTGGTGGTGCCCGTGCTGGAAGGCATCCAGGAGGCGTTCAACTCGGCGCAGACCGGGAACACGCGAGTGTCGTTCGCCGACCTCGTGGTGCTCGGCGGCGTCGCGGCGGTCGAACAGGCCGCCAAGGCCGCCGGTTTCGACATCGAGGTGCCGTTCGCCCCGGGTCGTACCGATGCCACGCAGGAACAGACCGACGTGGAATCCTTCGCCGCGATGGAGCCGAGCGCCGACGGCTTCCGCAACTACCTCGGCAAGGGCAACCAGTTGCCCGCCGAGTACCTGCTGATCGACAAGGCGAACCTGCTCACGCTGAGCGCACCCGAGCTGACCGTCCTGATCGGCGGTCTGCGCGTGCTCGGCGCGAACTACCACGAGTCCTCGCTCGGCGTCTTCACCGCCACCCCGGGGTCGTTGACCAACGACTTCTTCGTGAACCTGCTCGACATGGGCACGAAGTGGGAGCCGACCTCGGCCGACGAGGGCACCTACGAGGGCAAGGACCGCGCCACCGGCGCGACCACCTGGACCGGCAGCCGGGTCGACCTGGTCTTCGGGTCCAACTCGCAGCTGCGCGCGCTCGCTGAGGTCTACGCCACCGATGACGCGAAGGAGAAGTTCGTGCAGGACTTCGTCGCCGCGTGGGACAAGGTGATGAACCTCGACCGGTTCGACCTGGCCTGATCGGTCAACTCGTGCGGCACCCCGCGAACTGATGCAGTTCGCGGGGTGCCGTGCTGTTTACGCACCGTATGCGGTGAAACCGGCCCAGGTGAAGCTGCGATCGCCGCGCTCGAACGATGCCGTGATCGCCGCGCCGAGTGCGACGCGACCTTCGTCGCCCGCCTGCAGTGCGCGGTGCAGATCTGCCAGGAACGCGATCGTCGCGCGGGAATCGATAACCGGTAGCGCGGAAGCGATTACGGTGCGTGCGCCGGCCGACAGGAACACCGCTGGGAAGCCCAGTAGTTCGTTCGGCAGGGTTGTCACCGCTCCTCCGACGTGGCAGGCGGACAGGACGATCACCCCGCCCGGTGCCACCGGGCGGACGAGGAATTCGCTGAGTGAGATCGGGTTCTCGCCGAGGAGTAGCACCGAGTTGAACACCGGCTCCTGGACCAGCACACCATGGCAGGCGAAGTGCACGACGGCGGCCTGTTCGATGGTGTCGAGGATGCCGCCGTCCGGGTGTGGTGCTCCCAGGTAAAGGGCTTGGTAGTCGGCGATTTCGCGTTGTCTGCTCGGTGTCATCGAGCGGATGCGAGCAGGTGCGTCGTGCGGGTGCGGAGCAGCGCCGGGTGGTCGCGGGTTCACCGCCTGTGTCCCGTGTATCGCGGCTATCGCGTCGCCTTCCGGCCCGATGTGAGGCAGGAAGTCGTCGCCGGTCGACGGGTCCGCCGCGACCACTACGAGACGCGAGGTCGGTCTGGGCGGCAAAGTGGCGGAAAGGAAGATGCTCGCGCTGGGTACGACGGTCATCTCGAACTGCAACTGGGCGGGCCGCTCGTCCACCAGTGCGCCGCCGAGCGGCAGGGTGGCCGCCGCGCCGACCGGGGCGAGCGCGAAAGCCGTCAGGTCGGGCCAGTGCGCTCGGACGACCGCCAGGCTCGCCGCGCCGAGTTCGGTCAGGACCTCGGTGAGTTCGTTGTGCAGTATCGCGGCACCCGGACCGTCGATCTCCCGCCGCCGGTAGAGGTCGCTGAGACGGGCCTGCCACGCGCGCACCCGCTCGCTCGTGAAGCGAGGAAGGTCGATGCTGACGGTTCGGCCGATACGTGCGCTGTCACCGTAGGTGCGAAATGCCGCGCCGCCGACCGGAGTTGCGACGACGTAGACGATGTCACGTCCCGAGCGCATCGCCGCGAGCTCGGTAACACAGTGCCGGGCATCGGCTTCCAGCGTGATGCGGTGGACGGGTGCCGCCTCCACCTGTTTCACCTGGCGGGCCCGGAACTCCTCCAACTGCCGGTTGATCATTCGGGTGTCGCTGTCCCGGTGATCCCAGAATTGCTCCGATCGGAGGGGCGCGCCCCAGTGCTGATCCTCTTGCGAGAGTTCGATCAGCTGCTGCGGGTCGGGGTCGAACGCGCGAATGGCGGTCATCACCTGCGTCGCCAGATACAGGCTGCCCGAGACGTTCTCCAGCAGCATCGGCGCGAACGCGGGCATCGAGCAGCGGTGATTCGCGTAGGCGCCGAGCTCGAAGGCGAGCTGATTGGCCGCGCGCAGCGGCATCTGGGTTTCGTCATGCTGCCAGAACTGGGCCACCGCGTGCGCGTAGGCGCCGGCATGCATCGTCGCGGTCAGCGCCACCCGGAACCAATTGCACTCCGGCAGTTGCGATTCCAGGACAATCGCCCAGCGCAGCACCTGTGTGCCGATCAACGACTTCTCGAGATCGGCGCCCATCGTCGGCACGAATTCCAGGACGAACAGGTTCAATTCGGCCAAGGTCGCGCGCACCTCATCGAGCGAACCCGACTCCTCGGCGGCGGTGACGCGTTGTTTCAGATGCTCGACCCGGCCGAGCAGCGTCGGGTCGAGACGATTCGTCATTCCGTCGAACACGTCAATTTCGGATCACCAGTCTCGCGCATCACGAAAGCTTCTGCGTAACAACAGCTTATCGATACGCACGGGAACGCGATGTCCACCAAACGACCTACAGCCATCGCGCGGCGGCCGAGGTACGAACCAGTCCCGACCGGTCCGTACTCGGTATCACGCTGATCGACAACAGATTTGCGCGTTACACCTCGACCCGCTCACCCATGATCACGGTCCGCTCCCCCGGCAACCCGAAGTACTCGGCGGCGTCGGCGGTGATGTAGGACGTCGCGATGAACAATCGCTTGCGCCAGTCCGCCATCGTCGGTTCGGGTCCGCGCTTCAGCTCGATCTTCGACAGGAAGTAGGACGCGTCGTCGACCGAGATCCGCCCTTCGGTCTGCGCCGGATCGAGCAGGCGCAGGATGCCCGGGATGTTCGGCGTCTCCATGTAGCCGAAATGTGCCGTCACATGGATGATTCCGTCGTCGACGTAGCCGAGCGCGTCGATCTCGGTGCGCTGCGCGTCGGGCACCCTCGGCACCGGCAGCGTGTCGATCGCCAGGATCACCACGTGCTCGTGCAGCACGTGATTGTGCTCGACGTTGGCCCGCATCGCCAGCGGCGCGGTCGCTTTGCCGCGGTTGAGGAACACCGCCGTGCCGGGGACCCGCACCAAAGGCGGCTTGCGGTCCTGCAATTCGTCGACGAACTCGCGCAGCGGGCCCTCCTTCGCCTCCCGCGCGCGGGTGACCACGTCGCGACCGCGGGCCCAGGTGCTCATCACCGTGAACGCCGTGAGCCCGATCAGCAGCGGCAGCCAGGCGCCGTGCACGAGCTTGGTCATGTTCGCCGCCAGGAACATCGCGTCGACCGCGAGCAACGGGATCGCGCCGAGCAGCACCAGCCACAGCGGCGTATTCCACTTGATCCGGGCGAGATAGAAGAACACCAGCGTCGTGATGGAGATCGTCGCGGTCACCGCCATGCCGAACGCGTAGGCCAGCGCCGCGGAACTGCGGAAGGAGAACACCAGCGTGAGCACCGAGAACATCAGCACCCAGTTGATCCACGGCACGTAGATCTGCCCGATGGTCGATTCCGAGGTGTGCGCGATCCGGAGCCGCGGCAGATATCCGAGCTGCGCGGCCTGCGAGGCCACCGAGTAAGCGCCGGTGATCACGGCCTGCGAGGCGATCACCGTGGCGGCGGTCGCCAGCAACACCAGCGGCAACCGCGCCCAGCCGGGCGCGAGCAGAAAGAACGGACTGCCGACGTTGCTTTCGTCGCCCAGAATCAGCGCACCCTGTCCGAGATAGCTCAGCACACATGCGGGCAGCACCAGCCCGAGCCAGCCGCGGGTTATGGCTTTTCGGCCGAAGTGCCCCATGTCGGCATACAGGGCCTCCGCGCCGGTGATGGCGAGCACGATCGCGGCCAGAGCGAAGAAGGCAATACTGAAGTGCCCGAACATGAAACTCACCGCATAGGTCGGCGACAGCGCCTTCAGAATTTCCGGATGCCGCGCGATGCCGGAGATACCGAGCACGCCGATCGTCCCGAACCAGAGGATCATCACCGGCCCGAACAGGCGGCCGACCGCCGCCGTGCCGCGCCGCTGCACCATGAACAGCACGATGATGATCACCGCAGTGATCGGCACGATCAGGTCTTCCAGCCCGGGCTGCACGATCTTCAGGCCCTCTACCGCGGACAACACCGAAATCGCCGGAGTGATCATGCTGTCGCCGAAAAACAGGGCGGCACCGAAGATCCCGACCCCCGCCAGCAAGGTGGCGGCCCGGCCACCGCGCCCGCCACCCAGCCGCCGCAGCAGCGTGATGAGCGCCATGATGCCGCCCTCACCGTCGTTGTTCACCCGCATCACCAGCGAGATGTAGGTGAAGGTGACGATGATCATCACCGACCAGAAGATCACCGACACAACGCCGTACACGTTGTCCGTGCCGATCGGCACCGGATGCGGATCGCCGGGGTTGAACACCGTCTGGATCGTGTAGATCGGGCTGGTACCGATATCACCGAACACCACACCGAGCGCCCCGACCACGACGGCGGTCCGCACCGGTCGATCCGCGCCCGATGCGGAATGCACCGGTGTCACCTCGACCCCTGTATCCATGACGCCTCCTCCTGCGCGGCCCGCATCCATCGCGAGCGTGGTTTGCCGCACGTCACTGTAACCACGCCGCGCCCGGATAGAGCGGTACGCCCGCACCGAACCGGCGCTTCGCGAGGTCGGCACGGCGTATCGCTCGAATAGCCGCTCAGCAGGTCGTTTTCAGGTAACGCCTGCGGCGAACTTCAGCGAATGAAGTCGAAGTACCATCCCGGACTTCTTTCGACCTTGCCGTTGAATTAGTAATCGCGCTCGCTACTTCAAGAAATGAAGGCGCGGTAACTGAATTCGGACATGACTCCCGCACGCCATCGGACACGCCATGACAACGCGCTGGCAAATGGCGATCCCCCTTGACAGACTTAGCACGCGGACCAGACGCTGGCCGAGGTCGAGAAGTACTGGCGCGCAGCCGAACCAGCGGGGTATCGGACCTGGTCCGGGTACCCGACACCACCGGTGATCAGAAGCGCGAACGGGTCACCCACGCAGACCGAACCGGACGGCCTGTGAATGCACGCCACGAGGCGCAAGCCACGGACACTTGAACCGGCGGCGAATTCACAGCATTGACATATGAATTCGCGTACTCTTATACACAAGTCCCATCGCGGATCGGTCGCTAGTTCATCACCATTGGATAACAGGCAGTCAGCGCTGTTCGCATGTGCACGCGCTGACGCCTGACTTACCTGACGATCGAGGTCAAACCGGATGTGCAGAGTGGTACAAACGCGCGCCCATGCGCGGAGCCGGTTGGTTGGGGATCAGGGCAGCGGGTGCCGAGCGCTGCCCAGTGGCGGTGCCGCATGAGCGCACCGCCCGATCGAACAGCCAACTGGCACAATGGGTTCCGAAGATTCGGCGGCCGTACCGGCATGCTGAGCGGTCCGCCGCTGATCGAGATCAGAGAACCGGGGCGAGCCGCCCGGCGGCTCATGCTGAGCGGCCCGGTGACCTTCGGCCGCAACGGCGACAACGAGCAACTGCGCGACGCCACCATTTCGCCGCGACACCTACGGCTGGTGCCGAGCCCGACGGCGCTGTCGGTGGTCGACCTGGGTAGCCGCAACGGCACCACGGTCAATGGCGTCCCGCTCACCGGACGCGCCGCGCTGACCACCGGCGACACGGTGCAACTCGGCGACACCGAAATCATCGTGCTGTACGAGCCGGTCACCGAACCGCTCGCCCGGATCGATCCGGACATGCCGAGCGAACCCCCCGCCCCCGCACCTCCGGTCGATCCGCCACCGTCGCCGTTGCTCACCCTGGCCACTCGGATGCTGGGCATCGATCCGACCGGGAAACGAAATCTGTTCCCCGCCGCCACCGAACTACCCACCCGCATGCCACGGACAATGTGGCACCTCGTGCGAATCGCCAGCATGGCCGTCTACTTCGAAATGATCGTCGCGATGTTCGTTCGACCCGCGGGCGGGTTGTTCGTCTTCTTCGGGGTGGTGGTTCCGCTATTACCGGGACTATTTCTGATCGCGCCGGGACTGTGGCGGAACAGCTGCCCACTGGCCGCGACGAACCAGATCCCGCGGGTACTGCGCTTCACCCGCGGCAAGAATCCGCCCGATTGGCTATACGCCCGAGGTTATCTCGGGGCAACCACGCTGTTCTTCGGCATCGCCGGGGCCAGGCTGGCGGGATTGGATCGCAACGGCGCGGCCGCAGGCATCGTGTTATTACTGGTCGCCGTCGCCGCTTTCACCGGTGGCGTGCTGTTCAAAGGCAAGAGCGGCTGGTGCAGCAGCATCTGCCCGTTGTTCCCGCTGCAGCGCGCCTACGGGCAGACACCGTTCGTCACCGTGCCCAACAGTCATTGCGAGCCGTGCGTCGGCTGCGCCAAGAATTGCTTCGACCTGAAACCGCGGGCCGCCTACCAATCGGATCTCAACGATCCGGAACTGGCCTGGAGCGCGCCGCGCAAGCTGTTCGCGGCCGCGTTACCGGGCTTCGTCCTCGGCTTCTTCACCCTGGCCGGGAAGACCGAAACCAGCCTGGTGCAGCGGTATTCGGTGCTCGGGCTGTTCATGATCGTCGCGGTCGGCCTGTTCTTCGCCCTGGAGGCGATGACACCGCTCAGCGTCGCGACGATCAGCGCCGGCTATTCGGCGCTGGCACTCAACATCTTCTACTGGTTCGCCGGAGTGACGCTGGCCCGGTCGTTCGCGACGGTCACCGGGCTCAGCGCACCGTGGTTGCATTGGCCGATCAGCCTCGCGATCCTGGTCGCCACGATCGTCTGGATCGCCAGGACCCGGGTCGTCGAACTGCAATTCGCGCTCAGCACCGGAACACGCACCGAACCGGTCCTGCTGTCGCTGCCGAAGGTGCGGCCACGAGACCCGGAAATATCCAGCGCGCCAGCGGCTTCGGTCACCTTCGACGGCGTTCAGGTGGACGCCGACAGTGGGATGAGTCTGCTCGACGTCGCCGAACGGGGTAAGCAGCCGATCGAAGCAGGCTGCCGCATGGGCGTCTGCGGCGCGGATCCGGTCGCGGTGCTCGACGGCATGTCCTGCCTGTCACCGCCCGGTCAGGACGAGCGGAACACCCTGCGGCGCCTAGGTTTCGCCGACAACACTCGGATGGCCTGCTGCGCCCGGATCAGCACCGGCAACGTCGAGGTGTCGTTGACACCGGAACCCGGCAGCGCGAACAGACTGCGACCGACGCGCTTCGATCGGTCCATCGTCAGCGTCGCGGTGATCGGCAACGGCATCGCGGGCGTGACCGCCGCCGACTTCCTGCGGCGCAACCACCCCGACTGCGAAATCCACCTCGTCGGACGGGAATCCCACCCGCTGTACAACCGGATGGGCATCTCGCGACTGGTGTACGGGCGCTCGGCGATGCAGGGCCTGCACCTACTACCCGAGCAGTGGTACGACGATCACCAGATCACCACCTGGCTGAACACCCTTGCCACCAGTATCGATCTCGCGGGCCGCCGGGTCTTCCTCGGCACCGGCGAGGCGCTCCCCTACGACCGCTTGATCCTTGCCATGGGCGCGAGCAGCGCACTGCCACCCATCGAAGGACTGTCGCGCCCAGGCTGTTTCGTGCTCCGCGAGGCCGGTGACGCGATCTGGATCCGCTCCTACGCCCAGCAATTCCGCTGTGCCACCGCGGTCGTCGCCGGTGGCGGGCTGCTCGGCCTGGAGGCCGCGCACGCGCTGCACCTGCTCGGCTTGCAGGTCACCGTGCTCGATCGCGGCGACCGGATACTGGCCAAGCAGATCGATGCTCGCTGTTCGCAATTGGTGCTCGACCATTTCACCAGGACCGGCATCCAGGTGCTGCGGCATGCCGAAACCGTCAGCGTCCTGGGCGATCCCGCAGTGCGCCGGGTGGTGCTGCGGGACGGCCGCGAGATCGACTGCGACCTCTTCCTGACCGCCACCGGCATCCGGCCGAATATCGATCTGGCCCGTAGCGCGGGCGTGCCCGTCGAACGCGGTGTCCTGGTGGACGATCGGATGCGCACGCGCGTCCCCGACGTTTACGCCGCCGGCGACATCGCCGAACTCGACGGACAGGTCTCCGGGCTGTGGCCGGTCGCGGCCGAGCAGGCGCAGATCGCCGCGGTGAACGCACTCGGCGGCGACCGGCCGCTCGCCGGTGCCGTGCCCGCCATGATCCTGAAAGGTGTTGGATTGGAGTTGTTCTCGACCGGAAAGGTCGAACCGGAGTGGGGCGACGAGGTGATCGTCATCGATCGCCCCGACTCCTATCGGCGGCTGATCCTGTCACACGGGCGCGTCGCCGGTGCCACCGTGCTCGGCCACCATCCCGGCGACCTGGCGGCCGCACAGCAGGCAATGAGTAGTCGGCTGCCGGTGCCGGTCACCGCGCGAGGCGCGCTGTACGCCGGGGACTGGTCGGTACTGACCCGCACCGAACGGACTGCCGGGCAACCGGTTCGAACGCCGTGAGATGCCCTGCCTGACCCCTCGACCAGGCAGGGCACCCTGCGTCAGCGCGCAGTCCGGGTGGTCGAAACGACCAGGGACGCAAGGATACTGAGCCCCGCACCGAACCAGAGCACCGCCGAGAGCGCCACGTTGTCGGCGATGATGCCGCCGAACAGCGCGCCGAGCGCGATGGCCAGGTTGAACATCGCGGTGTTCAGCGCGGTGGCCGCCTCGGTGGAGCCCGGCGCGGCCTGCAGGATCCAGGTCTGCACGCCCACCGGGATGCCGCCGAAGGCCAGGCCCCAGACGATCAGCAGCGCTAGGCCGGTGATCGGGGTGCCGCCGACGAGCGCGACGAGGGCGAGCACAACGGCGAGCACCGTGCTGATGGTGATCAGCGTGGTGCGGATGTTGCGGCCCGCCGCCACCCCGGTGATGAAGTTGCCTGCGATGCCCGCGACGCCGAAGGCCAGCAAGGCCGGGCCGACCATCGCCTTGTCGATGCCCGAGACGGACTGCAGGATCGGGCTGACGAAGGTGAACGCGGCGAAGTGGCCGCTCACCATCAGGAACGTCACCAGCACTCCGGCGCGGACCACGGGGTTGCGGAACTGCTCGCCGAGGGTGCGTAGTCGCACCGGCTCAGTCGCGGGCATCCGCGGCAGCAGCCACAGCAGTGCCACGACCACCAGCAGGCCCAGCCCGCCGAGCAGCCCGAAGGCGATCCGCCAGTCGGTCAACTCGCCGATCAGCGTCCCCGCCGGGATGCCGAGTACGTTGGCCGCGGTGGCGCCGCCGAACGCGATCGCCGTGGCCTGCGGAACATACTTCGCGGGCACCATGCGCACCGCGATCCCCGCGGCCAGCGCCCAGAAACCGCCGATGGCGATGCCGACCAGGAAACGTGCGGCCAGCAGCAGACCGAAGTTCGGCGCGAAAGCGGCCAGCACATTCGCCGCCACCATCAAGGTGATCAGGCCGAGCAGCACGACGCGGCGGTCCAACCGCCCGATCGCCACCGGCAAGATGGGTGCCGTCGCCGAGGCGACCAGTCCGGGCACCGTCACCATCAGGCCCGCCGTCCCCGGCGAGACACCGAGCGCACCGCTGACCGAGGTGAGCAGCCCGACGGGCAGTTGCTCGGAGGTCACCACCGAGAAGGTGCCGAGCGCCACCGCGGCGACCGCGAACCATCTTCGGAGCGGCACCTTTTCGGCTACAGAATCGGCGGCCGCGGGGCCGGCAACAGTCACCATGTCAATCACTCCTCATCTAGGAACATAAGCGTCAAGTAGCTTAGTGCTAAGATTTATTCCGGGCAGCACGGAACGCCCGAGCTGCTCGGGTGGGCCGGTCGCCGGTGGTTGCTCATGCCTTGCCGGCCGCGGTGACCTTCGACTTCGAGTCTTAGGATGTACTGCCTGCCAGCAGCGAACAACGACGAGAACAGCAATGCCGCATTAACCGCGGAGTTAACGAGATAGGGACTTCGTGGAACTGCGTGACATCGAGATCTTCCTGACGCTGGCCGAGGAGCTGCACTTCGGGCGCACCGCCCAGCGGCTCTGCGTCACGCCGGCGCGGATCACCCAGGCGATCAAGAAGCAGGAGCGTCACATCGGCGGCCTGCTCTTCGATCGGACCAACCGGTCTGTTCGATTGACACTGCTCGGTGAACAACTGCGCAACGACCTCGGCCCGGTGCGCGCCGGGTTGGAGGACAGCATCCTGCGGGCTCGAATGGCGGCGCGCAACCAAACGGCGCGACTGCGCGTCGCGCTGCTGCCGTTCAACACCGTCGGACTACGTCACTACTGGGTCGCGTTCCGAACTCGGCACCCCCAGTGGGAGTTACAGCTGCGCCGCGCCTTCGTCGACCCGATCGGCAAACTCCGCAACGGCGACTTCGACGCCCTGATCATCTGGCTCCCTATCGAAGAACCCGATCTCACCGTCGGCCCGATCCTCTTCACCGATACCCGCGTCCTGGCCGTCCCTGACGATCACCCATTGGCTTTGCGCTCCAACGCATCGGTGGAAATGCTCGCCGACTTCCAACACGCCACCGCCCCCGACATGCCGGACTACTGGGAAGACCAGTACCTACCGTTCTTCACCCCCGACGGCAGCCGAATCGAACGCGGCCTCAGCGTAACCGGCCCCGACGAACTCATCGACCTGGTCAGCACCGGCGAAATCGTGCACAGCTTTCCCGCCCACGTCACCCACTACTGGTCCATGCCCCACATCAACTGGCTCCCCATCCCCGACATGCGCCCCCTCACCTACGCCCTCGTCTGGCGCACCGGCACCGAATCCGCCCCCTTACGCGCCCTCGCCGAAATAATCGCCGACCTCGGCACCCCAACCTCCTTGAACGACCTGTAATTCCGCCGGAGATAGCGGAACGATTCTGTCCGCTAGGGGTGCCAAGGTTGCCGCTGAGATGCGCCGCCGGTGGTGGGGATCAGCGGCGCTTCTCGAATCAGTTTCGGCCTGCGGGCAGGTTCCCGTTGGGGCCCAGGGACTTTCAGTCGGTCGAGTAGTCCTGGGAGATCCAGCGGTCAGGGCGGATGGTGAAGAGGACGGATTGGGTGCCGTCCATGCGGGCGGCGAAGGCGCTGCCCTGCTCCGGGCCGAGGTAGCGGGTGGCGATCTCCACTCTGGCTTCCTGCGGGGAGGGGGTGGTGGCGTCGATGACGGTGCCCTCGACGATGACGTACTGGTAGGGCAGTTCTTCGCGCTGGACGGTGAGGGTGACCACGCCGGCCTCGCGGATGAGCCTGGCCTTGCGGCGCTCGGCGCCGGTGTTGACCCTGATGGTGCCGTCGGGGGTGTAGTCGTACCAGATGGGGACGCTGGCGGGCGGGCGGCCGTCGTCGGCTGCGACCGACAGCACGGCAATGTGCTTGCCTGCGAGGAATTCCTGACGTTCGGACTCAGTGAAGGGTCTCGGCATGTGATGTCGAACACCCCGATCGACGGCGTTATTCCCGCGCCCGCGTCGGCGTCCACTTGTGACAGTGCCCAATCCCGCAGTCGTGAAACTGTGCGGCAATCCGATCTGAAGTTCGCTGTGAAGTGGATCCCGGCGGACCGGATGCCGGTGAATGCGCGGTGCGATAGGCTCGGCCCGCGTAATTACCCGAGGCCTTATTCCGAACAGAATATTGACGCCGAAAACCCACGTTGCCTGTCATATCGATATCCGCGCATAAGGATTTCCACACGGCGGCCTGCAGGCAACGTGGCCGCTGTATCTCGTCGAACGGATATGAGGAGCTTTTGTGCGTGGTTTCAGATTATCTGCGGCCGGCCTGAGCGTGCTGGCGCTCACCTGCCTGTCGGCTACCGCCTACGCCGACGTGCCCGCGCCGGTCCAGGGATCGTCCGAGGTGGACGTCGTACCACCGCCGCCGGGCGCGAACGACTGGTCCTGCAAGCCGAGCGCCGCCCATCCGCGGCCAATCGTGTTGGCGCACGGCACCTTCGAGAACCGCCTGGACAACTGGTTCACGATGTCGCCGAGGCTCGCGGCGGCGGGCTACTGCGTGTACGCGCTCGACTTCGGCCTCGGACTGGGTGGCACGGTGTCCGGCCTCGGGCCGATGCGTGAATCCGCGCAAAAGATCTCGGACTTCATCGACCGGGTACTCACGACAACCGGTGCGCAGCAGGTCGATATCGTCGGCCATTCGCAGGGCGGCATGCTGCCGCGGTACTACCTGAAAAACCTTGGCGGCGTAGCGAAGGTGCACTCCCTCATCGGCCTCGCGCCCGACAATCACGGCACCACTTGGGGTTTGGTCGGCCTGCCGATCACCCTCGTGCCGCCGGCGACCACCCTGGTGTGCCCGTCCTGCACCGAACAGTTGCCGACGTCCGAATTCATCACGCAACTGAATAGTGGTGACGAAACACAACCCGGCGTCAGCTACACCGTCATCGCATCCAAGTACGACGAGTTCGCGACGCCGTACACCACCGGTTTCCTCAACGGCCCCGACGTCGACAACATCACCCTGCAAGATGTCTGCCCGACAGACTTCGCCGAACACATGGCGATGACGTCCGACCCCGTCACGATCCAATTGGTGCTCAATGCACTGGATCCCGAACACAAAGCACCGGTTCCGTGCGGCACCGGATCGGTACAGACGAAATAGCGAGGCCCCCAATTCCGGTGGCGCATCTTCCCGGGTCTGTCCGTTATGTCGGTACCGCCGCTAACGTCTCGACCGGCGGCACCCCTCGCCGCCTAGCGGCTCGGCCGCTAACCACGGCGATCGGCTATCGCGGCGGTCGCCTGCGATAGCCGATCGCTCGTCAGCGACTAGCCGGGAATCTGGAAGTCGGCCTTGAAGCGCGGTCCCGGCGGCAGACCACGCAGCACCGCACTGATCCAGGCCACGGCGGGTGCCCACACCGCGCCCGCGTTGACGATGTGTTCGGGCAGCGGCATCGTGTAGAACCGCAGGTCCGCACCGCGGTTCCAGTATTCGTTCACCACCGGCAAGACCACGGACGCGGGAATCAGCTCGTCCCAGATCCCGTGCGCCCAGAAGATCGGGCTGTCCGGAATGTGCTGGCCCAGGCTCTGCTCCTGCAGCACCTGCATCACCCCCGGCGCGTTTTCCAACGTCATGCCGGGATTGAAGTAGTCGCTGATCGGCCGATACATCCCCGACAGCGCCACCGTGTAGACACAACGACTCTGCATGTCCTGCAGAATCGCCTGACCTTCCTTGGTCAGCAGCTTCGCCGCATCGAACTGTTCGGGGAACTCGCGGGACAGCCCGGCGAATCCGAGCCACATCGTGAAGTTGCTGATTCCGGCGAGCCCCGGCTGCTGCTGGGTCGCATACCGCGCCTGCAACCGCAGGTCACCAGGCGTGCCACCGAGGGCCGTGCCGAGCAACCGGACGTCGGGGGCGTAACTTTCGCGCATCTCGGCCGCCCGGATCGACCCGGAACCACCACCCGAATAGCCGTACATGGCGATGCCGGAATCCGAAAGCCCCAGCGACGCTTCGTTTTTCATGGCTCGCAGGCTGTCCAGCACCATCTTGCCCTCGTCGAAGGTGTTGAAGGTGTTGAACTTGCCGTCGAAGTCGGGCACGTTGATCGCGAAACCCTGCGCCAGCCAGCCCGCCACCAGCGTGGCTTCCTTCATGGTGCCGACCTGCAGCGTGTAGGACGGGTTGCAGGCCGAGTTCGTCGAGTCGATCGCCTCCTGGAACGAAACCACCGGCCGCGGTCCGCCCGCCCAGGGGATCCCCGGCGTGATCACCGAGGTCGCGGTCGCGATCGGGTTGTCGCGAATGTCGTTGCTGCGGAACAACAACTGCCTGGTGTCGACCGGGAACGGGATGCCGAGTATCCGGGTCTGCACGGTGCGCGAGCGAATAACCTGTCCCGGCGCGTACGACGCCAAATCCGCCGGGTCGGCGTACCACGGGTCCTCGGCAGGCACCGGGATGGGCAGCAGGTCGTAGATTTGCGGCTCAGCGGGCAACTGCGGCAATTGATTCTGATCAGGAGGGAACGCCGGATACGGATCGGCTGCCGCGATCCCGGCGCTGGACACCGCGAGGCAGAGCGCCGTCAATGGCACCGCAGCCCATGTGAATCTCTCCCCGAACATGCACCCTCGTCTCGTCGCGTGTGATCGGCATCATGCGAAGACCGAACTGGTGTCAGTACACCCCCGCGCGAGAACGTCCCGCTATCGACAAACCGACAGACTGCCCGCTGGGGCAGTTGTGCACATCCATAGAAACCGATCCCGCGGGCACCGAAATCCCGAATCCCGCACGAAATCACGCGGAGAATGCCTTCGATTCCAACAGCTGAGCGGTCCGCGCCGCCGACAACGTCATCGCCTCCGTCGGCCGCTGCGGATCATATCCGGTGAGTTCGGCGATCCGTGCCAGCCGATACGTGATGGTGTTGCGGTGCACGAACAACAGTCTGGCCGCGGCGTTCTGATTGCACTCGTTCGCGAAGAACACCCCGAGCGTCTCCGCCAGCACCGGTTGATCGGCGAGCGGCTCCAGCACCGAGGCCAGCTCTTTGCGCACCGACCCGTCGACCGCCACCGCGTACTCCAGCCGCAGATCCTGCCGGCGGCAGATCATCTCGCTGCGGGAAAGGCAGCGACCGAGTTCCGCGACGACCCGCGCCTCCGCGAAGGACGCCGGTATCGCCGCGCGCGTCATCGCGGGCGAAACACCGATCCACAGCAAAGGCGGTGCGCCCGTGGCGATTCCCGGCGCCAATCGGAGAGACAGATGCTCGATGACCGCCGCACTGTCGTCGCCCGAATCGATCGGAATCAAAGCCGTCCAGCCACTGATGTCGCGGCGCAGGAACGCACCGGGAAGATCATGGATGCGACGTCGCAGATCGGTCAGCGTGCCGGGCCCGGGGTCGCCGGGGCGAATCACCGCGACCACGAACGCCTCCGCGACCGGCACCGCCGGATCACCCACCCAATCGACCGGATCACGCCCGGCCAGCAGCGCGTCCACGATCCCGCGCCGCCGTTCCAGCTCGTCCCACGGCCGCCGCCGGGCATCCTCGACGCAGGCCACCGCGATGCGGGCCGTCATCAGCGAAAGATATTCGGAGAGCGGCCGTCCGATCTCCGCCAGCGCCGCCCGCCCGGACGGGGACGCCGTGTTCGGCAGCTGAGACCAGAGGAAATCGACGCCCGCCCGATAATTCCCGAGTACGTCGTCCAACCGCATCCCGTCGTGCACCAGCGACACCGCCCGCTCGACCAGTGGACGGGTATCTTCCTCGGTCGGCTGGTCGCCATCGAGCCAAAACCGGAAGAACAGCCGCACATTCAGCTCGGCGGCCGGAACGAAGTCCGCGTCCACCAGCGAGCTGGGCACCGCGTCATATAAGGAAGATTGTGTCGAGAAGCCACCGACCAACGCGATAGCATCCGACAGCAATCGCTCGATCGCACCGGCCCGCCGGGCCGGACGATCGAACGCGGCAACGGTGCCCGCTGTGCCCACGGCAACTCCCAACGACGATGTCTGGTACCGCCCGCCGCCCCCGGATTTCATGAACCCGGTACCGCCGGTAACGCAAATCTAGCAGACCGTCTCAGCCACCGTCAGCAAGATTCACCGGGCCACCCATTGCGGGCCAGGGGCGCGATCTATCGGTCGCACTGGTCGTCGTCGGTGCGGAATCGGCGCAGGGTGGGGTCGGGGTGGTTCTGCTCGTAGGGGCCCTCGGTCCAGAAGCTGATGGTGCCCCAGACGGCGATCGCACCGATTGCCAGCGCGACGAGCGTGACCAATACATCCATGCAGCAATGCTGGCCGTCGCGGGGCGGCCGGGGTATCCGCCGAACATCGGACAGTATTTCCGCTGATGGCCTGGTTCAGGCCGGTCGACGATCGATCGCCCGGTCGCCGCCCTGTAGTAGCTGACTTGTTCGAATTCGATCCCGAAACTCCGGCTTACTCGCCTGCCGACCATCGATTTCCAGCGAAAAGCCGCGTTTGATCGCGGGGGAACCGGGGAATTGCCCGCCTGTAGCTGATCGATCGTGTCCGTACCGGCCGAGCTTTGTCGGCTCGCGAATCGCACTGACGAATCGAGGAGATCATGCCTGAACTATTGAATACCCATCGAGGAAAGACCCGGCGTCGTACGTCGCTCACGGTCGGCGCCGTTGCGCTACTCACCTCCGGGCTGCTGGCCACCGCACCGTCCGCAGTGGCTGATCCGTCAGCGGAGGCGACCACTGCGATCGACGCGCACTACGCCGATTTCGGCGGGGCGGGCTCGTTCCTCGGCGCGCCGCTCGGCCCGGCCACCGACGTTGCCGGCGGTGCCGAGCGCGCCTACCAGGGCGGCGTCATCTACTTCTCGCCGAACACCGGCGCCAAAGCCGTGTACGGCGAGATCCTGGTGAAGTACAAGTCCCTCGGTGGGCCGAGCGGTCCGCTGAGTTTCCCCACCAACGACGAGACCGGCGCGGGCGACGCCGTCGGCCGCTTCAACGATTTCGCCGAGCCCGGCGGGGCAGCGATCTATTGGAAGCCGGAAACGGGCGCCTGGGCGATCAAGGGCAAGGTGCTCGACGCCTGGCGCGAAAGTGGCGGTATCACAGGGCCTTTCGGTTACCCGCGCTCGGATATGACCGTCGATAACGGCGTCGCGACCGCGAACTTCGAGGGCCCCGGCGGCACCGAGATCAAGTGGTCCGACAGCGAAGGCCTGGCGACACTGCCGCCCGAGCTAGCCGCGACCCTACCGGGATTCCGGGTGAACTCGCCCGACGTCGCGGCGCCGAATCCCGATGTGGCCGTGACCAATGACTCCGGCAACTCCGGAATCAACAGGTGGTGGGGCATCCCCATCGGATTGGCCATCACGGCCGTCGTCGGCGGGCTGCTCGGCATGCTCGGCCGTCGACGCGCGGACCCGACGCCCGTGACAACGCGCACGACCCGCGGACCGGCCGCACCCACCTCGGCGGCCACGACGGGTGATCGACAGGGATTTGTGCCGCCACGTACTGACGCCACTGCCGCAGCTACTGCTGCCGGCGCAGCACAGCGCGGCACTGCGAATGTCGCAGGGGCACACGAGATGCACCGCGACGCACCGCGCACTCGCAGCTAGCCAGAGCAATCGACCACGGGAAAGGAACGACAATGGAATGGCTATTGGGCGTACTAGGTGGGCTCGTCGGCGGCAACATAGCCGGTGCGGGCAAGGGCTTCGGCCTGGTCGGAAATAGCGCTGCGGGCGCGGTCGGTGGCGGTGTCACCGGCGCGATCATCCAGGCGGCGACCGGATCCGGCCTCGATCTGGGGCAGGTCATCGGTCAGGTGGCGGGCGGTGGCGCGGTCGGCGCAATACTGACCGCGGTGATCGCGATGTTCGCGAAGAATCGCGGGACGGCCGATCGACGCGAGCTGGCCGATCACCGGTAAGTCACCGATCTCGTTGCCGCGCAAACACTCCCGGCGGTGTGTCCTCGTTCGAGGCCACACCGCCGGGCAGCGTTCAGGTGACTAGTTCTCGCGCAGGCTCGACTGCAGCCGGTCGAACTCCTGCTTCGTCATTTCCTCCGGCGACCGTTCCGGCAGCTGCCGTGATTCGACGCCGACCGGGCCGACGTTCCCACCGTCGAATACCACTGAGGCCCAATTGTTCTGGGCTTGCAGCGTGTTGTAGTTACGGTCGTTGTTCACGCTGGTCTTGACGGCGCCGGTCTGGATGGAACCGTTGCAGTTCCAGTCGATCGGCTGGTCCGCCGATCCGGCGGTCTTCCTGCGGGTGTTGTCCGGGCAGAAGTACACCGTCTTCCAGCCTGCCGCCACCGCACCGAGACCCTGCCGCTCCTGCAACGAATTCTCGTTCAGCGCAGGAGGATTCACATTCGAGTAACCGAAGTTGGCACTGCCGTCCGTCTTCGGTACACCGGAGAACTGGAAACTGTAGTTCATCACGCTGAGGTAGTTCGGCTTGTAGTTCACGTGGTCGGTGCCACCGTGCTTCAGGCCGAGGTTGTGCCCCAGTTCGTGGATGAACGTGCCGACATTGCCGTCGTCACCGGGATTCCAGTTGCACTGCGGGCCCAGTGCGACGATGAAGGTGTCGGCCGGGATGCCCAGCGAAATGCCGCTGCTGCAACCGTTGTCGTAGGAATCCGCCCAGATCATGTAGTGGAAGATATGCGAACGAGCGGAGGCGAAGTTGGTTCGTTTGATCGCCGCGACCTGATCGTCCACCGGCGACAGATTGCTGTCGTAGGGCACCTGATTGCCGCCGCCGAGATCATATTTGGCGCCTCTGGCGTTGCCCGCGTCCAGATGGATGTTGATCCCGTTGCGGCCGTCCGGGTTGGTCACCGGGGCGGCGGCGAACACCCCGGTGACCCGATCGAGCGCCGCGGTGGTCGGCAGGCGCCCGTTCATGTAGTCCATCTCGACGAACAGGTCCTTGTGCTTCGGATCCGCGCCCATCTTCGGCAGATCGACGTCGATCTTCCCGTCGCCGTCGGCGTCGTAACCGTTGATCTCCCATGCGTCGGGCAACCCGTCACCGTCGCTGTCGACCGCGGCGGCCTGCGGTTGGGCCACTGCGGTCACCGGGGTCAGGAACGCCCCCAGCCCGGTCAGTAGCGCGAAGCCGGCGATCAGAGTTTTTCGATAAGGCGACACTTCGGACTCCTTCCGGATCGTATCGGGGGACGATCCTGTATTTCGAACGAACCTTGCGATGGAATTCCGAAGTGGCCTTCGGATTATTGCGCAGCGTCGGCTATTTCCAGTCCACCTGCGGGGAGCGGTAGAAATTGATCCCCTGCGCGGCCCAGATCGGGCCCTGTTTGGCGAGCCGCAACCGGTACGTGTCCCAGTTGTGAGTCGCGGCCGGTGACCAGCCGATCTCGGCGATCCCCGCCAACCGCGGGAAGGCCATGTACTCGATGTCGGCGCTGGTCCGCAAGGTCTCCGACCACAGCGGCGCCTCGACCCCGGCGAGCTGGTTCTCCGAAACGCCCTGGAGGAAGGTGGCCGGATCCCAGTTGTAGGAATCCTTCACCTCGACATAGCCCGCCCAGTGCAGACCGAGCGGTGAATCCTTGTTGTACTGCATATCCAGGTACGCCTTGTTGGCAGGCGACATCAGGATCTTGTTGCCACGCTTGGCCGCCGCCGCGACATCGGCATTCGTGTTGGCGGTATCCCAGTACTGCGGGATCGCCGACGTGGGCGGGTTGGTCACCACGATGTTGTGCCAGCCCGTCGCCTTCTTGTCGTAGGTGGCCAGCATCGGCGTCACCTTGTCGTAGAAGGTCTTGTAGTCGGCCGCGGAGGTGGAATGCGCCTCGTCACCACCGATATCGATGTATTTGCCCGGGGTGAGCGCCGACAGCTCGCGGATGACATCCTCGACGAACTTGTAGGTGGTCGGGCTCGCGATGCACAGCGAGCTGTAACCCACCTCGATGTCGGTGCGCGGCGGCACCGGCTTTCCGTCGCAGTTCAATTCGCCGTACGACGCCTGCGCGGCATTGGTGTGGCCGGGCATGTCGACCTCGGGAACCACCGTGATATGCCGGGAGGCAGCGTATTTCACGATGTCGGTGTACTGCGCCTGGGTGTAGTAGCCACCGGGGTCACCGCCCACCGCGGTCTGGCCGCCGATCTCGGCCAGCTTCGGCCAGCTCTTGATCTCGATGCGCCAGCCCTGATCGTCGGTCAGGTGCAGGTGCAGCGTGTTCACCTTGTACTGGGCGATCTGGTCGATGTAGCGCTTGACCTGATCGGGCTTGAAGAAATGGCGGGCCACGTCGAGCATCGCGCCGCGCTGACGGAAGCGCGGATAGTCGAGCACCTTGCCGCCGGACACCGTCCAATCCTGGTGCTGCACCGACGTTTTGTTGATCGCCGCGGGGAACAGCTGGCGCAGCGACTGCACGCCGCCGAACAGTCCGTCCGTGGTGTTCGCCTTCAGGGTGATGCCGGACTTGGCGACGGTGAGCTGGTAGCCCTGGTCGCCGACGCGCTTGCCCGCGTCGCCGAGCTCGAGGGTGATGCCCGGCTTGGCCAGGTCATAGCGCTCCACCACCGGCAGCGGGAAACCCGTCGCGGGCCGGAGTAACCCGCCCAGGTATTCCCCGACGTCCTTGGCCTGGTGTTCGGCGCGGATCACGCTGGCGGCGGTCAGCTTGAAGTTCGCGCCTGCGTCGGGCTTGGCCTCGACGGGGACGGGCACGATATCGGTGACCGCGCGCTCGGTTGTTTGTGGATTGTCGGCTGCGTTACCGGTTAAACCGGGCATGACAAGCGTGGTGAGAGCCACGGCTGCGCCGAATGCAAAGGGGTATAGAAACTTTCGCATAGCGTACCTCCGGTACAACTTTAGGGGGCATCCAGAAGTATGGAGCAGCGTGCAAGATATGAGTGGGGACCTTCCCAACTGGGGATATGCGCCGATTCGGCGATCACCGATCCGCCACCGCACCGGAACATGCCGAATTCCCCACTTCTACTGGGGATCTCCGGGCAGCTCGTTCATGTCATGCTTGCGCCGGTTGTTCGGGACACGGCGGCTGCGGGCTGCCCGTTGACCGAGACATCCGCTTGTACAACAGCTCTCATGAGATATCCACTTGTACAACAGCTCTCATGTCCGCTGAGGTGCGTCGTCCGGCGTCGTTCTGCAGCGAACAACGGGAAATAGCTGTCGCGGTGAAAAATGGCGGCGGTACCGCGCAGGTAACCGTCGACGTCGACGAAGGATTGGTAAGCCGATGCGAATATCCGGTCCGATTACCGCATCCGCGCTCGTGTTTGCCGGGCTGCTGATTTCCGGTTCCGTGGCAAGCAAAGTGCCCGACGGTGTACTGGCCTCCGCGATGACACCCACCGGTCAGGACAATTCGGCCGATCAATCGGTCATCGTGATCCCGACCTCGCCCAAATCGCAGCACCTGCAAGCAGATCCGCCGCAGGATCCGGGGCCCGATGCCACGGTCCCGATCCACGATGTCGCCCTGCCCAACGTGCCGACCCGGGGCATTCCGGAGATCGCGCTCGCCGCCTACCGCAATGCCGAACTGTCGCTGCAAGCCTCGACCCCCCACTGCGGGATGCCGTGGCACCTGCTGGCCGGCATCGGCAAGGTCGAGTCCAATCATGCGGGCAACGGGCGCACCGAACCCGACGGCACCACCCGCGGCATCATCTACGGCCCAGCGCTGGACGGCACCCTGCCCGGCAATGAGGTCATCAAGGCCGCCGAGGGCGGCTACGTGCGCGCCGTCGGCCCGATGCAATTCCTCCCCGGCACCTGGTCTCTCTACGCCGCGGACGGCAACGGCGACCGGAAGTCCGACCCCAACAACATCTTCGACGCCGTCCTCGGCGCGGGCAAATACCTGTGCTCGGGCAACCTGGACATGCGCGACCCGAAGCAGGAGACCCGAGCGGTCCTGCGCTACAACAATTCCCTCGACTACGCGTCGAAGGTGCTCAGCTGGTCCAACGCCTACAAGACCGGCGGCGCCCCACCCCAGGGCGAGCTCGCCCCCATCCCCGACGCCACGCCCAGCGGCGGCATGCCCGACGGTGCGGGCTCGAGCATGAGCCAAGGCGAAACAGCCACCGTCGCCGATCCCGCCGACCCCGCTGCCCCCACGGACGCTCCCGCCCCGGACGCGACCACCGACCCGAACCCGGCACCCACGACGGACCCACTCCCGTCCGATCCCCAAAACCCCACGGGCACGCTGGAAATCAGAATCCAGGTGATGATCAACATCCCCGGCCGAGCACCGATCCCGTGCGGTGTCTTCTGCCCGCCGCCCACGCCGGACGGGTCGACCATCCCGCAGACGACCACACCGCTGCCCACCCAAACTCCCACCACCACAACACAACCCGACACCACCACGCCGCCCGCACCCACGCCGACGACCACGCCGACCCCGACAACCACTTCCGTCGCGCCGACAACGTCGACGACACCTGCGCCGGTGCCACCCGCCATGACCACACCACCGCAGGTCAACAACCAACCGCCAGTCGCCCCGGCACCGGCACCGGCAACCACCGAGCAGAAGCCACTCCAAACCACCACCGCAACACCGGCACCCAATTCAGCAACACCCACCACGACAACTCCGACAACAACGCCGAAGCCACCGGCACCGCAGCCCACACCCAGCCGGACCCCGCCGGTCCAACCCACCACCCAACCGGTCGCACCAGCCCCGGCTACCTCCGCACCCAAACAGCCGCCAACGGCTCCGGCTCCGGCTCCGGCTCCGGCTCCGGCTCCGGCTCCGGCACCGACACCCGCACCCGCACCCGCACCCGCACCCGCACCGAAACAACAACCGACCGCACCGGCTCCAGCAACCACCGCACCCAAACAACAGCCGATCGCACCAGCTCCTGCGCCAGCTCCGGCTCCGGCTCCCAAGCAACAACCGACCGCACCGGCTCCTGCGCCCGCTCCTGCTCCCCAGCAACAACCGACTGCACCAGCTCCAGCCGCCCCGGCCCCCAAGCAGCAGCCAGCCGCCCCAGCTCCTAACCAGAAGCCACCAGCCCCAGCACCGAAACCCATTCCGGCACAACCAACCGCGACCAGTCGGCCCCCCATTCCGCCCGCTGCACACCCCTGAGCGATGCTCTCAGCCGCGCGCCGACGTTGCGGCCCAGCTGATTCGACGCACTTTCCAGCGCCGCTTCACCACGCCCTCGACTGGGCCGACTGCAATCCGCAGCAGCAATGACCACAGCCCGACATGCGGCACCGACAGCGCGATAACCAACGCCAACCCCACCATCGCCGCCGCTCCCCACCCTGACCATCGCTACCCCTCGGCCGGCCCACCCACGCGCAACGGCAACGGATCCCGCCCGTCGAAACCTTCCGGCACCCTATGGCCACGCTGATTACCGACCACCGGCCGGCACACACCAGACCCACAGATCCGCCATACCCCTCACAAGGACTGTAGCCCCTGTGAGGGGTATGCACGTTCTGTGAACCTCCCTGCGGCTCAGCTGGTTTCGTGCGCTTTCCACTGCCGCTTCACCATGCCCTCGATCGGACCGGTGTGCAGCTCACGCAAAGGGTGAGCGGCCTCCAACGCGCCACGCGGACAGCAGAATCCGCACCCTCACTCGGGATCGGCACCGACTTTAGGGCCCTATTCCGAGTGCCAATCCCAAGTGAGGGTGCGGATCTGTGGTGAAACTGGGTACGGCACGGCCGGCGCTGACCGGTGCCCCCTTGTTTAGGCTGTGCACCCGCTAACGTGCAGTCCCTGTGAGGGGTATGGAGTGTCTGTGGACCCGGGACTGCCGTGTGCACGCGGTGGGCGGCTTTGACAATGGGGTTCAGCCCCGCCCGCCGCGACGAGGCGTGTGCGCGAGTTCCACGGCTGATGTTGCGGCTCAGCTGGTTTGGTGCGCTTTCCACCGCCGCTTCACGACACCCTCGACCGGGCCCACTGCTATCCACAGCAGCAATGACCACAGCCCGACGTGCGGCACCGACAGCGCGATGACGAGTGCTAAACACACCGTTGCCACTGAAATCCAGCGCACCGCAATGTCGATGCCTGTCACTCGCTCGGCGTCCGCTAGCAGGTTCGCCCGATACAGCACCAACTCCGCCAATCGGCTGAGCGTCATCGCACCGATCATCACCCCCAGGTAGATGCCGATGGCGAGCCGGTCACCCCGGTGCGAGTAGACATCGAGAACCGTCGCGAGCGGCAACGCGACGATGCAGAGCAACCACAACATATTGATGCGCACCAGCAGCCGCGTATACCCGGTCGCCCGCTCGAACAGCCGATGATGCTCCCGCCAGAACGAACTGATCACCACAAAGCTGACCCCAGCCGCAATAAGCCCATAACTGTTCTCGGACAAGAACTTCGACGTAGAAGAATCCGCAACCTCACGAGCATTGTCGACCAACGGCAACACAATCAACGTGATAGCAATAGCCACCACCGCATCACTGAAGAAGATCAACCGCTCCAGCCCCCGCTCCGTCCGAATAGGGCCCCTCGCATCGCCTGTTCCTCGGTCGGTCATCCGCAGAGACTACCCAGCACAACGAAATCCCTGGACCCGACCGCCAAGTTATTCGGATGCGCATGCAGTTGACGCCGACTAGCGTCCGAGCGATGGTTCTCCCCCACGATGTAGCAGGCGACGGTCCGCCGGCGGTCCTGCTGCACGCGGGCGTGTGCGACCGGCGGATGTGGGATCCGCAGTGGACTGCGCTCATCGATGCCGGATATCGGGTTGTGCGTTGCGATTTCCGCGGTTTCGGCCAGGCGCCGGTGCCGCCCGACGTGTTCAACGATGCCGAAGACGTCCTCGCACTCCTGGACTTGCTCGGTCTCGAGCAAGCGGCACTCGTCGCCTCGTCTTATGGCGGGAAGGTCGCCCTGGAGATCGCCGCACGCTGGCCGCAGCGCGCGACAGCGTTGGCGTTGCTGTGTACCGGTGTGCCCGACCACGATCCCGGCCCGGACCTGCGCGCGTTCGACACACGCGAGGAAGCCTTACTCGAAGCCGGAGACGTCGCGGCCGCGGTGGAACTCAACGTAACCACGTGGCTCGGACCGGACGCGGACGCGAAGACTCGGGAAGCCGTCCATCAGATGCAGCGCCGTGCCTTCGAGCTCCAACTGGCCGCCGCCGACGCTCAGGGCCGGAACAACGTCGCCTTCGACCTGTCCGCGATCAGCGCGCCGGTACTGGCCATCTCCGGCGAGCACGATCTGCCGGACTTCCGCCAGATCGCCGCCCGGCTCCCCCGCTTGCTCGCCGACGCCCGGCACCTGGAACCCGCCGGCGCAGGCCACCTCCCCAACCTCGAGCGCCCCGATGAGACGACGGCAGCACTGGTCGCCTTCCTGCGGAAGACGATGCCGACCAACTGAGTCGCCGCATTTGGCAAGAATTCAATCCGGTAAGGCGTCTTGTCAGATTGATCAATCCTTGCTATGTTTCGAATATCAGCTATTGATCAGCTACATGTACGCCCCGGGACTCACCGTTCGCACCACCAGGAGGGCCTGGATGCGTCAACCCCCGACGCCGAAGTACGTTGTCATACTCGAAACCACCGTGCTCATCATGATTGCGGTCGGCTTGGTCTTGGCCCGCTTGTCGTTCAAAGTGTCTGGTGGCGTGACGAATTGCTTGTACATCGGCGCGATACTGGCGGGCCTCGCCGCGCTCGGGGCGTACTACAGCGCCCGCAGAGCACGTGCGGAGTTGGAGCCGCCCGATCCCGACGACCCGTGATCGCGCAACCCGGTCACGGTCTCCCTGCGCCCGGTGCGGGGGCCGGAAAGGCCACCACCTGACCGGTGGGTTCCGCTGACTCGGGTCCGCCCCAATTCTGGCCTACGACATACAGTTTCGGATTGTCCCCGCGACTGAGTACGCAGGCGAATGCGCCGCGGTCGAGTTCTACCTTGCCCAGCACTTCGCCACCTTCGGCAACTCGAACGCAATGCCTGTTGCCCACGTCGGCGTACCAGACCGCGCCCTCGGCGTCGACGCAGATTCCGTCCGGATGATCGCCCGGTGTCGCCGCCCATACACGGCGACCTGCAAGACGCCCATCGGGCTCGATGTCGTAGGCGGTGAGCTGGTTGGCGTAGGACTCCGCGACGATCAGGGTCGCGCCGTCCGCCGTGATCGCCATCCCGTTCGGGAAAGCGAGGCCGTCGGCGACCTGTTCGACGCGCCCCGCCGGTGTGACGAGCACGATTGGGCCCGGCGTGAATTCACCGCCGGGAAAATCGAAACCGATGCTGTTGACGTAGGCGTTGCCGCGATCGTCGACCACGATGTCATTCCATGGCTTGTCCGACACGACGGACAGGTCGGCGTGCGTGACGAGCGACCCGTCGGTCTCCAACCGCACGAGCCTGCGCTGCGCCGAGTCCACGATCAGCAGTCGCCCGTCCGGCAGAAAGTCGATGCACATCGGGAACGACGGGATCTGCACGATCACCTCGGGCCGGTGGTCCGCCCCCAGGGCGATCACCTGATTCGCGCCCCAGTCGGAGAACCAGAGTCGTCCGTCGTGCCAGCGTGGGGACTCGCCGAACACGACTCCCTCCAGCAGAATTTCGGGCTTGCTCACGTCGCGATGTCCTTCTGTAGTCGGTACAGAATCTGACGTGGCCGGCCTCGAGAACTCATCGGCCGACTATTGCGCGCGGTACACCACAATGCCCGGCACCGACCGGACGTATTCGGCCAACGGCGAATCGACCACCTTGTTGTTCGCCGCCAGCGAGGACGCGTTCCGGAAAACCGGACCGCTCGGCGTCATGACGAAGATCCCGACATGCGTAACATCCAACCCCGCCTGGTCGGTGTAGGCACCGAGGTAATCGCCAGTACGGAGTCCACCGATGACACCGTCGTCAACGGCGGCACTGGGAATGTAGGTGATACTGCGATCCACCACCGGCAGCCCGGCAAGATACGTCCCGCCGTCCGCCTTCGCATTGAGATGTTTGCCAACAGTCACTGCGGCCGTCGTCAACGCGCCGGTGATATCGGTGGCCGCAACTCGCGGAGTACTCACCCAATCACTGAAGAAGTGCTTGCGCTGCAAGAATTCAACGCGCCCACCGGTATACCGCGTATCGATCAGGTTCTGGTCGAACTGGCCACGGTCGGCCGATCTACTGAGCGCCTCGACATAGTCGAGATAGGTGAAGCAATCCACCCGCCGGAAATCGATGACGAGCTGTTCCGGCTGCGTCGCGGACCCGATCAGCATGTCGGCCCCATACGGCGTACCGAGAAACTGCCGCGACAACAGCTCGACCAACTCACCCTTGCTCTGCCCGGCGGGCGCACCGGCCCGCAACGCCAGCAACGCATCGATCTTCTGCTGGGTGACACCATCCACGACGACCGGCGGAACAGGCTCAGCGAGCGCTGTGGGCACCGTCGACGCCATACCACCGCCAAGAACCAGCAGAACGAGCAGTAACCGGGCCAGGGTGCGCAAGAAGCCTCCAAGACGAGTGCATGATCCATCGAAGAACAACACCCACGGTAGCCCGGCCGTCAATCCGTCAGCCCGCACACGACGGTGACCGCCGCAGAAACCCGCGGCGGTCACCGTGTGCGATCAAGCCGCTACATAGACCGGCTTCTTCTTGAAGACACCCTTGCTGGCGACCGGCGTCGCCGTGCCGGCATTCACCCCTTGCCCGCTCTGCGGCGCATAGTTGACCGGCCCGCACGATATCGCGCCCTGCGCACACTGAGCAGGTGACGAGACGCGCTCGTCCGGTGCCGCGTGCAGCGCGGCCACAATGAACGGTGCGATGGTGGCCGCCATGACGAAGGACCTTATCGATCGCGGTAAAGCGGGTCTCGAAGAGACGGACGTCATTTCCGATCCCCGCGCCCGAACGGCCACGCGTCGGTGCCCGGTGCCTCGGGAGCTGCCTGCATGCCCTGGTTGCTGAGGCTGCCCGGGTACAGGTATTCGCTGGCGGGCCGCTTCTTGCCATTCAGCCACGCGTCGAAGAAACCGTCCAGCTTCTTGGTGGTGCGGGACTGCACGAACTGCCGGAACTCGGGAATCGACGCGTTGCCGTGCTTGTGGCCCTGCGCGAAATCCTTGACGGCGGTGAAGAATACGTCGTCACCGATGTAACGGCGCAGTGCGTGCAGGAACAGCGGGCCACGGGTGTAGACGGTGGTGAATTCGTTGCCCTTGCCGGGATTGTAAAGCGGTGTCGCCCAGACATTTTGCTGATCGGCACTGGCGAGGGCCCGGCGATAGATCTGATCGGCGTTCTGATGATTGACCCGTTCCGGGTACAGGATGTCGGCGGTGTAGCTGGCGAAGCATTCGTTCAGGCAGACATCGCGCCAATCCTTGACCGAGACCGAGTCACCCCACCACTGATGGGCGTTCTCGTGGATCAGCGTGTTCAGATCCGTCCACGGCGCGTAGATCGGCCGGGTCTGAGTCTCCAGTGAGAACTGCAGATCGGTATCCACATAGATGCCGCCGCCCGCTTCGTGCGGATACGGGCCGTACAGCTGCTCTTCGAAAGCGAGCACGCCGGGCAGCTTCTTTTCCAGATCCTTCTTCTGCTGGGCCCCGCCGGGCGCGAAGAAGCTCTCCAGCGGCGTATTGCCGACCTTCTGGTTCAGTCGGGTGAACTTGTCGATCGCGATCGTGGACAGATACCCGATGATCGGATCCTTGGCCTCCCAGGTGACGGTGTGCTTGCCCGTCCCGGCGGCCACGTCCGACGTGCGGATGCCGTTCGAGGCCACATCCCAGCCGGTCGGCACCGTGGCCTTAACCGTCAAGGTGACCTTGTCCAGCGGCGTGTCGTTGAGCGGGTACCACGTTGTCGCCGAATGCGGTTCGCCCGCCGCGAAGGCGCCACCGGACGGCGAATACGTCCAGCCGTTGCCGTTGGTGTTGGGCACCGTGCCCGCGTAGTCGACGACGACGGTGAAAGGTTGCCCCAGCGGCAGTGCCGCTTTCGGCGTCACCACGAGTTCGTGCTCGCCGGTCCGCTTGAACTGCGCGGGCTGACCGTTGACGGCGACGGAACCGACTGCGGGACCGGCATAGTCGAGGTTGAACGCCGACAGGTTCTGGGTGGCGTTCGCCGTGATGGTGGCCTTGCCCTTGAGGTTGTGCGACGACGGGGTGTAGTCGATGGCGACGTCGTAGTGGAGCGCGTCGTAGCCGCCGTTGCCGTCCTGCGGGTAGTACGGGTCGCCGAGACCGTCCGAGCCCGGCGTCGGATCGGCCGCGCTCGCGGCGGCACCGTTCGGCGCATCCGGCGGCGGTGCGGCGACCGCGGCGACGCCGGCCGACAGGCTCAACGCGAGAGCCAACGCGGACACCGCGACCGGCCGCGCCCGCAGCGCGACGGGGATCGGATTGCCTCTGTCTGACCACTTGGGAATTCGCATGGTGCACAACCTCTTTGGTAGGCGATCCGATGAGCGAGCTCGGTCGCGCGAACGTGTCGTTGCCCGATCGGATCTGTAATCGACTGCAGGAAATGCCAACTCGGCAATCTGCAGGTTCTGCCCCGGCGGGCCCGGCGGCTCGCTACGAGCAACCAGGCCGATCCGGTAAAGCGATGAGCCGCTGGGTGTTCAGCGACTACTCCAGCCGCCGAGTACCCGTCCGGTGTTGTTGGCATCGACGAACACGACCCACTGCACGGGCTGCTTGCCTTGCCCGGCAGCGCCTTTGATCGAGACCTGGTACGCGGGGACCGCGACGCTGGGCGCCGTCGAGTTCTTGGCGGCCAGCTTCGGGTCGAACCACTTGGCGGTCGTCGCGGCGACGGCGAACTTGTCGCGCGGTTGCTTGGTCTGCTCGGCGAGCGCGCGCAATGCGGTGGCCGCTACCGCGGCGGGCGGCGGGCCGGCCGTGCTGGTCCCGGTGGGGTACTTGCCCTTCGCCTGCTGCGACAGTGCGCCGGTGGCCGAGATGAGCTTGCCGTCGGCGGCCAGCGACTGCGCGACCGTCGCACCGTAGACCGGCACCGAGTCGATCTCCTGACGCAGCTGCACCGTCGAGCCCTGATCGGCCGGGGAAACCTGGTCGACGACGAGGTTGCCGACCGACCCCGCACCGAAGACCTGCTGGACCGTCTGCGCCTGAGCCTGCGCGATGGCGGGGGCCTCGGCCGGCGTGCCCGGCGGGATCGGCAGCGGGTTCTTGAAGATCACCCGCATGGCGATGCCGTCGGGATCGGTGAAGATGTTCCGCGGCAGAGAGGGCAGTTCGAAGATGCCCGGCTTGGTGGTCGGCGGGGTGGTGGTAGTGGTCGGTATCGACGAGGTTGTCGGCGACGGCGAGGTGGTGGGCGACAACGTCGTTGGATCGGTCGTCGGCGACGTGGTCGGTGCCGAGGTGGCCGAATCGGTCGTCGGTGCCAATGTCGTCGGATCGGTCGAGGTCGTCGATTCGATCGTCGGGGACGAGGTGGTCGTCGGGGACGACGTCGAAGGGGTGGTCGGCGTCGGTGTCGACGAGGGCTGGGCGAGCGCACCGGAGCTGGTCGTGAAAACCGTTGCCGCTAAAACGAACACCACGGTAGCGGTGTAGCGAGCCGCCCTTCGATGTGGGTATTTCATATCCAAGTAGAACCACACTGCGGGCATTATTTTCGACTGGGGACGTACTGGGGAGTTTGTATTACGACTTAATTAACTTTCCCCGCTCCGCAATTCGGCGAAGTGTCCCGCACATGCGCGCGAGCGGCAGCACTTTCGGCGCAAGTGCGACGAAATATCAAGCCGCCGAGCCGGACCGGTAGCACGATCGCGCCGCGACGCGACGGTGTGTTCCGGCGGACCTTCGGTGGTGCTCCGACGGACCTTCGGTGCCGCAATCGACTGGGCACAGTCGAGCAGCGGCTGCTCCGTGCCGAATAGCGCCGACGCCGTAGGCGTATGCGCGGTGGGTCGCGGCACCGAAGGCTCGCCGACGCGCAACCTGCGGACAAGATTCGATTCGCAAGTCACGCACCGTATCGCGAGGTAAAATGCACGGTCATTTACTGTGTAGTCGATCGCCGATACGCGTCGCGAAGTCCTGCCAGTTGGCCGCGTTCTGCCGGGCCATATCGAGCACGAGATTCAGACAGTGTTCCGGGATGCGATCGGCCAGATCGAGCGACTGGGTCGGCGTGCGCGGGCTGGCGTCGAGCCAGCGCAATACCGTGCGCCCGGTTTCGGTGAGGCGCAGCGACGGATCGCGGCGCAGGCTCTGCAATACCGACGAGGGGCAAACCCGCTCCGGCGGTGCCGGATCCGGTGCGAGCGGCGCGCCGTCGGAGCCGTCGCAGGACTTCTTACGGCGCTGGTGTTCGACGTCCGGGCGGCGCACTCGGCGCATCCGGCCGTCGCGCCCTAACCGGTGCCTCGTCTGGGGAACATCCCCAGACGACTGCCTGCGCACCGCACCCACCGTCTTGTGGTCCAGCCCAGCGACTTCGGCCACCTTACGGTCCGACCACAGCGGGTACATCCGCATGATGCGCAGCGAGGCGGCCTTGCGATCGAGGATCGACAGTGGCAGGCCGTGCGCGATGTTGGCCTGTACCGCGAGCACGAACGCCTCTTCCTCGGTGCCGTCGAAGAATTGTGCCCGGATGACGCTGTCCCCCTTCAATTTCGCGGCCTTCAGACGGTGCACGCCGTCGATCAGCCGCATGGTTTCTCGATGCACCAGGATCGGCGGCAGCTCCGCCTCGGTCGTCGCTAGCACCTGCGTATGCGCCGAGTCCTCAGCACGCACGCGCAGTGCGCCGCTGATGTCTATCGACTCGATAGGAATCTCGATGACTACGTCGGCAACTCCGACTCTCGCATCGTCGTCCACGTTCAACCTGTGTTCACTCACGGCGGTACTCCTGCGTCGAAGCCGAGATCATTCCGTAGCACACTTCGCCCCGCTGCCAGTACCGATCCGAACCACCACAACAAGCGGGACGAATCGATGCGGTAGGCACGGCGCTGTGCCGGGTCAGCAGTGACTAACTAGCGCGGACAGCAATATTTCACATTGGCAGAGTTCCGGCAACGATACGGTGTCGAAACGCCCCTGCATTCGCAATCTGCGGATCGCCAGCGTGATTCGCGGCGTTATTTGTGAAAGGTGTTAACCCGAAGATCCCCCGCTCCGCCTTTCGGAAACATTTCGGAAACTACCAGTTCCAGCCCGAAACCGCAGTCAGCGTGGATACGCTTAAGAGTTGGACCTGCCCGGCGGCCGCGAAGGCCGCGACGGACATGCTTGTACGCCAAGGTATATGGCCGAACAAAGCACCGGAACACGACGACCACCCTGATCGCCGCGACAACAAACAGGATCCGGAACAATTCGGCTCCGGACGCAACAAAAGGACGGTATTCCGACCGAAAGGAATTACCGCTCGACCTACACCACGTGCCTCAGGCACACCCATACCGCGTTCGTGTTCAAGTCCCCTCTCGCACACGAAGAACAAGGCGGGTTCCGCCTTGTTCCAAACGATTTCAGCCGAGGAACTTATCTGCCCGAACATCCCTCAGTTCCGATCCATCCTATCATCGGACCTCCCGCTCAGCAGCGCGACGAACGAAATTCCCCGGGTTAGTTCACCCTTCGAGAGTCCATACAGGAGAACATGTTTCGGTGATATCCGGTAGCCGTCACCGAAGAACTTCTCGAGTGTGCGCTCGCCGCCCTCTTGCAGGTTTCAAGCCGGCCCATCCGGTGAACACTGAATCGGCGTCCTTGTGACACCTGCCTGCGCTGACCGAATCGGACAGTCGCCGAGGCCTCATCGCACCGGCGACCGACCCCGAGTCCAGCACCCCGCGCGGTCCGGAATCTCCCTTAGCACTGCGGTATTGACGGCAAATGGTACTGCGGCGTGATGCTCGGTCCGGTCACCGATTTCTACGGTCGGGACATGCTCAACAACGAACCCGCTTCAGTTGCTCACGACGCCACCGTGCGTCCCACCCGGTTGCGCGGCGCACTCGCCCTCACCGTGGCGGCGGTGGCCACCGCGGCCCTCATCGGCGCGGCAACCGGTAGCGCGAGTGCCGCACCGGGCGGCGACTGCCTGTGGGCGGGCACGGGCTATGCGCAAGGCACGACCGTGGTGGCCGGCGGCCGCGCTTTCACCTGTGCGACAGATCAACTCGGCGCACCGCGGTGGCAGCGGGGCGCGGCCGTCCGCGCGCCGAGCACCGTCGCCAATCCCGGCGCCACCACCGCGCCGGCAGGCAACTTCAGTGCGGGCGCGCAGCAGCCGGGCACCGAGTACAACGACTACTGCGTGGGTACCCAGCTCGTCGATGGCAGCGAGTCGGTGTACGAGGTGGTCGCCGACGCGACGGGTGCGCTGCGCTGGAAAGCGGCCGGACCGATCGCCCAGTGGACCTTCACCCCCGGCACCGGCCCGGTGCCGACCACCCGCTCGGCCAGCCTGTGCCCGCAGGATCAGGTGCTCTGGCCGGAGCCGAGCCGATCGACGAATCAGTAAGCGATGAACAAGATCTCGTCGCGCGAGTACTCGTGACCCGGATGATTCTCGGCCAGGTGAGCCTTCGTCTTCTCGACAAGATCGTCCTCGTCGATGCCGACGATGGCTTCTCCGCAGGGGCAGTTCAGGTTTCGCTTCATCAGGGGTGTCCTCTCCACTCGTTCGACAGTCTAAGCAGAACGGTGACCGCCCCCGAGGTTGCCTGGCGATAAGGACTGGTCCCGTGGGGGTAGTCCCCTACGCATCCCGGGGTACACCGGGTCGTCCGCCGGGCTGACGCGCTCGCGACGCAACTCTTGCCATCATGAGCTCGAGCCGAACGTCGAGGAGGACCACCGAAGTGATCACATTGCGCAGCTGCGCGCTGGCGCTGACCGCTGCCATGGCCGCGACCGTCCTGCTCACCGCGTGCGAGCAGAACGCGCCCGAGCCGACCACTTCGGCTGCGGCGAAGATCACCCTGCCGCCGCTGAGCGGGCGCTATCCGGTCGGCACCACCGACCTGCACCTGGTGGATTCGCGGCCGGACCCGTGGCATCCGGCCGACAAGCGGGAGCTGATGGTCACCGTGACCTACCCCGCGCAACGCACCGGTGAACGCGCCGCCTGGATGTCGCCGGCCGTGGCGGCCGCCGTCGACCGGCTCGCGGCCAGCTCGCCCGAGAACGGCCTGAAACCGGGCACGATCGACTGGGCAGGCACCAAACGCCAGGCCAGCGCCTCGGTCGAGGTGGACCGCACCGGCGATGCCTGGCCGGTCGTGCTGTTCTCGCACGGTTTCGGCGTGGAGCGCGAGCTCAATTCGGTTCGCACCGACGACCTGGCCAGTCACGGCTACATCGTCGTGTCCATCTCACACACCTACGACGCGAGCGTGGTCGAGTTCCCCGGCGGACGCCTGGTCACCAGCGATGCCCACCCGGATCCGCAGTATCTCGCGACCTCGGTCGACGCCCGCGTCGCCGACACCAGGTTCGTGCTCGACCAGCTGACCCGCCTGAACCACGGCGAGAACCCGGACGCGGAAAATCGTGCCCTCCCCACGGGATTGCCGGGCGCGCTGGACCTGTCGAAGGTCGGCATGTTCGGCCATTCGCTAGGCGGCTACGCGGCGGGCGAGGCGATGTATCAGGACCAGCGCATCGGCGCGGGTATCAATCTCGACGGCAGCATGAGCGTCGGGAAGGTCGGCGAGATCGTGCAGCACGGCGTGGACCGCCCGTTCATGCTGGTGGGTGCCGACGGCGTGGATCCGGCGACCGGCCGCAAATTCGAGCACTCGCACCTGGCCGACTTCGACACGAGCTGGGGCCAGTTCTGGACCAATCAGCAAGCGTGGAAACGCGACCTGCACTTCGACGGCGCCGCCCACATGAGCTTCACCGATCTCCAGGTCGCGGTGCCGCAGTGTGCCAGCGTGCTGACCGAGGAGGCGCGGCAACGCACCGTCGGCACGATCCACCCGGCCCGCTCGGTGAGCGCACAGCAGGACTACATCGCAGCGTTCTTCGACCTGCACCTGAAACACCTCGCCACCGACCTGTTCGACGGTAACAATCCGCGCTACCCGGACACCAGGTTCATTCCCTGACGCAGGCCGCGTGGCAGGACCAGCGGCGAGGTTCGCCTAAGCTCCTGGCCTTATGGCCCTTCCCGCAACACTGCACAACTTCGCCGTCCAACTGGCCGACGTCGACCGCGACGTCTACCAGGACCTGGAGTTGCGGGTAGCGCGCCACCCGTCCGAGACCGCCGAGTTCATGGTGACCCGCCTGCTGGCCTACTGCCTCGAATACCAGGAGGGCATCGCGTTCAGCGAGGGCGGCATCTCGTCCACCGACGAGCCCGCGGTCCTGGTCCGCGACCTCACCGGCCGCCTCACCGCCTGGATCGAGGTCGGCGCCCCCGACGCGGAACGCCTGCACCGCGGCAGCAAGCTGGCCGGCCGCGCCGCCGTCTACACCCACCGCGACCCGGCCAAGGTCCTGGCCCAGCTCGCGGGCAAGCGCATCCACCGCGCCGAAGCCATCCCCCTCTACAGCTTCGATCGCGACTTCATCGATGCCGCCGTCGCCGCGATCGACCGCCGCAACACCGCAACCCTGTCGATCACCGAACGCTCGCTGTACCTGGACCTCAACGGCACGAACCTGAGCACACCCGTCGAGGAGCACGCGCTCGGGTAGGTCCGAACTGGGCCATGACCGCGGCGACCCTTGCTACCCTCACGGCTCGATCATCAACGTGGAGGATCTCTATGAACCGTCCCATGCTGAATCTTGTTGCCGCCGGAGCTATCTCTCTGGCGATCGCTCTGCAGCCCGCACTCGCCGCAGCCACTCCCGCGGCGCCGCAGGAACCGACGACAACGGCTCCGGTCACCGCCCCGTTCGACCCGATCTGCCCACTCTGCTTCATCCGCGAATTCCTCGAAAGCGGTTCAGGGCACCCATAATCCGCCCGTCCGGGCGAGGGGTATGCGTGCTGCCTCGCCCGGCGTGGGATCAACGGATGGCGAACTCGTCGCTGACGAGGCGGAGGCGGCGGGCCAAGTCGGAGACGAACACCCGCTCCGGGTCGATGGCGTCGCGAACCCGGCGCCATTCGTCGAGGCGCGGATACATCGCCCGGACCATTTCGGGCGTCGTCCGTGAATCCTTCGCGAAGTACAGACGTCCGCCCGCGGCGAGGACGCGCTGATCGAGTTCGGCGCAGAACTCGCCGAGCCCCGGTTTGAGTGGGAAGTCCAGGCTGAGCATGAAACCTGGGTGCGGCCAGGACAGCGGTGCCTGGTTGCCAGGGCCCATGCGCTTGAACACGTTCAGGAACGATCGGTGTCCTGAGTGCGCGATGGCTCGCACCGCGTCGGCGAGCTGCTGCTCGGCACCGAACGGCATCGAGAACTGGTACTGCATGAAGCCGCGGCGACCGTAACCCCGGTTCCACTCGCCGAGCAGATCCAGCGGATGAAGGAACTGGGTGATGTTCTGGATCAGACCCCGCCCGCCCTTCGCGAAGGTCCGATGAGTGACCTCACCGCCGAGCCGCGTGGTCAGATTGTTGACCATGCCGCCCGGGAAGATGTCGGGGACGGTAAACAGTTGCGGCGCACTGAAATGCAGCGGATTGCCGCGAAGCTTGACCGGCAACTCATCGAGTTTGGCAAGGTTCCCGCGGCTGAACCCGGCCCGGCCCAGTTTCGTACCGGTGCTGATCGTGTCGGGCACCGCGACCGAGTATTCGTAGCCCTCGTCCGAGCCGCCGGTCAGCAGTTCCATTGTCTCGTCGAGGTTGCGGGTGCGGTCGCTGTCCACGATGAAATACGCGGTCTCGGTGTGCTTCATCCGCACCCGGGCCCGAATGATGATCCCGGTCAGCCCCATTCCGCCGACGGTGGCCCAGAACAGTTCCGCATCAACACCTTCCGGTGCGATCGTGCGCACCGACCCGTCGGCGGTCAACAGCTCCATCGACAGCACGTGATTGCCGAAGCTGCCGTGGGAGTGATGGTTCTTGCCGTGGATGTCGGAGGCGATCGCGCCACCGACCGTCACCTGCCGGGTACCGGGCAACACCGGAACCCACAGTCCCGATGGCAGCACCGCCCGCATCAGCGCGTCGAGGCTGATCCCCGCATCGACATCGACCACACCGCTATCCGGATCGATGCTGTGCACACGGTCGAACACCGTCATATCGACGACGAGCCCGCCACCGTTCTGCGCCGGATCGCCGTAGCTGCGGCCGAGGCCGCGCGCGATAACCCCGCGCGGCCCCGCCTCCCGTACGCTCTTCGCCACCAGATCGATATCAGGCGTGGACAACACCCGCGCGACCGTCGACGCAGTCCGGCTCCAGCCGGTCAGTGGACGCTGATCAATCACCGAGCCCCCATCTCCGAAATTCACCAAGCCACCGTAGCGCTTGACGACACGTGTGTGCCGACACCGGAGCTGCTTCACGTCGCGAGGAACGCCAGCATGCTCTCGCGGAGTTCGGTGTTGGGCTCGCATGCCGCCGCCGCCTCGATCCAATCGTGGGTAGCGGCTGGGCGAGTCTCGGGTGGCCAGGCGTCGAGGGTGGTGAGGGCGGATCTGCGGCATCCGACGACTCGGTTGGTGAGGGCCACCGGCAGCAGCCGCTGACCGAGGCCGGGGTGCCGGCGCACATTCACCACGATGATCTCGAGTGCCCGGTCCGCCCCGTAATCGCGGCCGAGACCCCGTGATTCGGACGGGCCCGACGCCAACTCGTCGAGTGGAAGGAGCTCTTCGGCGAGGTCTACGACTTGCTCGACAGAGACCTCGTCGGCATGGCGCATCGCCCACTGCCAGATGTAGGCGTTGTAACGATCAATACGCAAGTGCGCCAGCGCATGTGGCAGTGCGTCCATGCCGAGTCGTCCCGCACAGGACAGCGCGGTGGCGACCGTATAGGACCGCGACTCGGCGTCTTCGCCGCGTGGAACGAGTTCACGCAGCACCACATCGCGCCATCTGGGTTGCGCGAGCAAGGCCGTATACCGGGCTCGCAGCCGAGCAGGCTCGCCGTCGGGCCAGTCGAAATCGTCGTCGCGAGCCAGTCTTTCGAGGGTGAGCGCCGCATCGAGCAGGTCGAGGTGGGGTTCGGCCATGGCGACGAGTTCGGCGAACCGGTGCATGGCGGGTACTGCGTCGTCGTAGTCGTGCATGTCTTCTGCGGGGCCGCCGATCGCGAGTGCTTGCAGGATGCCCGCCGCGCCGGCGAGCAAGGTGTCGTCGACCTCGGGTTCGAGCAGGGCTTCGTAGAGACCGCCGGTCGTGGCGGCGAGGTGGGCGAGGTATTCGTTCATCACGCCGTTGCGGAAACCGCTGCGCAGCAGCCAGGCTTTGATGTCCGGGTCGACGCAGCCTTTCAGTCGCTCGACCGCGTGAATGCGGCCCCATCCGTCGAGACGCTGTGCCAGCTCGAAAACCGCACGCTGCCTGTCGGGTTGGGTGTTCATCAGCGCGACGACGGCGAAGAGCGCGAACTCGTCGAGGGTCCCCAGTAGTTGCAGCAGTTCGCGGTCCCGTTCGTCGCCGCTCACGCCGAGCAGCACGATGCCGAGTTTGGCGACCTCGCGTCGGGTGGCGTTCTCCGCAACGAATCTGCCTGCCGTACGCAGTTTTTCGCGCGGCACCGGTCGGGATAGCAACTCGCCCACCAGATCATCGGCGACGCGCACGGCCTGCACTGCGGCGAACACCCCGAGCAGGTAGGCCGGATCGTCGAGATGCCGGATGATTCGGTCGGCCAGTTCGGCGACCGGCTGTGATTCGGTCCCGAAGTGGTGGGTGCTGACACCGTCGTAGACGACGCTGGGAAAGACGAATTCGTCTGTCTTGCGGGGCTCTTCGTCCGGTAGCGGATACCCGTCGCGCGGCCAGGGGCCGGGACCGTGCAGAGCGGCGAGAGAGAGTGCGTGGGCCACGAAGGTGGCCTCGCGGGGGCTCAACAGCCCGGGCGCAGGACGCCCTTTCCGTAGGTGATCATGGGTACGAGGATGGCAGCTCGGCTGTCTGGACGCAACCGCACGACTATCTATATTTCAATAGATAATCCTTTCAATTATCCCCACTTCTACTGGGGAGAGGCCGTCGATGTCTTTCATGTCACTATTCAAACAGTTGTTCAGGAAATGGCGGCGTACCCCGTAGCCGTCGACTGGGACATCCTCTCGCGCAACAGTTCTCGGTTATCGTTCGGCTCTACCCTGCGGCGACCGCTCGCGGCGAGTAATGGGAAAGTTCCCAGCGCCGGCGGTAATGGGTTCGTCCGACTGTTCAGCGCCCCCGCATGCCCAGTCCGAAGTGAGAACCTCATGAATCGCAAACGCCTCTTACCCATTGTCACCGCCTGTTTAGTCCTGTCCCTCGGGCCGGGCTCCGTCGCGGTGGCAGCCCCCGCCAGCACCCAGGCCGCCGACGCCGCGCCCTTCTGTTACGAGGAACCGTCCACCCCGCAGGCCGATATCAGCGACCTCAAAGCCCGGTTCAACAAGTCGAACTGGATGCCCACCCTGCAGGCCATGTACCAGCGGCGTTGGCCGAGTGGGCAGAAATTGGCGATCGCCCAGGCCAAGGATCAGTACTGGAATCAGTTCGTGGAAACGGGCAGTTTCGAGGCGTTCGCCGAGTCGATGATGGTGGCCATCCACGAGGAAACCCACATGTGGGACCTCGACGGGTCACGCACCGAGTGGGACAAGTACACCGCCTCGTGGATCAACGCCACGCAGCAAATGACGAACATCCCGCTGTACGCCGGTTTCCCGCGCAGGGAAATCCTGCCGTTGATCAAGGACAAGCTCAGTGACGACATGGACGGCATCTATCTGCGCGATCAAGAGCAGGGCGACTATCACTTACAGGGCGTGACAGCGGAATTGAACGCGGGCCTGATGGGCCTGCCCGCGGTCACCGTGGTGCAGGAGTACATCAAGGGCATCGGCGCGAGCAATGCCAGGGATATCGCCGCGACCAACCTCCGCTACCTGCTGCTGTACTTGCGGGTGGCCAAGGACAAGCACCCCGATTACTGGGCGAAGATCAAGAACGAGCCCAAGCTGCGCGACTGGGTGTTGACCGAATTCCTGCGCACCGCCTACTGGTTGGAGAAGTCCGCGCCGTACACCGGCACGGTCGGCGGCCCGAACGCCGATAAGATCACCGAGAAGAATTATGCCCCGGAGAACATCTCCATTCTCCAGGAGTTCACCGGTCGCAAGGTCCGCACCGACGCCCAAAAGAACTGCACCGCTTGATATTCGATAGATGAGCGGGATTGCTGTCCGCCGACGGCAATCTCGCTCAGAGCGACGATGCCGCCCTTCTCGTCGCCGTTGTCGTCGTTGAAGATCAGGTACGTGCCGTCGTCCGGACCGCCCCGTGTCTCCTCGGGATACGTCTTGCCGCCGAGGATGATCGGTGGCTTCCGCGTCGCCAGCAGGAAACGCTGCTTGCCACGACGATCGACCACCGTGAACGGGCTGTCCACGGTCGACGCGTCCGCCTCGGTGATCCTTCCGGCGGCCACCCCTATCCCGACACCCGCGACGGCCGCCGCGGTGCCGACTATCGCGGCCCGCCGGTTGGTCATTGCCTTCTTCGCTTCATCTCCCACCACCTCGACGATCCTATTGGTGGACTGGCTATTTCGCCCGGGTACGGTATCTTCGGCCACGACTGCATCCGTACGCTGGATATGATCTTCGGCACGGGCCGACCATGCCGACCGAGATCGAGATTGCCGCTATGCCTGCACACCCCGACCTGGCCGACGTGATCGAGGCCCTGCACTCGGACCTGGCCGAATGGATGGGTTCGAACGCGCCGCCCAAGGTGTTCGACCGGTTCGCCAACGCGCTGCACGACGAGTTCTCCTCGGTCACCACGGTCGGACAGGTCATCGACCGGGACACGCTGCTGGCCGGGGTATGGTCCGCGCGCAACGCACAGCCGGGATTCACCATCGAGATCACCGGCATCGAGGAGATCGCACAGAGCGGCAGCCTCCTCACCGTGCGCTTCACCGCCGAGAACCTACAGGGCGATATCCGCAGCCGTCGCCTGGTCACGGCGATCCTGCTCAACACCGACCACGGATATCTGTGGCGCTCGCTACACGAAACAACCACTCCCCCAGCCGAATAATCCGTGCCGACGTTCCCGGCAAATCTGAAGCATTAATTGTTCAGTATCTGGCGGGGTCGCCGGGTGTCAGAATCAATTCCGACCACCGCGCCGAATACAACCCGGAGGCGAGCATGACGGAGGAATTACCCGACGACCCGACAAACGAGGCCGACGAACCGGTCGTCGCCCACGAGCCACGCCATTTGGCGGAACTCGTCGTCCTGGACGACGAAGGCAACCCCATGCCCTACGAAGAAGCGGCCGCCTGGCTGGCCGAGAACGCCCAAGACCGCACCGACGAGTTCCGCTCCTACCTCACCGATAAACCCTGAGCGCGCCCGATCGGGACGCCTATCGTAGGCACAGGGACGTATCCGAAGTGGAGGAGAGCTGTGCCGGATAAGGACGAAAAGCAAGCAGCGCACCGTGCTTTGGTGGACCGCGTCCTACACGGACGGGGCACGGCGACTGCGGACCAGCGCGCCGCCGCCTTCCACAACACGGACGTTCCCCCGCCCTTGCGCACACTGATCGACAAGGTCGTCACAAAACCTACTCAACTCACCGACGCGGACTTCGCCGCCGCCGAGTCCGCCGGCTTCAGCGAGGACCAACTGTTCGAGGTGGTGGTATCCGCCGCGGTCGGCCGGTCCGCCCGGCTGTACGACGCGGGTTTGGCGGCCTTGGCCACCGCGATCGGCGAGGTCGGCTGATGCGACTCGACATTCTCGACCACGGATACCGCCCTGGAACCAAGATCCTGTTCACGATCATCCGGGTGTTCTCCGGACATCCGCTACCCGACGCCGCGAAGCTCGTCTTCTACCGGCCCGACTTCTACGGTGCCGCCGCGAAGAAGTTCACCCACGCGGCAATGCGCGGACCTTCCGACTGGTCGGTGGGCGATCGCGAGTTGATGGCCGCGGTCGTGTCGCAGGTCAACGACTGCGCGTTCTGCGTCGGCGCACACACCGCGACAGCGGGGCAGGCCTACGGGGACGAGGCGAAGGTCCGAGCAGTGCTCGCCGACGTGGACTCGGCCCCCATCGAGGGCGGCCTGCGGGCAACACTGCGGATGCTCGGCACGCTGACCAGGACGGGAACCGTTGGCGCCGAGGACATGCGCGAAGTGCTGTCCGCAGGCGTCACACCCCAACAGGTCAAGGACGCGCTGGCAGTCTGCGCCGCGTTCGACATCACGAATCACCTCGCCGACGCCTTCGACTTCGCATTGCCCAGCCCCGCAGGCTTCAAAGTCGGAGCCAAGTTCCTGCTCAAACGCGGCTATCGATAGACCGGACCGTGTCGGCGATGATCGTGGCGACGGAGTCGATGCTGGTGATCCGGCCGATCCCCGTAAGGCTTTCGGCGTCTTACTTTCCTTGCAGACTGGCGAGTTGCTGTTCGAGTTCGTGATTGCGTCGGCGCAGCTCTTCGATCTCGTCGGTGAGCGGGGCGCGGGCCAGGCGCAGGGATTCGGCCATCCGCTCGCTGCTGTATTTGACCGGAATGTTCTTGAGGCAGTTGTGATCCAGCGCCTCGACGTGGATCACGAACGCACGATCACAGCGGGTACGCACGACGCCATCCGAGGTCGTGAGCAGCCGGTCGATGAGTTCGGGATCGGCTGCGCGCTCGATGATTTCGACGCGGCCGAACACCTTGACGCGGGTGCGGGTCGGGTAGTCGATGAAAAACAATGCGACCCGGTTGTCGTGGTCGAGGTTGCCGAGGGTGACGAACTGCTGGTTTCCGGAGTAGTCGCCGAGCGCGATCGTCGCAGGGTTCAGGACGTGAACGAAACCCGGTGGCCCGCCGCGATGCTGGAGGTAAGGCCAGCCCGACGGGGTCACCGTGGCGATGAAGAACGAGTCGGTCGCGCCGACGAGTGCCGCAGTCGGTCCATCGAGTTCCTCTGGTAAGCCTAAGTTTTCGCCGTCGGCCATCTGGTGTCCGTACCAATTGATGCTTCCCGTGGCGCGCTGCCGTGCGGCGGTGGCGTCGGAGAACGCGATCGCACCGTAGCGGGTGGTCCTATTCACTGGCCCACAGCGCGGAATGTGCTGGTACGCCACGCAGTTCGGCGATCCGCGTGCCGAGCCGGGAGACCACGACGGCAGCGGGTTCGGTGCTTGCGTGGCGGTAACCCGTTCCGGCCCACAGGTTCAGGGAGTGCGGATCGGCTGCGGCGGCCTTGCGTAACGCGGTGGTGAGGGTGTTGACGTACGGGTAGGCCGGAGGTGCGGCGGCGGCGAACTCGTCGATGAACGAGTTCCGTAGCGCACGGGCCGGGCGGCCGGAAAACGCACGGGTGAGCACGGTTTCGGTGAACTGCGGGTCGGCCAAGGCGCCTTTGTGCGCGGGCTTGGTCCCGGCTTCCGGGGTGCGCAGCAGCAGTGTGCCCACCTGTACGGCTACTGCGCCCAGTGTCAGCATCGTGACCGCGCGTTCCGCGGTGGCGATGCCGCCCGCGGCGAGCAACGGCAACTCGGTCACCGCGCGCACCTGTGCCAGAAGCTGATCCAGTGGCACCTCCTCCGGAGTATCCGCGATATGGAAGGTGCTGCGGTGCCCACCGGCTTCGGGCCCCTGCACGCACAGCACGTCCGCACCGGCATCGGCGGCGAGCCGCGCCTCGGCGATCGTGGTGACGGTGATGACAACGCAGATGTCGTGCTTGTGCAGCCGAGCGATCACGTCCTGGGAGGGAACACCGAAGGTGAAGGACACCACGGGCACCGAGTCGGTGATCGCCAGCTCGACCTTGGCGTCGAAATCGTCATCACTGAAAGGGATCTCATCGGGAAGCGATGCGTCGAATCGGGCGGCACGCTCGGCCAGCAACGCACGATAGGCGTCGAGCGACGGCCGCTCCACCGAAATCACCTCGGGCACAAACACGTTGATGCCGAACGCCGCGCCGGAATGGTGCCGCAGCTCGGCGATGTCTTCGCGCACCTTCGCCGCGGCGGCGTAACCGGTGGCCAGGAACCCGAACCCGTCGGCCGACGACACCGCGGCCACCAATTCCGGAGTCGAGGGCCCACCGGCCATCGGAGCGCTGACCACGGGGACGGTCAGAGATCGGAAATCGAACATCGCTGCACTTCCTGAATGTCGAGGGACCCCGCTCACGCTACGACCGTCCGAACCGGCCGTAAAATGCTTGCTCAGCATGCGGTATACGCTGAAACTATGGACTTGCAGCTGCGTCACCTCACCGCGTTCGTCACGCTGTGCGAGGAAGGCACCTACACCCGCGCCGCAGCCCGCTTACACATCACCCAACCGTCGCTGACCCGCACGATCCAAGACCTCGAGCGGATCCTCGAATGCGACCTGGTCGCCCGCCCCTCCCGCAAGCTCGAACTCACCGCCAACGGTGAGCTCTTCCTGCAGCGCAGCCGCGGCATCCTGACCGAGGTGCATGAGCTGCAAGCTGAGATGCGCACACGCAGCCAAGTCCGGGTCGGTTTCGCGTGGCTGTTGCCCAGCGACTGGTTCGCCGCCACCCGCGCTCGCTATGAAGAACTCGGCGGCCAGATCACCATGCACCGCAACGACAATCCCGCCGCGGCGCTGCATCAGGGCACCATCGATATCGCCGTCGCCCGCAATTTCAATCAGCCCACCGCCGCGATCACCTGGCGTCGCATCGGCACCGAACAGCGAGTACTGGCGGTATCCACACGCTCGGAGCTGGCGCACGCCACGGGTCTGCGCTGGGCCGACCTCGCCCATCACCCGCTGGTCGTCAATACCCAATCGGGCACAACAACTCCCGACTGCTGGCCCGATCCCGATCCGGACCGCGAGATCGTCACCTGCGGCAACTTCGACGAATGGATCGAACTCGTCGCCGCCGACCGCGGCATCGGCGCGGTGCCCGCCATCGCCGAACACCGTGCGCCCCACCCCGATGTGGTCTATCGCGAACTGCCCGACATCCCGGACTCCACCCTCTACCTCGGCTGGCGGCGCACTCCGCCACCGCCACGCTCGGTCCGGCGGTTCCTGGATGCCGCACTGGCCACGGCAGATTCGGCCCGCTAGTCACCGCGGGCCTGACGCTCGAGCGGTCAGCGACCCGCAACCGTCCGATCGGCCCCGGCTCCTCGGGCATGTCGAGAAGCGCTGGCGACCTCCCAGGCCGCCTCGATCATCTGGAATATCTCGTCGACCGCGGCGTCCGGGTCGGCCGCCTCGCGGGCCAGCGAATGGGCGTCGACGACGAACCGCGCGATTGTCCGACAGGCTGTCTCGCTTTGCGGCAGTTCAGGATCCGCGGCGATAGCCGCCGCCAGCGACTCCGCGTGACGCAGCCGCATCGACTCCTCATACGCCCGCAGGTCCGGTGATTCGTCGATCATCCGCCAGATCGGGGCGGCACCGTCGGACGCGCAATGTCGCACCATGGCGTGGATCTCGCGGCGCAGCGCGAGAATGAGCGGTTCATCTGGCGCGCGGTCGGCGACCGCCTGCGCGAGGCGTCGCTCGAAGTCCTCGTCCTGCTCGAAGATCAGCGCCTCTTTGGCGGCGAAGTGCGAGAAGAGCGTGGTGACGGCCACGTCCGCCGCGGCGGCGATCTCGCGAATGCCGACCGCGTCGTATCCCTGTTCCAGGAACAGGGATAAGGCGGTGTCGGCGATCTTCTGGCGGGTCGCGGCCTTTTTACGCTCACGGCGTCCGAGCGGCTCGGTCATCCGCTAAGGCTATCAGGTAGGAAAAACTAACCGTTGTTAAATACTAACCGTTAGTGTTATGTTCGATCGCATGAAGAGAGTGAGCTTCGCCGAGTTCGGCGGTCCGGACGTGCTGCGACTCGAAGACGCCGAGGAGCCGCACGCGGGACCAGGTCAGGTGCGCATCGCCGTGCGGGCGGCGGGCGTGAACCCCGTCGACTGGCGCGTCCGGGAAGGCCAGAAACTGCAAGCCCATCCGCTCGAGCTGCCCGCCGGAGTCGGGATCGACGCGGCCGGGGTGGTGGACGAGGTCGGCGCGGGAGTCGACGGGATTGCGGTCGGCGACAACGTGTTCGGCGAGGGCTCGAACACCTATGCCGAGTTCGCCGTGCTGTCGGCGTGGGCACTGATGCCCGAGGAGTTGTCGTTCGACGAGGCGGCCGGTTATCCGTCCGTGGTGGAGACCGCACTGCGCGTCATCCGTGAGGTCGGTGTACAGGCCGGGCAGACGCTGCTGGTCAGCGGAGCGTCCGGTGGGGTCGGCTCGGCGGTGCTGCAGATCGCCCGCGAGCGCGGCATCACGGTGATCGGCACGGCCGGTGCCGCGAACCAGGATTATCTCCGGAGCTTGGGTGCCGTCGCCACGACATACGGCGCGGGCTGGGTCGAGCGGGTGCGGCAGTTCGGCCCGGTCGACGCGGCGCTGGATCTGGCCGGCTCGGGGGTGATCCCCGAACTCGTCGAACTGACCGGCGATCCGCAGCGGGTGATCTCCATCGCCGATCTCGGTGCACCGCAATTCGGAGTCCGATTTTCCGGCGTCGCCGGGAGCGTGCCTGCCGCGCTCGCCGAGGCGGCCGACCTCATCGCACAGGGAAAGCTGCACATCCCGGTCGAGAAGTCGTACTCGCTCGCCGACGCCGCGGCGGCGCACATCGACAGCCATGCCGGTCACACGCGCGGGCGCCGGGTCATCGTCATCTGAGCACGGTATCGATACTGCCAACGGCCCGATGAGACCCGCAGCCCTCCCCCGCTGACCACCAACCTGCATGATGGGCGGATGCTTCCCACCGACCATCTGGCTCAGGCAGATCGTCGCCCAGCGGTGATCGACACGCCGCTGGGCACCATCGGGTTCTCCGTCGCGCTCGGCACGGACGTACTACCTGCCGAGCCGGATACCCTGTGGTGCTTGCCGAATGGCTCGTATCTGCACCGGTGGCGGCATCGCAGCGCGACGGTCGATCTGCTGATCGGCAGCGTCGACGAACCGGCTTGGGACGGCGGTGCGCCGGTGCCGATCTGGGCAGGCATCTGGCAGGTGCAGGCGCGCGCTAAGGTGCCGGCACTGATCATCTCGGCGGAGCTGACCGACATTCCCGTCGATGCCTACGGCGGCCGGGACTCCGGCGAATGCCTCGCCGCCGTCAGCGTGGAGAACACGGACTTCATGGTGTCGATCGGCGGCCCCGATACCGAACTGCTCGCCATGCAGGCCGCCGACGGCAGGCTGATGCCCACCAGCTGGGCCCGCCCACTGCGCGCGAGCAACGACGACAGCACCACCGAATACGGTGTGCGCTACACAGATCCGGCCCGACTCGCCTGGCACCTCCCCGGCCTGTCCACCTCGGAAGTGGCCCGGCTCTGCATCGCCTCCGCCTGGTGCCCCCGCGACGACGACCGCCCCGCAGCCTGGTTCGCCGTCGACATCCCCCTCGACACCGCCTACCACCACCTCGTCAACGACCCGGCCTGACCGCCACCCGCCATCCCAGTTCCATTCGGCCCCAGTCGATCACGCCCACCGAACCGCGACGCCGATCTTCCCTGGCCGCAGCACCGCGACGCCGCCTGCGGTGCGCCGATACCCGCAGCGGTTCGTGACTTGACGACGTCTTCATGGCCATGGAGATTGCTGTGGATCTTTGTGGTGGTGCGCCGGGCAAGGCTGCGGGATAGCGTGGACTGGTGGGTGGAGATGATTTGCTGCGGCGCTGGGGTGAGCGTTGGGTGGCGGGGCCGCCGATCGCCGAGTGGTTGAGGCACGCTTATCCGGAGCTGTGGGTGCGTTTTCACAGCTTGCCGGGTTCCAAGCGGTATGCCGATACCGAGGACCAGTATGCGATCGTGCTGGACCGGTACAACACCGTCTTGGACGAGCTGTTCAGTGGCGCAGTCGTCTATGTGATCACAGTGGACTGGTCCGACACCCCGCTTCCGCCCTCGCCTCCGCACGAGGCTGCGCGCTGGCACCCGGGATCAGCCGAGTACTGGACATCCGTCTGCTCAGAGCCTGATCCCGAGCACCTCACGTACACGCACTTGTACGTCAGCCAAACGCCCTGGGAGCGTGGCTGTCTCGATGAATTGCTGCGGACCGTCGCGGACGACATCATCGCCGGGGTACTGATCACCGATATCGCACTACAGCGGATCTACCATCCTTACGACGGCGGAGCCGACGTCATCCTGAGCACCACCGAGGAGCGCGATCACCTGCGCTCCCGGCATGCCGAATGGCTGTCATCTCATCCGTTAGGACTCTGAATCAGCCTGGGCGCCTGCGGCGGTGGCCGAGCGGGGGTTCGGCAGCCTGCGGCATCGCCCACCACCAAGCTGAAACCAGAATCTGCGCACTCTCTCGGGACCTGCACTGGCTTTAGGGCCCTATTCCGAGTGCCGATCCCGAGACAGAGTGCAGATCCTGGAGATACCTGCGGGGGTGGCCGAGTGGGGGGTGGTGGCTTGTGGCAGCGGCTGGCCGGCTCTAGCCTGACTGGCACTCAGTGTCTGTACCAATCGGAAGGAAATCGAATGATGAGGTCGTGGTCAGCCAGGGCGCTGGTTGCCGTTGTCGTTCCGCTGACCGCGATGGCCGTGATCGGTGTTCCCGCAACAGCTGAGCCGGACGTCAATGACGTTGGCACAGTGCGGATTCCCACCGCCGAATGCATCAATCGGTCGATTCAACTCGGTCCGGAGGAAGCACGTTTGAACCGGTCGGAACCGGCCGAGTTGATCGCGGGGGGTGGCTTCACCGACCTTGTGCAGTCGTTCGTGACGGATCTTTGTTCGACGGCGGATTATCCGTCGGCGGTTGCGCTGGCCGGCGCCGATGCGAAAAAGCTGTGGCGGCACGCGGTGGATCGGGCGCAGGGCAGGCTGTCGAGCGGATCGCTGTCCGCGAGCGACGATCGGCCGCTGTATTGGGCTCGGCTGGCGGAAGTGGCTGCGGTGCAGCAGTGGCAGCCGTCGTTCGGGTTGTCGGTACAGCAACGCGCCGATATCGTCGCGGCGATCGACCGGACCGGTCGCGGCCAGGATGCCGTCAGCTACTCGACGCCGCGTTCGACTACCCGGCATGTTCTGATCACCGGTTTCGACCCCTACAAGTTGGACTCGGAAATCAGAGGCGGAAACCCTTCGGGCGCAACGGCGTTGGCGTTGAACGGCAAGGTCGTCCAAACCGCCCGGGGCCGTGTCGAATTCGCCACCGCGATGTTCCCGGTCCGCTGGCGTGACTTCGGCAACGGCGTCGTCGAACAGACCTTGCGACCGTTCCTGACCGACGGCGCCGGCCAGGTGGACCTGTTCGCCACGCTCAGCGTCGGCAGCCCGGGCGAATTCGACCTGGAGCAGAACAACGGAGCCTGGCGCGGCGGCAAGGCCGACAACGAATCCGTCTGCTACCTGGGCAGCGTGCCCAACACCGCCGCCACGGGTCCCGCACCGCAGTGGACTCGATCGACCTTGCCGCTGACGGAGATGGCGGCCGTTCCCGGACCGTTCCCGGTCAAGGTGCGCACCTCGGTGGACACCGCACTGCTGCCGTTCTTCCCCGCACTGCCTGTCATCACCGACTGCCGCGTCCCCACCATCCCCGGCGTCCCGATGCCCGATGGCCCGCCGGCGGACTCGACCGCGTGGGCAGGCGGCGGTGGCAGCTACCTCTCCAACGAAAGCGCCTATCGCGCAACACTATTGCGTGATGTGGCGGGCGCGGGCCTGCCCGGCGGGCACATTCACACCCCGGTACTCGAGGGGCTACCCGAGGCCGGATTGACCGGTCCGGAGTTCGACAACAACCGCGACGCGATCATCACCCAGCTCACCGCCCTGCTCCTGACCGCCGCGGACTCGACCAGGCCCTGACTCCCGGCGCAGCCACCCACCGTTCCCCGCGCGCGAATCGCCGCACCACCGGCCGGTAACCCGAGTTCTCGAGTGCGCTTCGAGAATTCGGGTACCGTCTGCGCCCGTCGTGGCGAAGTGGGGCCGTTGCCCCTCGTTTCGGGAGGTTACGGGAATTTCGGACAGCAGGGTTTCTCGGCGTCGCTTGCTCGGCACGTTGGCCGCCGGTGCCGTCGCCTCCGGCGCGATCGCGGCGACCGGATGCGTCCCGGCCAGCACCGACGATCACTCCCGCGACCGCAGTGAACTGCTTGCCCGAGAGCTACTGGGGGTCGACGAGAACGGTGCCGACCGCACGCTGTCGTATCTGAAGGTCCTCATCGATACCGGCCTGCCCGCTTCGGCCGAGCGCAAGAAGATCGTGGTCGTCGGGGCCGGTCCGGCCGGGTTGAGCGCCGCGAATCTGCTCGCCGATGCCGGACATCAGGTGACCGTGTTGGAGGCCAACGGGAATCGAACGGGCGGGCGGGTCAAGACATTTCGCGGCGTCTTCACCGATCCCGCCCTCTACGCCGAGGCCGGGGCGATGCGGTTGTCCAGCGTGCACCCGATGGCGCTGGCGCTCGCGGACAAGCTCGGTGTGCGGCGCAGGCCGTTCTACAGCTCCGACGTGCTCACGGAAACCCGCACGCCGCCAACGCCGCCCGTGTTCTACCGTTCGTGCACCGGCGAGGAGTGGTCCAACGGACCGAAGCAACAGTACGTGCCGCCACCCGCGGCCGGGCGCGGCCTGATCAGAGTCAACGGAACCACCGTCACCCGAGCCGAATACACCGCGAACCCAGGCGCGGTGCATGCGGGCTTCGGCTGCCGGATGACGACCTCGAGCAGCGCAGCCCTGGATACCGCGCTGCGCAAAGCCGAAGTGCTGCAAAGCGAGTCGATCGAGCGCCGGGTCGATGGCTGGACCGAGCTGCTGTCCGCCTACGAAAACCATTCTCTGCGCGGCTATCTCAGGGAGCAGGGCTGGCCCAAGGAACGCATCGAGTCCGTCGGCACCCTCGAAAGTGTCACCGCCCGAGTGCGACACAGCGTCATCTTCCCGCTCGTCGACCACACCATGATCCCGTCCGACGCCACCTACTGGGAGCTCGCGGGCGGCATGGCAGCGCTCCCCGACGCCATGGCCAAGCGACTCGGACCGGCCATCCTGATGGGCAAGCGGATGACCCGCCTGGAACAGACCGAGCACGGGGTGCGGATCTGGACCACCGGCGAGACCGGCGACGAAGCCTCCGACGGTCGACCGACCGGACCGGCCGAATTCTTCGACGCCGATTACGCGCTCGTGGCCATCCCGCTCACGGCGGCCCGGTTCTGCACCTTCGACCCGCCACTGTCCTACGACAAGCGCCGCGCCATCATCGAACTGCACCATGACGCGGCCACAAAGGTGTTGCTGGAGTTCAAGAGTCGCTTCTGGGAGCAGGGCCCGACCGGTTTCCGCGGCGGCCGCTGCGTGACCGACGGGCCGAGCCGATCCCTCTACTTCCCGTCACACGTCGAGGGCTCCGACGGCGGCGTGGTCCTCGCCTCCTATACGTTCGCCGACGACGCCATGCGCTGGGACTCCCTCACCGACGGCGAACGCATCCACTTCGCCCTGGCCGGCATGCGTGAACTCTTCGGCGCGCAAGTCGATTCCGAATTCACCGGCGTCGGCCTCACCCAGAGCTGGGTCCGCGCCCGCTACGCCCTCGGCGAAGCCGCCATCCCCACCCCCGGCCAGCTCCACGAACACCACAGCGCCACCCGAACAGTCGAAGGCCGAGTACATTTCGCCGGCGACCACACCAGCCTCAACACCGCATGGATCGAGGGCGCCCTGGAGAGTGGCGTCCGCGCCGCGCTCGAGATCCATCGGCGCTGATCCCCGACACCGATTCGGTCCAGGCCGACTTGCTCCAGCGAGCCGAGCAGCGTCAGTCGGCCGACGTTGTCAGCGAGTCGGACTCGAGCTGCCGCACACTCTGGCCGCGCCATTCCTGTTCCAACATCGCATAGATCAACGTGTCGCCCCACTCGCCCTTGAACCACAGGTCTTGCAGGTGCAGCGCCTCGCGGCGCATCCCGAGCCGTTCCAGCACGCGGGCGGAGGCGTGGTTGCGTGGGTCGAGATTTGCGATGATGCGGTGCAGCGCCAGTTCTTCGAAGCCCAACCGCAGCAGCACGCCGGCCGCCTCGGTCGCGTAGCCATGACCCACGGCATCGGGCGAGAACACGTATCCGATTTCACCGGTACGGTTTTCGGCGTTACGCCAGAACAGGACGACGTCGCCGAGCAACCGGCCGGACGCCTTCTCCTCGACACACAGATAGAGCCCTTGACCCACCTCGGTCAGTTCGGTCCGGCCCCACACCCCCGCGATGCGCTCGGCCACGGCCTCGCGTGACATCGGTTCGTACGGCAGATAACGGCACACGTCCGGTTGCGATTTGTAGGCGAACATGGCGTCGGTATCCGCCGCGGTCGCGGGGCGAAGCAGGAGTCGCTCGGTAACGATCGGATAGTCCGGATGTAGCACGATTTCCGACTATAGCGACGCCGATACCACCCCTGTAGACCTCAGCACGGGTGTACCCGAGGGCAGCGAACCAAGTGGGGACCCCGCTGACTAAGGATAGCCTCGGTCGCCAGTTGCTGAACAATTCACCACTGCGGATCGTAGTCATGAATACGGGTGGCGCTTCCGATCATCCGAAACCCTCCGGATTCGAGGTTGTGTCATGCATCTGTTGTCATCCGATGCAAACGCCGGGCCCGCACCGGGTGGTCGTGGTGCGGTCGTGCTCGGCTTGTTTCGTATTCTCGTCGGCCTCTCGTTCACCATCCACGGCCTCTCCGGGCTGTTCGGCTGGCCGGTCACGCCGCACGGTGGTCATGTCGCGGCGATCGGCAGCTGGCCGAGCTGGTGGGCCTCGCTGATCCAGCTCGTCGCGGGCGGGCTCGTCACGCTCGGCATCGGCACCAGGATCGCCGCGCTGCTCTGCTCGGGGTCGATGGCGTACGCGTTCCTGTTCGTGCACCTCAAGAGCGGTATCTTGCCGATCCAGAATGGCGGTGAGGCGGCCGTGATGTTCTGCTGGTCGTTCTTCCTCATCGCCATCCTCGGTCCCGGCGCCTTCGCGCTGGACGCCCTGTTGCCCAGCCGCGCTCAGCGGCGCACCGCCCCGGCAGACGTCGCGCCCACCCGCGGCTGAGCGCCCCTAGCTGAGCGCTCAGCCTCGGCTCATCTCGTCGGCGATCGCCTCGGCGAATCCGTCGATATCGTCCTCGGTGGTGTCGAACGCACACATCCAGCGGACCTCGCCGGTGTGCTCGTCCCAGAGGTAAAACCGATACCGCTTCTGCAGCCGCTCGGTCACCGGGCGAGGCAGGATCGCGAAGACCGCGTTGGCCTGGACCGGACGCACCAGCCGCACCCCATCGATGCCGCGTACGACCGCCTCGAGCCGCCTGGCCATGGCGTTGGCGTGCGTGGCGCTCCGCAGCCAGAGATCACCACCGAGCAGCGCCTCGAACTGCACCGAGACGAACCGCATCTTGGAGGCCAGCTGCATCGACATCTTGCGCAGATAGACGAGGTCACGGACGGCGTCCGGGTTGAGCACCACGACGCACTCACCAAGCAGCAGACCATTTTTGGTGCCGCCGAACGACAGCACATCCACCCCGGCGTCCGTGGTGATCTCGCGCAACGGCACACCGAGCGAGGCGGCCGCGTTGGCCAGCCGGGAGCCGTCGAGGTGCACGAGCATGCCGCGCTCGTGGGCGTGCTCGCAGATCGCGCGAATCTCGTCGGCGGTGTACACGGTGCCGAGTTCGGTGCTCTGCGTGATCGACACGGCCAGCGGCTGGGCGCGATGTTCGTCGCCCCACCCATAAGCCTGGCGGTCGATCAGTTCAGGGGACAATTTGCCGTCGGGGGTCGGCACGGTGTGAATCTTGATTCCGGCGAGTTTCTCCGGCGCACCGCACTCGTCCACGGTGATATGCGCGGATTCGGCCGCGATCACCGCACCCCACCGCGGCAGCAGTGCCTGCAGCGCGACGACATTTGCGCCGGTGCCGTTGAAAACCGGATAGGCCGTCGCGCGCTCGCCGAAGTGCCCGGCGAAGATGCCTTGGAGGTGGGCGGTGTAATCATCCCCACCGTAGGCGATCTGGTGACCGCCGTTGGCCAGCGCCAGCGCGGCGAGCACCTCGGGGTGTATCCCGGCGTTGTTGTCGCTGACGAATCCGCGCACGGCGGGGTCGTGTCTACGGACGGCGTCGGTCGTCGGCGTGTCGGCCACAGCGAGGTTCCTATCAGTTCGATTGTTCGTACCCGGATACCGCGAAGTCCACACGTTGTTCGGAAGGTCTACGATTGTCGCTTCTACACATTCGAGCATCTACGAAGGGGAAACTCCATGGCACGCAAGGTCGTTGTGACACTGGTCGACGACTATGACGGCAAGTCCCAGGCCGAAGAAACAGTGCACTTCACCTTGGACGGCGTGGCCTACGAGATGGATCTGTCGGCTTTGAACGCCAAGCAACTCCGCGGCATTTTCGCGGAGTGGACGCCGACCGCCCGCAAGGTCGGTCGCGCGCCGCGCGGTACGAGCAGTCGCTCGCAGCCGTCGGCCGGGCGGGAGCAGACGGGTGTCATCCGTGAATGGGCACGCCAGAAGGGTATTGATGTATCGAGCCGCGGGCGGATTTCGGCCGAGGTGGTGGACGCCTACAAGAAGGCGAGCATGTAACTCCACCAGAAACGCCGAGCCGGGCTCGGCCGTGCAGACCTGGATCTGCCCTGCCGAGCCCGCGGCTTTTTCAGCTCCGTCGACCGTTCACCGCGCGGGTCACGCGCCGGATTCGTTCGCGCGCAAGCAATTCGGTCATTTCGGTGAGCGAGTCGGCCAAGAGCGGGTGTAGTTCGGCGCGGGCCTGCGCGACGGCGGCCTGGATCACATTCGGCGACACCGTCGGGAATTCCCCGCCGAGCCGCTGCGCGGTGACCCGACTGGCCGTCATGGACTTCACCCACTGCCACACCAGATCCGGTTCCAGCTTGCCCGACCCGCTGCCCGGGCTGGGCGCGGCCGTAATCGGCCGGTATTGCGAACGTTTGCGCGCCGAGCGCAAATCGGACTTATCGCTACTCATCGGCATGCACAACTCCAGAGACGGCACCAATACGCAGCGAGCCGCGCTTCGGGACCCGAGAAAGTAGTTGAACTCTACACCGGAATACATACCGCAGGTACGCATGTCGGTCGAACAACCGACAGCCGGCAAAGCCGCCCGCGGCGGTCGAGTACTCATCCCAGGCCCGCGTCCCTGGCGCGAACGATTGCGTTGGCGCGGTCGGCGACGCCCAGTTTGGTGAAGATGCGGGACAGGTAGTTGCTGATTGTTTTGGGCGCCAAGGTGAGTTCGGCCGCGATGGCGGCATTCGGCAGTCCCGCGGCGACCAGGGTGAGTACGTCGAATTCACGGGTGGTCAGCTCCGGAAAGGGGCGGGTGTGCCGGTTCGGGATGGCCAGCATGGTGGCGAGCCTGCCTGCGATGTGCGGGCTGAGCACCACCCAGCCTGCGGAGACCGCGCAAATCGCGTGCAGCAGATCGTCGCGGTCCGCGGCATTGCGCAGGTAACCGCCCGCGCCCGCCCGGATCGCGGCGAATACCGACTCGTCGTCCTCGGCGACGCTGAACACCAATACCGCGACGCCCGGCGCACAGCGCGCCAATTCGCTGATCACGGCGCCGCTTTCGGGTTGCCGCCACTGGCCGAGGATCAGCACATCCGGCCGATTCAGCACCGCCTCGCGCAGCGCGCCGTCGCAGCCCGTCTCGGCGACCACGGTGATCCAGTCGACGGAGGTGAGCAGCGACCGCAGCCCCGCCCGGACCACCGCGAGGTCATCGGCGAGCACCACGGTCAGCGGGCGCGTCCCGGTCACCATCGCGCCGATCCCGTCGATGACCGAAAGCTCCGGCCCGAAGGTTCGCCGCTGGGACACCGGCTTCGGCAGCGCACTCATCAAACCCCCTGGCACGGTCCTGGTTTCGACGCCACCGGATTCGCGCATCGCACCCGACGGCTATCCCGCTGAGAATCCTCTGACCAGGGCCCAAGGGAAAGGTTCCGGACCGCTGACCGAACCTCGGCGGGCGGCCGACTGCCCAGCCGCTCGGTGCGGAATATCCGGCGGTACGTCGCCGGTTGCTCAGCACATGCAGATCGGTATCAACACCTTCGTCACCGACGAAGGCATCAGCGGTCCGAAGCTCGGTGTGGCACTGGAGGAGCGGGGGTTCGAGTCGCTGCTGCTGGCCGAGCATTCGCATATTCCCGCGAGCCGGGAAACCCCCTACCCGGGCGGCGGCGACCTGCCGCGGTTCTATTACCGCACGGAAGATCCGTTCGTCACCCTCGCCGCCGTCGCGGCCGTCACCCAGACGCTGATCGTCGGCACCGGCGTCACCCTGCTGATCCAGCGCGACCTCATCCACACCGCCAAGCAGGCGGCGACGCTGGACCGAATCTCGAACGGCCGCTTGCTGTTCGGCGTCGGTGCGGGCTGGAATCGCGAGGAGATGGCCAATCACGGCACCGATCCGCGCACTCGCGGCGCGCTGCTCGACGAGCAGATCGCCGCCATCCGCGAGATCTGGACCAAGGACCTCGCCGAATACCACGGCCGCTTCATCGATTTCGACCCGATCTACGCCTGGCCCAAGCCCGTGCAGCAGCCGCTGCCGATCTTCGTCGGTGGCGGAGCGGCCGCCGCGCAGCGCGCGATCCGGCACGGTGTCGGCTGGATCCCGCTCGCCCTCGCCGACCCCGCCGCCATACCGGCCCAACTGGCCGAACTCGACGGCAACGAGCTGCCGATCTCGGTAGTCGGCGCCGCGCCGGACCCGGCGATCTTCGACGCCTACGCCGAGGCCGGCGTGCAGCGGCTCACCCTCTCCCTGCCGACGCTCCCCGAATCGGAAACCCTGGAAAAACTCGACGAATTCGCGAAGGTCGCCGATAGCTACCTGTCTGCCCGGTAACTGGGTAACCACAGCTCACTCCTCGCGGACCAGGCCCGTCGCAGATTCCTGCGGCGGGCCTGTTCTTCTCACGTCTGTCGGCGATTAACCGGGATTTTGCCTGTACCGCCTGGCTCCCGCCAGTTCGGTTCCCAGTTGCGGGATGTTCATTGCCCAGTTGCCTCCGAGCGAAAACATCGCAGATGGTTATAGCAAGCGAACATTTTCACTCTGCACGTCAGCTATATGTCGTCTCGAGAGGAATGCTGTGCCCGACGTAGATTCTGGTTTTCCAAGGCGGCGATTCATCGGTGGGGCGCTCGGCGCGGCGGCCTTGGGTGGCGGGCTGCAGTTGTTGCCCGCCGGTATGGCCGAATCCCTCGCGGCGCCGAGCCGCAAGGGCACTTTGAGCGATGTCGAACACGTGGTGATCCTGATGCAGGAGAACCGCTCGTTCGACCACTATTTCGGCACGATGCGCGGGGTGCGCGGGCTCGCGGACGCGAGCGTCGTGGTCAAGGCGGACGGCCGCAACGTCTACTACCAGCCGGATCCGGGCCGCTCCGACGGCGGCTACCTGCTGCCCTTCCACGTCGACACCAAGGTGGTGGACGGCCAGGACCTCGGCGATCTGCCGCACGGCTGGGACGACCAGCATCGCGCGGTGCGCGGCGGCTGGAGCGACGGCTGGACCGCGGCGAAAGGCGAGATGGCCATGGGCTATTTCACCGAGGCCGACATCCCGTTCCATCGCGCGCTCGCGGACGCGTTCACCGTGTGCGACCACTACTACTGTTCGGTCCTCGGGCCGACCACACCCAACCGGCTCTATCACTGGACCGGAACCATCGATGCCGCAGGACAATACGGCGGTCCGGCGATCAGCAACCCGGCCGACTACAAGCCCGTCTATCGCTGGACCACCTACCCGGAACGCCTGCTGGACAAGGGGATCAGCTGGAAGGTCTACGCCAACGACGAGGTGGGCGACGACGGCGGCCACCCCTTCGTCGGCGACTACGGCGACAACCCGCTGTGGCTGTTCGACGCCTACCACGATCCGAAGAACACCGAACTCTCCTCGCGAGCAAAGGTATTCGGTGCCGGGAACTGGAAGCCCGACTCCGGGCAGGGCAAGAAGGTCGAGCACGTCCTCGCCGACTTCATCGCCGACTGCGCCGGTAACCGCCTCCCCCAGGTCTCCTGGGTGGTTGCCCCCTACGGCTACTCCGAGCACCCGGCCGCCCGCCCGGTCGACGGCGCCGCCTACACCCAGGCCGTACTGAAAGCGTTGTGGGGCAATCAGAACCTGTGGAACTCGACCGCCCTGCTGATCAACTTCGACGAGAACGACGGCTTCTTCGACCATGTGCCGCCGCCGATGGCACCGCCGGGCACGCCGGGCGAGTACGTCAACGGCCAGCCGATCGGGCTCGGCCCCCGGGTGCCTATGCTGGTGATCTCGCCGTGGAGCCGCGGCGGCTGGGTGAATTCGCAAGTGCACGACCACACCTCGGTGATCCGGTTCCTGGAGAAGTGGACCGGCGTCAACGAACCCAACATCTCCGCCTGGCGCCGATCCATCTGCGGCGACCTCACCGGCTGCTTCGATTTCGGCAAGGCCAATACCACGGTGCCGATGCTGCCCGACGCCAATGCCCTTCGGGCCCAGGCGGATGCGACCCAGAGCAAACTACCTCGGCCCGCGCCGCCCGCCACCGGCAGCCAGCACCCGCCGGAGCAGGAGGCGGGCACCAGGCCCGCCCGTCCCCTGCCCTACGCCCCCGTGGCGAACGCAACCCTGGCCGCGGGCGGCGCGCTGACCACCACGTTCCGGAACACCGGCTCCGCCGATTTTCAATTGGCGGCCTACCGGAACGACGGGCGTACCGACGGACCGTGGCGCTACGACGTGAAATCGGGGGCCACGGTCTCCGATACCTGGAACGTGCAGAGCTATCCCGACAAGAAATACGGCATCGCCATTCACGGCCCGAACCGTTTCCTCTGGCGGATGACGGGCACCTCGACGTCCCCGCTCGAAGTGACCGCCTCTTATTCCACCGACAACAAACTGCAGCTGTCGATGACGAACAAGGGCACGGCGGCCGCCGTCGTCACGGTAAAAGCCAACAGCTACCGCACCGACGGCCCGTGGACCTACAAGATCGCACCCGGGAAAACCACCACCGATACCTGGAACGCGCTCAGCTACGGCAAAGGCTGGTACGACCTGTCGCTGACCGTCGACATCGACACGACCTACCAGCGCCACTTCCGTGGCCACATCGAGAACGGCCAGCCCAGCGTCACCGGCTGAGCTACGGCGCGACCGGCCAGGGTGCCTGTTCCGGTCGCGCCTGCTCGAAGGCCGCGGCCAGCTGTAGCAGCCGGACGTCATCGAAACGGCGGCCGATCAGTTGGACGCCGATCGCGGTGCCGTCGGCGGCCTGGCCGCAGTTCATCGAGATCGCCGGATGCCCGCTCGCGTTGAAGGGGACGGTGAATCCGATGTGCCGGAACGGCAGCGTCGGGTCGCCGTCCGGCGCGGTCTGTTCCACCGGCCATGCGGTGACCGGGGAGGTCGGCGAGACGAGGAAGTCGACCGTGTCGAGCCTGCGGTCGGCGGCGATCGACATGGCGTCGAACTGCGAGTAGCCGTCGAAAACCGCCGCACCGGTCAATGTTTCGGCACCGGCGATCCATTCGTGGATGTACGGCAGGATCCGCTCGCTCCGCGCGGCGGGCAACGAGCGGACGTCGGACCACAGCCGGACCCGCCAGAAATCGTTCAGCCCGGCGAGCATTTCGTCGGTCATGATCGGCTCGACCTTTTCGACCTGAGCGCCCAAGGATTCGAGCAGTTCTGCGACGCCGCTGATCGCCGCGCTGACCACCGGCTCCACCGGCCACCCGGTGCCCGCCTCGGACATCAGGCCGATCCGGACGCCGGACAGCTCGAGCGGCAGGGCCGCGCCGACCCAATCGGTGCGGAGTTCCGGAGCGGCGGTGTGATCACGCCGGTCCGGTATCGCCACCGCCGCCGTGGCGAGCGCCGCGTCGGCCACCGTCCTGGTCAGCGGTCCGATGGTGCGGCCGAGGTACGGCGGAACGACGGGGATGCGCCCGAAGCTCGGCTTGAAGCCGACCACGCCACACCAGCTCGCGGGCAGCCGGATCGACCCGCCGATATCGGTGCCGTAGTGGATCGGTCCATAGCCTGCCGCGGCCGCCGCGCCCGCGCCGGAGCTCGAGCCGCCCGGATTACGCGCCAGATTCCACGGATTGCGGGTGATGCCATGGAAACTCGACAAACCGCTGGACGACATTCCGTAGTCGGGCATCGTGGTCTTGCCGACCAAGATGCTTGCCGCCTCGCGAATCCGGTCGGCGGTCGGACTGTTCGCTACCGCGGGCGCGAGATCCGTGGCCGCGCTACCGAGCGGCGTCGGACAACCCGCGGTGGCGATGTTCTCCTTCACGGTGAGCGGGACGCCGTCGAGTGCGCCAGCCGGTTCGCCGCGCCGCCAGCGCTCGGTGCTGGCGACCGCCTCGGCTCGGGCCTGCTCGGCGTAGCGGGTATAGAGGGCGTTGAGGTGCGGTTCCCACTGCTCGATCCGCGTCAGCACCGCATCGATGACCTCGACCGGCGCGAGCGTCCGATCGCGGTAGCCCGCCAGCAGAACGGTGGCGGGTAGGTCGGCGGGGTCGGTCATCCTGACTCCTCTCGCGCGCTACCGTCCCCGCGCGCGGACGCCGAGACACGGCACTCTGCGCACTGGCGAACGGCGTGTTGGCGTACTCAGCGAGACAGCCACCGGGACAACAAGATTGTTCCACCGGAGCGGCTCGGCCGCACGATGGCGGTGATCTCAGTGGCGATGCGCCGTGTCGTACCACTGATGCGGCACGGACCAGTCCCAGCAGTCCGTCGACGGCCGGTCGACCGGATTTTCGCGCTCCCACTCGACGTAGCAGCGGGCCGATCCGCCGACGCACGCGCCGCACAGGATCAGGCCGCCCAGCACGTGGCGCCACAGCGAGTGGAGTGAGATGCGTCGCCGCATTGCGACCTCCTCGGCGGAGAAAACGGGTCTGAGCAGGGGCATAGCCTCAGGTCAGGGACGATACCGGCGCGTCGCGCGGCGCGGACGAGAATCGTGCGGACTGCTTCACTCAGCGGGAAATTCGCACTATGACGCTTGCTTGGAGTGCACTCCAGATGACTACCGTGGTGGCATGAGCAAAGTATGGTTCATCACCGGCGTTTCCCGAGGATTTGGCCGTGAGTGGGCACTTGCCGCGCTGGAGCGCGGCGACAGTGTCGCAGGCACGGCGCGCGACCTGAGCACGCTCGACGACCTGGTTGCCAAGTACCCCAACACCTTTCAGCCGATCCAGCTGGACGTCACCGACCGGGCGGGTGATTTCGCCGCGGTACAGCAGGCGGCCGACCGGTTCGGGCGGCTCGATGTGGTCATCAACAACGCGGGCTACGGCCAGTTCGGCATGATCGAGGAGCTCACCGAAGAGGAATTGCGGGCGCAATTCGAGACCAACGTGTTCGGCGCGCTGTGGGTGACCCAGGCGGCGGTGCCGATCCTGCGCGAGCAGGGCAGCGGCCACATCATCCAGGTCTCCAGCATCGGCGGCATCTCCGCGTTCCTGAACCTGGGCGCTTACCACGCGTCGAAGTGGGCGCTGGAGGGGTTCTCGCAGTCGCTTGCCCAGGAAGTCGCGCCGTTCGGTGTGCACGTGACCCTGGTCGAGCCCGGCGGGTTCGGCACCGACTGGTCCGGTCCGTCGTCGAAGCACGCCACTCCGAATCCGGCTTACGATCCGGCGAGAGAAGCCCGAGCCTCGCAGCGCAAGTCGATGCCGAGCGGTGATCCGACCGCTACCCGCGACGCGATTCTGGCCGTGGTCGATGCGGACGAGCCGCCGTTGCGCATCTTCCTCGGCGAGGCGCCCCTCGCGATAGCCACCAGGGACTACGAGTCACGACTCGAGCTGTGGCGCAGGTGGCAGCCCATCTCCGCTGCCGCACAAGGGAATTGACGGTTCCGGACAACGCAAGAGCCCCGCACCCAAAGGGTGCGGGGCTCTTTCACGCTATGTCGATCAGATAGCGCGGACGTCCTGGGCCTGCGGCCCCTTCTGTCCCTGTCCGACCTCGAACTCCACGCGCTGTCCTTCTTCAAGGGACTTGAATCCCGAGCCGGACACGGCGGAGTAGTGAACGAACACGTCAGCGCCGCCACCATCTTGAGCGATAAAGCCGAAGCCCTTTTCGCTGTTGAACCACTTCACACTGCCTTGAGCCATTACTTTTACTTCTTCTTTTCTGTAGATGAGCCAAACGAATCACGTCGATAAGCTTGATCTCACTGGACTACCATGTCATGGATCGGTGGTAATCCCTACGAAATATCCCACTATGTGAGCTAACCGACACTCGCGCGGTCCGCCGAGCCTCGCTCGCTCTCGACGCACCGCTTGCCCAATCACGTTGCACACCAGCGCGTTCAGGCCGTCTGGCAGCATGGCGGAGGCCTGTCCAGGGGGACGGCATCCGAGCTGCCATCGACTAGCGCGAGCGGGGACCATTGACGGACTACGGCAACTTACCGACGCAACCGCTGCCACTGGGGACGAACTGGCAGGCAACGGAAGCGCCCCCGCTGAAAGGGATACAGCCGGGTGGGCGTTCCTCGGGCGATGCGCTCGCACGGGCCGGTGGTCATGTCGCGTTGGCCGGTGTGGTGAGCCGATTGACCGGGTTCACCCGCACGATCCTGCTGGCGGCGTTGCTCGGCACCGCGGCGGTCGGCGACGCCTACACCGGGGCGAACAACTTGCCGAACATGGTCTACGAGTTGCTGCTCGGCAGCGTGTTCGCCAGTGCCGTGGTGCCCCTGCTGACCAGAGCAAGACGGCACGGGCGCAAGCACTCTCGGGAGTTCACCCAGCGAGTGCTGGTGGCGGCGGTGCTCGGGCTCGGTGCGGTCACGGTGGTCACCGTGCTCTGCGCGCCGCTGATCGTGCGCGTCTTCGTGGGCGATTCCGATCAGCGGCAGCTCACCACCTTGTTCGCCTACCTCCTGCTGCCGGAGATCTTTTTCTACGGCGTGACCGTTTTGCTGACGGCCGTGCTCAATGTCCGCGACAGCTTCGCCGCGGCGGCGTGGGCACCGGTGGTCAACAACGTGATCGTGTTGCTGACGTGCGGGATCTTCGTGCTGCTGCCAGGGCCGGTCACGCTGACGCCTACCTCGATGACGTCCGCGCAGGTGCTCACGATCGGGATCGGCACCACGCTGGGGATCGTCGGGCAAGCCGTGTGGGTCGTTTTTGCGCTGCGCCGCAATGGATTCCAGTGGAAGTGGCGGGTTCGGCCGTTCCCGTACAGCTGGCGGCCGGTGCGCGCGGGGATGCCCGTGCTCGGATGGATCCTCACCTACGCCGCGATCAGCCAGGTCGGTGTCGCGGTGACGATGCGGGTCGCGTTCTCGCACAACGGAGTAACGATCTACAACTGCGCGGACTTGCTGTTCCAAGTTCCGTACGGGGTCCTCGCCGCCTCGCTGTTGACCGTGCTGATGCCACGCATCTCCCAGTCCGCCGCCGCAGGTGATCAGGCTGCCGTGATCGCCGATCTCGGGCGCGGCGCAAGGTATCTCACCGTCGCGCTGGTACCGATGACCATGGCCTTGGGTCTGCTCGGCCCGGTGCTGGCCGCCGTCGCGTTCACCGGTCGCGTCGACGCGCACGCGGCCGGGTTGATCGGCACGGCGATCGCGTCGTCGGCGTTCGGCTTGGCGCCGTTCGCGCTGGTGATGCTGCAGATGCGAGTCTTCTACGCGAACAACAACACCCGCACGCCGACCATCATCAACATCGCCATGGTGGCCACGAAGGTCGCCGTGGTCGCGTTCTCCGTCAACGTCTTTCCCGACCGTGTCGTCGTGGTGATGCTCAGCGTCTCCAGCTCGCTGTCCTACGTGGTCGGCGCGATCATGGGGTACGTGCTGCTGCGCCGCCGCTACGGCCTGCTCGGATTCTCCGATGTCGCAGTGACATTCACACGCGTCATCTGGGCCACCGCCACCGCGGGCTGGGCCTGCCTGGCGATCATGGTCGTCACCCGCCACCTGGTGCCCGATCCAGGCGTCGAACACCTCGTCACGCTCGCGGCCGGAACGCTGATCGGTGTCACGGCATTCCTCTTGGCCGCCAAGGCAATCGGAATACCGGAAGTGCGCAACGCTCGCGCGTTGCTCGCCGCCTGATCGAAGTCCGCTATAGGCCGACCAGTTCGGCGCTGCGGAGCCACAGGCTGTGCTGGTAGTCGGTGTCGCGACGGGAGGCGACGGGTGGGAGCAGGTGCAGGCCGGGCGTCGAGGTAATGAATTGGCCTGTCGTGGTTTCCAGCTTCGGGTCGACACTCAGGTCGATGCCGGTCCGGGCGCCCACCTCGGGGCGTCTGATGATCCGGGTGCGCGCCAGGGCTTTCAAGGGGACCGCGATGATCCGATCGTCACTGATGAGGCCGGTGGCGTTGGCGCCGGGGCAGAAGCTGTTCACGGTGACGCCGGTGCCGTCGAGTCGCCGGGCGAGTTCCTGGGTGAACAGGATGTTCATCAGTTTGGATTGTCCGTAGGCGCGGAAGGAGCCGATCGGTCCGAAGGCGCGTGGCTCGCCGAGGTGATCGAGGTCGGGGCGGCCGCCGTTGCGGTGGGCTTCCGAGGCGGTGATGACGATCCGGGACGGTGCGGCGGCGATGAGCTGATCCAGCAGCAGGTTGGTCAGCAGGAACGGCCCGAGATGGTTTGTCGCCGTCATGGATTCGAAGCCGTCCACCGTGGTGCGCGCGAACAGCGCGTGAATGCCCGCGTTGTTGATCAGCACGTCGATGCCGGCGTAGCGATTACGGATCTCCTCGGCGGCGCGCCGGACCGAGGCGAGGTCGGACAGATCGCCGCCGACGATATCGGGGCGGCCCTTCGCGCCTGGTTCCGATTCGAGTTCGGCAGCGGTCGCCGCCGCTTTGGTTTCGTTGCGGGCCACCAGTGTCAGGTTCGCGCCGCGACGGGCCAGCGCCCGCGCGATCTCCTTACCGATGCCATTGGTGGCCCCGGTGATGACGATCCGTTTGCCGGTGACGTCGATGTCGTTGCTGCCCATGGGAAATCAGCCCTTCATGATCCAGTGGCGACGACGCGGATGATCGGCATGATAGTTGTGGCCGAACAGGAATGAGTCACCACAAGTTACAGATAACAGCGCTGATCACGACCGTAGCGCACCGCAACCGTCGGCACTGCCGGATTGCACGGCCGGTGGAGCACCCCGTGGGCGTAGCACGCCGGCCGCACCCGCGGCGACGACACAGCATGCCACGGGCAGCAGAAGGACGATGTTCAGCGGGGCCAGGTGGGTCAGCGGTCCGATGATCGCGGGCCCGGCGAGCACGCCGAGGTAGCCGAGCCCGGCGACGCGAGCGACGTTGGCGCCTGCGGCATTTCGGTCCGCATGGCCCGCGGCGCTGAACAGCTGCGGGACACATCCGGACAGTCCGGCGCCGAACACGGTCCAGCCGGCCAGCGCCAGCGGAACCCACGGGGACAGCGCGGCGAGCGTCAGGCCGAGCGCCCCCACCCCCGCCCCGTAACGGAGGATGGCCACCGGCCCGAAGCGGGTAGCGCCCCGGTCGGCGACCAGCCTGCCGACGGTCATCGCGGTGGCAAAAGCGCCGTAGGCCAAGGCCGCGGTGGCAGCCGGTGCCGCGAGTACGTCGCGCAGGTGCAGCGCGCTCCAATCGTTGGCGACACCTTCGCACAGCATCAGCAGTAGCGCGATTCCGGCGAGCAACCAGATGCGCCGCGGTGTCGCCTGCCGCACCCTCTTCTCGAAACCATCAGCGGGATAAGGTTTTTCGGGCCGCAGCAACGCGGGCGCGCCCAGCGCCGCGACGACCAGACCGAGCAGCGCCGCCAGGCCGAGCGCGGTCGCCGGGCTCCAACCCCAGCTCAGTGTGCGCGCACCGACCAGCGCCGCGAGGACACCGCCGAGCGAATAGGTGGCGTGGAATGCGGACATGACCGACCGCTGATAACCGTGCTCGACCTGGACGGCGTGTGCGTTCATCGCAACGTCCAAGCAGCCGTTCCCGAAGCCGAGCACGAGCAGCGAAACCCCGAGCGTCCAGACACTCGCGGATACCCCGGGCAGCACGACCGCGACCGCACACAGCGCCCCGCTGACCGGAACGACGAGGCGAGCACCGAACCGATCGGACAGCGGACCCACCAGCCGCATGCCGGCGAAGGCCCCCGCGCCGAGCAGCAACAACAGCCAGCCGAGTGTCGGATGACCGATCCCGGCCCGACGCTCGACGGCCGGGATGTGCACGACCCACATCCCGATCAGAAAGCCGTTCAACGCGAAATAGGCGAACGTGGCCAGTCGAGCGGCCCGCAACGAACTGTGCATGCTTCCGAACATAACGGACAGATCGAATGTTCGAAACATTGACTTTCGAACACAAAGTGCGTTCTAATACGGGTGTGGCGAGCGTAGACCGACTGAAGCAGATCACCGACGCCGTGCGCGAAGCAGGCCAGATCGGAGTGGCGGAGCTGGCCGGACGCACCGGCGCCTCGGAGATGACCATCCGCCGTGACCTCGAGACCCTGGCCGGTCAGGGCGTACTGGAGCGCTATCGCGGCGGCGCACGCACCCTGCTGCTGCGTGGCGACGAACCCCCCTTCGGCATGCGCGCCTGCGAGGGACTGGAGATCAAGCGTCGCATCGCCGCCGAGGCCGCCGGGCTGATCGCCGATGGCGAGTCGGTCGTCCTCGACAGCGGCACCACCTGCCTGGAGGTGGCCCGCGCGCTCGAACATCGCCGCCTGACCGTGCTCCCCCTGTCCTTGCACGCGGTGAACGCACTCACCGGCGCACCGCTGCTCACCCTGCTGGTGCCCGGCGGCCAGCCGCGCCCCGGCGAGCTGGCGTTGACCGGCCCGCTGACCCTGGCTTCGTTGTCCGCCTTGCGTTTCGACACCGCGATCCTCGGCTGCTGCGGACTGAACGCGACCGACGGACTCACCGCCTACGACCTCGACGACGCCGCCATCAAGCGCGCCGCGATCGCCTCGTCCCGCCGAGTCATCGCCGTCACGGAAGCCGCGAAACTCTCCCGCACCGCCCTCGCCTTCGCCGCCCCGGCCGCCGCGCTGCATGCCGTCGTCACCGACGAGACCGCCACGCCCGACGACATCGCCGCGCTCGAAGCCGAAGGCGTCACCGTACGACGCGTCTGAACAGAAACGTTCCGCCAGGTGAGCAAAGTCGCAACCGGGTTGGCACGTCTGGCAGCGGGTATGCGGGGCGTGAAGGGAGCGTGACCATCGATGACACATCTCCGAGCACCACGCCTATGACGAGCGGAACGATTGCACTCCCAGCACCGCGCGGCGAACTCTCCGCAGCGGTCACCGAAGTCCTGCGGGCGGCACCGACCGCACAGACCCGGTTCCCAGAGATCGGTGCGGCCGATCCGTACGGCGACGATCTGCAACTGGCGCTGCACACCTGCTATGAACTGCACTATCACGGCTTCGAGGCGGTCGATCCCGGCTGGGAATGGGACCCGGAACTGCTTCGGCTGCGCGGAAACATGGAGCGGTTGTTCCGGCGAGCGCTGCACAACGACGTCAAGGGTGGCGATGACGTGACCCAGGCGCTGGCGGAACTGCTGGTCGAACCGATCGAACCGAACGATGTCGCGCAGTATCTGCACGACGAGGGCGAGTGGTGGCAGCTGCGTGAGTACTTCGTGCAGCGCTCGATCTATCACCACAAAGAAGGCGATCCGCACGCCTGGGTGATTCCCCGCTTGTTCGGGCAGGAGAAGGCGTCGCTGGTCGCGGTCGAATTCGACGAGTTCGGCGGCGGCCGTGGCGAACGACTGCACGCGCGGCTGTATGCCGATCTACTCGCCGCCGCCGGGCTGGACGACGGCTACCTGCACTACGTCGACCAGGTGCCCGCGCCGATGCTCGCACTCGTGAACATGATGTCGCTCTTCGGATTACACCGAGACCTGCGCGGCGCACTGGTCGGCCAGCTCGCCACCGCCGAGATCACCTCCTCGCCTGCCGCGCGCCGGATGGGCGCCGCACTGGACAAGTTCGAGGCACCGGCGCCGTGCCGGCTGTTCTACACCGAACACGTGGAGGCCGACGCCGTGCACGAACAGGTGATGCGGCACGACGTCATCGCGAGTCTGCTCGCGCGCGAACCCGCGCTCACCGAATCGGTGGTCTTCGGCATCCAGGTGACGAACCTGCTGGAGGATCGGTTCACCGATCACGTGCTCGGCAGCTGGCGGGCGGGCCGCAGCTCACTGCGGTGAGCTCAGTCCGTCCGCCGCGACCGCTTGCGGTGGCTGGTGTCGCAGAACGGAAAGTTCTTGCTGCGCCGGCACATACACACCGCGACGAGGAAACGGTCCGAGCACACCACGGTCCCGTCCGGGCGCACCAACTCGACCGGGCCCTCGATGAGCGCGGGACCGTCCGAGGCAAGGGTGATGCGCCGCCGGTCGATGTCCGATCCGTCTTCGTTCGCCGTCTTCGACGGGTCGTTATGGCTTGCCCGCATGGCGCACCTCCTACGCCTCGGATACCCCTCCGTGCGGTACGAAACCTGCGACTACCTCACACAACCTCGAGGTCATAGGTGACCTCGGTCCAGAACCCGCCCGGCTCGTACTCGCCGCCGAGGGTGAGGATGTAGTCGCCGCGGCTGAGCTCGTCCAGGCCGCACCACAGGCCCCAGGCATTCGCCCGGTAGCGGCCCGGCGGGCCGAACGGTCCATCGGGATCCGCGTCGATGAGGAACGGGCTGCGGTTGGCGACTTCGCGCAGCGGCAGGGAGACGCCGTTGAGCTCCGCGTGACCGGTCGCCGTCGGCAGCACCGGAACGCGCCTGCCGAACAGCGACGCGCGCTGCAGGTAATTGACGGCGGGAAAGAAGATCGGGCGACCGTATGGCACGGAGCATTTCCGGCTGACCTTGCCGCCGAAGGTGCCGGCAAGGAACCAGACATCCGCGGACTGGCCGACGTCCGCGAACTTTCCGGTTTCGTCGCTGACCGGATTCGTGGCGGTGGGAATCGCCGAGGCCCACTGCCACCATCGAGCCGCCAGCTCAATGTCCCTACTCCGCATATCTACCCACCTTGATCATCAAGCCTTGAACCAGGTCAGGATAGCCATGCGCGGACGGCGCGGACCACAGAGAAGGACGATCCCCAGTTGTCCCCAGTTGGCGTCAGCGGTCCCGAGCCTGCTTCGTCGGGCCGCCTGGGCGGTGTCTGCGGTCTGCCGGGCCGGGCGGCGGGTGCGCGGCGTTGGGCAGCCCGAGTGCGTGCGAGGCGTCGTGGGCGGCCGCGATCAGCAATGGCGCGCAGGTTCGCACCTTCGCGCGGTCGAGATCGAACGCCAGCGCCGACACGCTGATGCCGCCGATCGGTACGCCGTGGTGATCGAGCACCGCGGCGCCGAGGCATCGGGTTTGCGTCTCGTTCTCCTCGTCGTCGACGGCATAGCCGCGGGCGGCCACCGCGCCGACGTGGGCGATCAGCAGGTCGGGGTCGGTGATCGTGCGCGGTGTCATGGCGGTGAGCGGGATCCGGGTGAGCAACTCGCGTAACTCCGCGCGGGGCAGGCCGGCCAGCACCGCCTTGCCGATTGCGGTGCAGTGCAACGGGATCGACAGGCCGACCCGTGAGCGCATGGCGTACGCGCGGTCGCCCTCCAGCTTGTCCACATAGATGGCCTCGTCGCCGGAACGCAAAGCGAAATGCACGGTGTGCCCGGTGGCCGCGCAGAGTCGCTGCAGGATGGGCCGCACCAGATGCGTGATGCCTGCGGTCTGCCCGGCCAGCGACAGCAGGCGCACGCCGGGCAGGTAGCGGTGGTCCGGGTCGATGCGGACCCAGCCGACGGCGGCCAGCTCCTGCAGGATCCGATGCACCGTCGAGGTGGAAAGCCCGGTGCTCCTGCTGATTTCGGTGACTCCCCGGCAGCTCGGCAGCGCCTCTAGCACGAGCACCACCTTGGCGACCGCGCTCGGCGAGGAGTCGGGCTTCACCGGGCCAGCCATCCCCCGTCGACCACCAGAACGTGGCCGTGCACGTAGGCCGCGGCGGGCGAGCACAGGAAGACGACGGCACCGGTGATGTCGGCGGGTTCGGCCCATCGACCGATCGGAATGCGTTCTGTGATGGCGTGATTGCGCGCAGAGTCGGCACGCAAGGCCGCAGTATTGGCGGTTGCGACGTAGCCGGGAGCGACCGCGTTGACGCCGACCCCGAGCCCCGCCCATTCGGTGGCCAACGCCTTCGTCAGTCCCACGACCGCGTGTTTACTCGCGGCATAGGAGCCGACGTTGACTCCGGCTTGAAAGGACAGCAGCGACGCGATATTCACGATCCGTCCCGCGCCCCGTTCGAGCATCGGCGCACCGATGCAGCGGGCCAGCAGGAACGCGGCATCGAGGTTCACGTCGAGCACCCGTCGCCAGTCGGCGAGCGACACCGTGGCCGCCGGGCCGCGGCTGATGATGCCCGCGTTGTTCACCAGCAGATCGATACGGTGTTCGGCGGCAACGGAAGTCGCGGCAGCTTCGACCGCCACAAGGTCGGCTAGGTCGGTGCCAACGGTGACGCATTCGCGACCCAGCGCCTCGATCTCGGCAGCAACGGTTGCCAGACCGTCCTTATCGCGACCCCACAGCACGAGGTCGGCACCGGCCGTGGCCAGCGCGAGCGCGGCGGCCCGGCCGATGCCGGTGCGCGCGCCGGTGACGAGCGCGCGCTGTCCGTCCAGCCGGAACGGGTCGGTCACGAAAGCGACTCCGTCGCAACCAGATCCATATCGTTGTAGGCGAGATTCTCGCCTGCGGTCGACCAGACGAACCGGTAGGGCGCGGTGCCCGCGCCGGTGTGCACCGACCACGGCGGGCTGATCACCGCCTGCCGGTCGGCGACGATGATGCTGCGGGTGCGGGTGGGTTCGCCGCACAGGTGCACGACGCGTTCGGCCGGGTCGAGGCCGAAGTACAGATAGATTTCGGTGCGCCGGTCGTGGGTGTGGCACGGCATGGTGTTCCATACGCTGCCGGGCTCGAGCGTGGTGATGCCGAGGGCCAGTTCGCAGGAACGAGCGCCGTCCTCGTGCACGTATTTGCGGAGCGTCCGCTCACTTGCCTTGTGCGCCTCGCCGATCCGCACGCTGTCGGCGGAATCGCGGGTGATCAAAGTCGTCGGGTGCGCCAGATGCGCTGGGGCGGAAACGATGTAGAAGACCGCGTCGCCCGCCACCGTCACGCGCCGGGTGCCCTGGCCGACGTAGACGATGTCCTCGGCGGACACCAAATGGGTCTGATCATCGGCGTGCACGGCCCCTGTTCCGTCCAGGCACACGATCCCCAGTTCGCGTCGGTCACAAAGGTTTTCGGCGCGCAGTTCCGCGGGCGGAGTAAGCTCGAGCTCCGCGCCATCGGGCACGGCGCCGCCGATCAGCAGCCGGTCCTGCTGGGACAGCGTGAACCGGACCTCGCCGGTGGCAAACAGATTCGTGACCAGAAATCGTTCCCGCAGTTCCTCCGGCGAGAGCCTTGCCATTTCCCCTGGACTGGTCGCGTAACGGACGTCGGTCATGGCGCCACCTCATCTTTCCCGTCTGACGGAAAGTGCTTTCCCGCACAGAGAAAGCCGGAGGAGTATCCCGTACGAAGCAAGACCGCGGCAAGGGAGCCGCCCCCGCAGGCAAGGAGCAGTGCGCATGCGAATCAGGGCACGAGTAATCGGAGTGATCGCCGCGGGGGTGCTGGCGTTGACCGCATGCGCACCGGGTGAGCCGGAATCGAACGCCCCCACCGGCCCGGTCGCGGTGGACTTCACCGCCTTCAAGGGCAAACACCTGACCTACGTGTACTTTACCGACGGCCCGGACCTGGATGCGACGAAGGCGGCCATCGCCGGATTCGAGAAGGACACCGGCGCGACCGTCGACCTGCAGGTGATCCCGTTCGCCCAGTTGAACACCGCGCTGCAGGCCCGGATCGCCTCGGGCACCGCGCCGGAGGTCGCCCGGGTGCAGGACTGGCACCCGTACCGGGGCGAGCTGCTCGACTTCGGCAACTACTTCGGCGCGTCCTATGCCGGCGAATTCACCGACGGCGCACTGGCGGTCACCCGCGACGACGCCGGCCACCTGTACGCGGTGCCCAGCGACCAGACCATCAACGGCCCCTTCGTCAATACCGACGCCTTCGCCAAAGCCGGTGTGCCAGTGCCGAATCCGACGGACAAGTGGACCTGGCAGCAGTTCGTCGACGACGCCACCAAGGTCGCCCAGGCCAACGGCATGCCGTTCGCGCTCACCATGGACGTATCGGGCAATCGGCTGAGCACGGTACTGAGCCAGTACGGCACCGCCCTGATCGGCGCGGATGGCCAGGCCGGACTCGATCAGGTCAAGGCGGAACAGGCGCTGGGCATGGTCAACGAGCTGCTGCAATCGGGCAAGATGTCCAAGGACTTCTGGCTCGGCGCGGGGACCAGCTACAAGGGCGGGAACGATGCGTTCCTCGGCGGGCAGGCGCCGGTGTACCTGTCCGGGCCGTGGCAGGTCGGCGCGTTCGCCAAGGCAGCGCCGTTCGGGTGGGCGACCGTGCCCAATCCCTGTGCGGCAGAGTGCGGCGGGTTCCCCGGCACCAAGATGATGGTGGCCTTCGCGCGCAGCAAGGAGCCCACGCTCGGTGCCGCGTTCGCCCAGTGGATGAATCGCACCGAGAACCAGCGCGAGATCGATAAAGCGGCTTTCTGGCTCCCTACCCGCAAGGATCTGGTGGCGTCCGGGTTGCAGTACCCCACCCGCAACGCCGATATGAACACCTTCATCAGCCAGATCGGAGTCACCCCGGCGGTGGACTTCGTCGCTGCCGCCAGCCCGGCCTTCACCGGTGTCGCCAACGCACTGATCAAAGAGTTCGGCAAGGTCGTCGCCGGTCAGGAGAGCGTCGCCGACTGCGTCACCAACCTGCGCGCGCAGCTACCCGACATTATCAAGGCCTCCAAATGACCACGGGGAAGCGCCTTTTCAATCGACGCAAGGTGGCGCCGTACCTGTTCGTGCTGCCGAACATGGTGATCTTCGGGCTGTTCACGATCTGGCCCGCGATCAACGGCTTCAATCTCAGCTTCTACGACAGCAACAACGGACGGACCTTTCACGCCGTCGGGACCGACAACTATCGGCGGGTCGTGGACAGCGCCGAATTCTGGCAGGTGGCGCGGCAGACGGTGGTGTTCGTCGTCGTGTTCGTGGTCGCGAGCACCGTGTTGGCGACCGCCCTTGCGCTGCTGCTGAATTCGCAGCGGCGCGGACGCGGCGCGTTGAGTGCGGCGTACTTCCTGCCGATCGTGGTGTCGCCGGTGGTGGTCGGGCTGATCTGGAATGCCGCGCTGCAACGGCAGACCGGGCTGGTGAACTCGGTGACCGGCGCGCTCGGCTTCGGGCATCCGGCCTGGCTGATCGATCCGCAGCTGTCGCTGGCCTCGGTGATCATCGTCGGCGTCTGGATCCACCTCGGCTTCTACACGATGATCATGCTGGCCGGTCTGCAGTCCATCGACGAATCGCTCTACGAGGCCGCCACCATCGACGGCGCGGGCACCTGGCAGCTGATCAGGACGATCACCCTGCCCCTGCTGCGCCCGACCACCATGGTGGTGGTCACGCTGGCCACCATCGCGGGCTTTCAGGCCTTCGACTTCATCTACACCCTCACCGGCGGCGGCCCGGTGGGCGCGACCACCTTGATCGTGCAATACATCTACACCAACGGGTTTCACGCACCGATCAGTTACGGCCTGGCGAGCGCGGCGGCGGTGATCCTGTTCCTTGTCGTCTTCGCGGTCACCTTCCTCAACTATCTGGTCGGCCGGCGGCGGGAGGCGATGTGACGGGCACGTGGACCTCGACCACCGGGCGCACGCCGCCGGTCGGCGGTGTGGTGCGGGCAACGGTGTTGACGGCGGGCGCGATCATCATGGTCGCGCCGCTGATCTGGGCCGGACTGTCGTCGTTCAAGAACCAGGCCGAACTGGCCGCGCAGCCGCCGACGCTGTATCCACACCACGCCACCGTCGACAATTACCGAACCGGGCTGGCCGCCTTCGACTTTCCGCACTATCTGCTCAACAGCACGATCGTCACGGTGGCGGCGACGCTGCTCACGCTGCTGATCAATTCGATGGCCGCGTACGCGCTGGCCAAGTACAACTTCCGCGGCCGTGACCTGCTGTTCCTGATCACCCTGTCCACCATCATGATTCCGCTGCAGGTGATCCTGCTGCCGGTCTATCAGGTGGTCTCCTCGCTGGGCATGACCAATTCGCTACTGGGACTGATCATTCCGCCCGCCGCGACACCGACCGGGGTGTTCCTGCTTCGCCAGTACATGCTGACCCTGCCCGACGAGACCATCGAGGCGGCCCGCATCGACGGCGCGGGCGAGTTCGCGATCTTCTGGCGGATCGTGTTGCCGCTGTGCCGTCCCGCGCTGGCGGTACTGGCGATCTTCTCGATCATCTGGCGCTGGAACGACTTCCTGTGGCCGCTGATCGTGGCCCAGGACGAGTCGAAACAGACACTGCCGGTGGCGATCGCGCGGTTCGCCGGGCAGCAGGCCATCCCGTTCGACCAGATCCTGGCCGTCTCGGTGATCTCGATCATTCCGGTGATCATCACCTTCTTGATCCTGCAGCGGCAGATCATCTCCGGTCTCGTCAGCGGAGCCGTGCGATGAACGACGCTATCCCCCGGTTCGCCACGAGCGACCGGACAGTACACAGTCTTGACCGGAACGGGTACGTGCGAGATTGGCTGAGCACGGCGGCGTTCGTGGCACCGTGCACGGATCTGCACGAGGTACTCGAACCGGACGGCAGCCCGTGGGGGCCGGACGGCCGATGGCTGCTCACCAACGGTCCCGACGTGGCACCGTTGAAACAGATTCTCTACCAACACCATCCGCTTTCCGCCGATCCGCTGGTGCCCGCAGTGCAGGAGGGCTGGCGTTTTTCGTGGCAGGTGACACCGGGTGACGTGCGGCAGGCCGAGTGGGAACGCAGGCGCACGGGTGCGGACGGGCTACTCGACTGGAGCGAATTCTGTTTCACGCCGGAGTACCGGCAGGCGATCGCCGCGACGGTGTTCGAAGTCGACCAGGCCGAGTATCGGACGTTCGAGGTGGGCTGCACAGGTCCGATTGCCGTCTTCGTCGACGGCGAATTGGCCTTGCTGACAACAGAGTTCACCTATATGGAGCCGCACCGGACGCAGCTGCGATTGCGGTTGCGCTCCGGGCTGACCGCTGTGCACCTCGTCACCTGGCAGGTCGCGTTCCGGGAATGCAGGCACGTCGCCTGCCTGCGGGTGTCCGGACTGCCTGTCCGTGTCGTGGTCCCGGTGCCCGGCGCGGACGAATCCCGTTCGGCGGCGGCCGAAGCCATGCTCGACGCGGTGGGACTCGCTCCGTGGGCGAGTACCGATGGCACCGTCACGCTCACCGGGCCGTCGGGTGCGCGGTACCTCGTCTCCGCAGACGGAAATGCCGCGACCCCAGTCGTACTCACCGACGGAACCGCTCGCTTTACCTTGCCGGGTGGGCTCAGCGACACAGCCGACGCCACAGCCTCCATGCTGTACACGGGCGAGACGGTGCTGGACGTTCGCGTCGACGACCCCGCCGCGCCGGTGACCCGCCGGTTGCGCGCGGCACGAGTACCTGCGGTGCACCGCGCGCATCCCGTTGGCGATCAGGCAATCTGGCGGGACGAACTGCTGCGCCACGTCACGAACGGCGTCCCCGGGGTGGCCCGCGCCCTCGCCAGGCATACCGTCGACCCGACCGCGAGACTCTCCGACGACGATCTCGCACCCGCATTGAAGATGATCGAATCTCGCTCCGACTGTGCCGATTTCGAGGCGGTCGGGTTGGCCCACCTGTGGCGACGACTCGACGACGCATGGTCACCGGCACAGCGCGACCGGGTTCGAGGCGCGCTACTCGCCTTCAAATACTGGATCGACCAGCCCGGCCTGGACGCCATGTGCTACTTCACCGAGAACCACCAGTTCGTCTGGCACACCGCCGAAACCCTGATCGGCGAACTGTTTCCGGACGATCGATTCGCCAACACCGGCTGGGCCGGTTGCGTCCACGCCGAGCACGGCCGGCAGCTCGCCGAGGAGTGGATGCGACGCAAGATCGCGGGCGGCTTCAGCGAATTCGATTCCAACGCCTATCTGGCGATCGACTCGCTCGCCCTCATCTCCTGGATCGAATTCGCCCGCGACGACGACCTGCGGCAGCTCGCCGAAGCACTCTTGGACAAGGCGTTGCTCACCCTCGCAGGCAACTCGTGGCACGGCATGCACGGTGCCGCGCATGGGCGTTCCTACGTGCCGACGCTGCGATCGTCCCGATTCGAGGAAACCGCGCCGATCATGTGGACCCTTTGGGGCGCAGGCTCATTGAACACAGCGGTCCTACCCGCCACCGCGCTCGCGACCGCGACGCACTACCGCCTGCCCGAGCTCATCCGAGCCGTCGCCACCGACCTACCGGAGGAATGGGACGGTCGGCAGGTCTACTCCGGCGAATACCGCCCGCACCTCGATCTGCTGGATCGACCGTACCGATCCGATCTGCGGGTGTGGCGGACGCCGGATGCGATGCTGTCCAGCGTTCAGGACTACCGCGCCGGGCTACCCGGACTGCAGGAGCACATCTGGGGCGCGGCACTCGGCCCGGAGGTGCAGGTGTTCGCGACGCATCCCGCCGCGGACAGCACCTCGTCGTCGGCCCGCCCCAATGCCTGGGCGGGACAACGGATCTTGCCGCGGGCGCACCAGCACCGCGACACCGTACTGGTGCTGCACCGAATTCCGGAGTCCGACTGGTTCGAGTCGACGCACCTGTGGTTCCCCACACCGCATATGGACGAATGGACGGCCCACGGTTCCTGGCTGGCCGGTCGGGTCGGCGACGGTTATGTCGCGGTCGCCAGCGCCGGTGGTTTCCGTCCCCGCACCACGGGCGACGAGTGCGGCCAGACCTGGCTGCCCGCCGGTGACGGCCTGGCCTATGTCGCGACGGTCGGACGGGCGGCGACCGATGCGGCCTTCGCCGACTTCGTATCCGCGCTCACCGAACCGGTTTTCACGCCCGACTCGGTATCGTGGCACACCCGCGACGGACGCGCTCTCGCCTTGTCGTGGCCGGGCGCGTTCACCGTAAACGGCAGTGCGGCAATCGATTCAGCCGATGGACGACCGACCGACCCACCGCACCTGGACAACCCGGCCGTGCACGTTCCCTTCGGCGCCGACCGGCTGACCGCAACTTGGCGAGGCCACCGACTCGTCCTCGATCTCGCACAGGGCCGCCGGATCGAACCGCCGAGCGCCGTACGCACCGCGCCGGAAGACCACCATGTCGGCTGACGATCTCACCTCCGCACAGCACGCCGCTCCCCCGCTGCCACCGGTCACCGACCTGTCCCTCGCCGCCTTGATCGTGACCGGCGAGCGCCTGATGACCCGCACCTGGCAGACCGGCCTGCCGTCCTGGTTCTGGGGCGAAGGCGTCTGCCTACTCGGCATGCTCCGCTACACCCAGGCCAGACACCTCCCGATACCGGCGGAGGTCGTCACTTGGCTGCGCCGACAACACTCGGCGGGCATCAGCGTCACTCACGTCAACAACCTCGCGCCCGGCACCGCCGCGCTGATCGCCGCCACCGACCATCCCGACCTCGCGGACACCGCAGACCAACTCGCACAGTGGTTCCGCGAACCGTCCTCGACCACCCGCGCGGCCAACGGCGCACTCGAACACTGGCCCGACGGCGTCTGGGCCGACACCACATTCATGGCCGGTGTTTTCCTCGGCCATCTCGGCGAATACCGCCGCGACCCCGACCTGGTCGCCGCCTTCGGCAACCAGCTCATCGCGCACGCCGAAATACTGCAGCACCCAGACACCGGCCTGTTCGCACACGGTTCGCACCGAGGGCAAACGATCTGGAACTACTGGGGACGCGGCAACGCCTGGTGCGCGCTCAGCGCCGTCGAGTTCCTCGAACTGGCCGCACGCGGCAACGTCCCCGTCGACCACGACCAGCTCGACCGGATCACCGAACTGCTGATCCGGCAACTGTCCGCCCTGGCGGCACGGCAACCCGAACACGGCGTCTGGAGCGTCCTCGTCGACGAACAACCCGAAAACGCAGGCATCCTCGAACCCTCGGCCGCCGCAGGCCTCGGCGCCGCCATGCTGCGCACCGCAGCGGTACTCGCGGACTGCCCACCCGAGATCGCGCCCGCGGGCTGGCGCGCGGTGGCGGGCGCGCTCGGCTACGTCGACGCCACCGGCACTCTCACCAGGGTCAGCGCCGGAACCGTGCTGCAACTCGTCCCCTTCGGCTACAGCGTCATCCGAAACGACCGCATTCAACCCTGGGGTCAAGGACTCGCCCTGCACGCGGTGGCCGCTGCCCTGCGAGCCATCGAGCGAGGCCTGAATCCGCCCTGAGCCGCCCGCACATCCGCATTTCAGACATGGAACCAGCACTTCGCGATACGTTTGACGTTCAGGCACCTGGGAAGTCGATCGGGAGAACCGAGACGGACACCGAACAGCCTTCGACCGTCCTCGGCTCATCCCGACCGGCTCGCCGCAGGGCGCTCCTTACCGCTGGTAGAAGAGGAGAGACATGTCTGATCCGAACTACACCACCGACGACGCCGGAATCCCGGTGCCCAGTGACGAACATTCGCTCACGGTCGGCGCCGACGGCCCGATTCTGCTCAACGACGCGTACCTGATCGAGAAGATGGCGGCGTTCAACCGGGAACGGGTGCCCGAGCGTCAGCCGCACGCCAAAGGCGGCGGCGCGTTCGGCACCTTCGAGGTCACCCACGATGTCAGCGCCTACACCAGGGCCGATGTCTTCCAGCCCGGCAAGAAGACCGAAATGCTGGCCCGCTTCTCCACCGTGGCGGGCGAGCGCGGCAGCCCGGACACCTGGCGGGATCCGCGCGGGTTCGCCCTGAAGTTCTATACCGAACAGGGCAACTTCGACATGGTCGGCAACAACACCCCGGTGTTCTTCGTGCGAGATCCGATGAAGTTCCAGGACTTCATCCGCTCGCAGAAGCGCCGCGCCGACAACAATCTGCGCGATCACGATATGCAGTGGGATTTCTGGACGCTGTCACCGGAATCCGCGCATCAGGTCACCTGGCTGATGGGCGATCGCGGCATTCCGCGTACCTGGCGGCACATGAACGGCTACTCCAGTCATACCTACCTCTGGTACAACGCCGCGGGCGAAAGGTTCTGGGTCAAATACCATTTCAAGTGCGATCAGGGCATCGAGTTCTTCACCCAGGACGAGGGCGACCAGATGGCCTCGATGGACACCGATTACCACACCCGCGACCTGTGGGAGGCGATCGACGGCGGCAACTTCCCGAGCTGGACGCTGCACATGCAGATCATGCCGTTCGAGGACGCGAAGACCTACCGGTACAACCCCTTTGATCTCACCAAGGTCTGGCCGCACGGCGACTATCCGCTCATCGAGGTCGGCAAGATGACCTTGAATCGGAATCCGGCCGACTACCACACCGAGATCGAGCAGGCCGCGTTCGAGCCGAGCAGTTCGGTGCCGGGCACCGGTCCGAGTCCGGACAAGATGTTGCTCGGCCGGTGGTTCTCCTACCCGGACGCGCATCGCTACCGGATCGGCGTCAATTACAAAGAGCTGCCGGTCAATTCGGCCCATGCGACGACGGTGCGGTCGTATTCGAAGGATGGTGCGATGCGCCACCACAACCCGGGCGATCCGGTATACGTGCCGAATTCGAAGGGCGGCCCGCACGCCGACCCCACCGTGTCCGGCCCGGTCGTCGGCTGGCATACCGACGGCGAAATGGTCCGCACCGCTTACACATTGCGCAAGGACGACGACGATTGGGGCCAGGCGGGCACCATGGTTCGCGAGGTGCTCGACGACGCGGCCCGGGATCGGTTGGTGGACAACATCGTCGGGCATCTGCTCAACGGCGTCACGCCGCCGGTACTGGGCCGGGCGTTCGAGTACTGGCGCAATGTCGACAAGGGCCTGGGCGATCGCATCGAGGCGGGCGTGCAGGCCAAGCAGGACGAGCTCGATCCCAAGGCCGCGAAGCAGGCGAATCCCGCCCGCTCCTCGGCGCAACACAAAGCCTGACAATTCCGGCGACCGCAGGGCGAGCCACGGCGCGCCCTGCGGTTGTCTCGTTTGGGGGTACGACCGCTGGGTAGCTCGGGGCCATGACTGTGAGAACGACACATCGCCTCCAGGGGCCGCGTTTGGAGCAGGGCACGGCATGGTTCGACTCGTCGCTCGACGCAATCGCCACCGCTGCGGTAGTGATCATCGACTCGGTCGGCGCGACCGCGACGGCAAGCCTCGGCATCATCTCGGCGCTGGTCCTGGTGCTATGAGCCGGTAGGCTCTGTCCGCGCCTGAACGGCCCGTGTTCACCACGTCGCATGGTCATGTTCACATCGTGTTTACGATGTCCGAATGCTTATTCACGACGAACCGGGTAGTGCGCCTCCACCCGCAGAGCAAACGGGTGCTGCGCGGCTCCGGGAACGTCGCGTTCGACCGTCGATGGTCTGGTGCGGTATCGCCGCCGCGGTGCTCGTGCTGGTGGCCGGCGAACTCATGGCCTCGCACATCCACGCACTCGGCCCGCTGACGAGCCTGTTCCGCGACTACGTCGGCAGGCCGAAGTCCGCGACCACCTCGTGGGCCGGCTTCCTGCTCGCGCTGGTCGGCGTCACCACCCGCGTCCGGGTGACCGCGCTGGCGGCGGCGATCGCCATCGACCTGATCTTCGTGGTGATCCGGGCGGTCGAGGGCAGGCTGTTCACCGTCGGCAACGGTCCGACCATCGTGCTGACCGCGCTCGCGGCGATCGCGGCCTGGCGTTGGTCCGGTGCGCGACGCCGAACCGCGCTGCGCGCCATCGCATTCGGTGCGCTGCTGATCCTCGCCACGAAGATCGGCGAGATCTGGCTCGACGTCACCGCGTGGGCCTGCCCGACGGTTCTCGATCCGTACGCGGAACTCGCCGACCACGCGCTCGGCAATCCGTCCTGGTTCATCGGGCACCTGCTCGAGGTGACGGGGCCGGTGCCGTTCGGCCTGGTGCGCTGGGTGTATTTCGAGCTTCCGGTCGCGGCGATCGTCGTTGCGGTCTGGCAGTTGCGCGGCGTGACCACCGGCATATGGCCCCGGCACCACCTGGTGCGCACCTTCCTTACGCTCGGCCTGATCGGCCCGCTCTTTTACGTGGTCTTCCCGGTGGTCGGCCCGATTCTCGCCTTCGGACCGCAGGGACACGGCATGGAGCTCGCCGACGTCTGGCCGAGTATCGTTCCGCCGCTGCCGTTCTCCGTCGAACCGATGCCCTTCGACGGCATCACCCCGCGCAACTGCATGCCGTCGCTGCATACCGCCTGGGCGCTGTCGCTGTTCATCCACTCCCGCCGCGGACCGCTGTGGCTGCGCATAGGTGGCGCGTTCTGGCTCGTCTGCACCCTCATCGCGACCCTCGGCCTCGGCGCGCACTACGGCGTCGACCTGGTCGCTGGCGCCGCGCTGTGCCTGACCGTGGAATCCGCACTGCGCGAGCCGGACCGGGGCTGGGATCACTACCGCATCCGCGTGGTCGCGCTGGGCATCGTCACCTTCGCGACCACCCTCCTGTCCGTCCGCTACCTGGCCCCGACGATGGCCGACCATCCTTTCGTGTCCGGAATCGGCCTCCTCGGTCTGCTCGCCGCGTTGGCGATCCTGTTCTACCTGACCTGGTTCGCCCCCACCCGCCCGCAGAAAGCCGCGGCGCCGAACGCCGAAAGCATCCCCCTCGACGAACGGATTGCCCGCTGACGAGTTCGTTTCGGAGACTGGACGAACCGAAGGTGCGATGCTCAGATCCTCAGGAGCAACAGAGGATCAACGATGAAGCAGCTCTCCGGCCTCGACGCCGCGTTCTTGTCGCTGGAAACCCACAACTCCACCGGGCATGTCGGCGGACTGTGCGTGCTCGACCCGAGCGAATCACCCACTGTGCTCGACCTCGCGGCGCTGACCAGCCTGGTCGGCGAGCGGGTGCCACTGATCCCGCTGCTGCATCAGCGATTGACGTATGTCCCGCTCGGACTCGACCAGCCCTACTGGATCGATGACGAGAACTTCGACATCGAATATCACGTCCGCGAGATCTCGCTGCCCACACCGGGTTCGGACGCGCAACTGACCGAACAGGTCAGCAGGCTGCACGCGCGGCCCCTCGATCGGCGCAGACCGCTGTGGGAGGCGTATCTGATCTCCGGACTCGCCGGCGGGCGGCTCGCGGTCTATACGAAGATGCATCACGCGGCGATCGACGGCGTCTCCGGGGCGGAACTGATGACGATCCTGCTCGACCTCACACCGGAGGGCCGGCTACTCACTCTCCCCTCGGCTTTCCCCGCGGAGCCGAAGCCGAGCAGGCGCACGATGCTCACCCGCGCGGCAGTGTCCCTGGCGAGCAGGCCATTACAGGCCGCGCGGATCGCCGGCGACATCGGCCGGGCGCTGCCACTCGTCGGCAGTTACCTGACGCCCTATGTCGGAGCGATACTCGGCCGCGAACACGACGACGGCGACGTGATCGCCAGCGCGGTCGGGCTCGCGCCGAAGACACCGTTCAACCACGAGATCACCCCGCACCGCCGGTTCGCCTTCCGCAGTGTCGATCTCGACGAGGCGAAGGCGGTCAAGAACGTCTTCGGCATGTCGGTCAACGACGTCGTGATGGCCATGTCCGCGGGCGCGTTGCGGCAGTGGCTGATCGATCACGACGCGTTGCCCGCGGTGCCGCTCGTCTCGATGATCCCGGTCTCGGTGCGCGACGAAGGCAGTAGATCCAAGCTGGGCAACAAGGTTTCGGCGATGCTGGCATCCCTGCCGACCCATCTCGACGATCCGGTGGCGCGCCTCACCGCCGTGCATCGGGCCACGAAGATCGCCAAGGCACAGCAGGCGGCGATCCCGCCGGGACTCATCGAGAACGTCACCGACTTCGCGCCGCCCGCGCTGGTGGCCCGCGCGGCCCGCGTCGCCTTCGCGATGGGCCTGCCACATCGGATCCCACCGTTCAACCTGGTGATCTCCAATGTGCCGGGCCCGAACGTCGACGTCTACCTCGGCGGCGCGAAAATGGTTGCCAATTACCCCCTTTCGGTCGTCATGGACGGCCAAGGCCTGAACATCACCGTCAGCAGCTCCGGCGGCCGCCTGCACTTCGGCCTGCTCGGGTGCCGCGAACTGGTCCCCGACATCGACGTCATCGCCGGCTACCTCGTCACCGAGTTGGACGAATTGCTCCGCGCGGCAAAGCAATACGCCGAGCCGATCCGACTCTCAGAGCGCGGAGAGTTCGGCGACAAGGTCATCGAGGCCGAGTGAGCCTTGCGACAGGGCGGCCATGTGCCAGGCCTTCAGGTCGAAGGCATCGCCGTGCGCGGCGGCCGCGGCGGCCCGGCCACGCAGCCACGCACGTTCGCCCAGCTTGTAGCCGATCGCTTGGCCCGGCCAGCCGAGGTAGCGGATGAGCTCGCTGTCGAGGTGTTCCGGCGGCAATCCGCAATAACTGGCGAAGAATTCGCGGGCGTTGTCCGGCCGCATGGGCTCGCCGGGCCGGTACGGGGAGTCGGGCGGATAGTCGAGGCCGACGTGCAGGCCGATGTCGAGGATCACCCGGAGTACCCGCAGGATTTGGGCGTTGAGGTAGCCGAGGCGGTGGCCGGGGTCGGTGAGGTAGCCGAGTTCGTCCATCAGCCGCTCGGCGTACAGCGCCCAGCCCTCCAGGTTGGCGCTCACGCCGCCGAGGGTGACCTGATAGACGGATAGCTGGTCGGCGAGGTGGATCCACTGGGCGATCTGGAGGTGGTGGCCGGGGACGCCCTCGTGATACCAGGTGGAAACCAAGCTCCACACCGGAATTCGGTTCGGGTCGAGGATGGGCAGCCAGGTGCGGCCCGGTCGGGTGAAGTCCAGCGAGGGCTCGGTGTAATAGGGCGCGGCCGCGCTACCCGGCGGTGCGATCATCGACTCGACCTTCAGCAGCGGCTCGGCGAGGTCGAAATGGGTGCCCTGCAGGTCTTTGATGGCTCGGTCCATCAGGTCCTGCAGGTAGCGGCGGGCGCTGTCCGGGTCGTCGAGCGCCGGACCTTCTTGTTCCAGCCACCGCATCGCCTCGGTCGGCGTTGCGCCCGTCCGCACCTTGTCTGCTTCGGCGCGCATCTGGGCGTCTACCTCGCGCAACTGCTCCCAGGCCCAGCTGTAGGCCTCGTCCAGGTCGAGTTCGGCACCGCTCCAATAGCGGGCGAACCGCTGGTAGCGCTCGCGACCCACCGTGTCGGGAACGTCGATTGCCTTCGGGCCGTAGACATCTCGCAGCCAGTCGCGCAGTTCCGCCACGGCGGCCGTGGCGGCGACGGCAGCCGAATCCAGTTCGGTGCGTAGCGATTCCGGTCCGTCGGCCACGAAATCGCCGAACCAGCCTGCCGGATTGTCGCCCGCCACCCACTCGTTGAGTTGCCGCACCACGGCACTCACCTGCAGCGGCCCGGCCAGCAGACCGCGGTCGATGCCGACGGCCAGCGTGGACCGGTACTGCTCCAGCGCGACCGGCACCCGACTCAGTCGGCGGCCGATGGCCTGCCACTGCGCCTCGGTGTCGGTGGGTAGCAGGGTGAACAGGTCACGAACGCCGTGCACGGGCGAGTTGATGTTGCGCAGCGCGCGGAAATGTTCGCCCGCGTCGTGCACCGCCAGTTCCGCGGTGAGCCGCTCGCGCAGCAGCGTGGCGCAGCGGCGGTCGGCCGCGTCCGGGAAGCCGTCGGCGGGCTCGGCGGCCTCGAGTTCGGCGAGCGCGGCCCGGGCAGCTGCGGCGTTCGCCTCGAGTCCGGCCGGGGACAGATCGGGGAGTCGGTCATCGTCGGGGTTGTGCCCGAGGATCACCGCGATCAGCGGATCGAGCTCGGTGAGCGCGTCGACATAGGCGTCGGCGATGTCGCGCGCGGTACACACAGGAGTCGAATCTGTTGTGGTCTCATCCATCTCGTCGACTCTGCTGGAAATCGGCACCCCTGACAAGGTCATTTGCGCCGGCTTCAGCCGCAGACGGCACCGTAGGAAGCCGACCCGACCAGCTTCGAATACTTGGCGAGCACACCGCGGGTGTAGCGGGGCGGCAACGGTTCCCAGCCCTCGGCTCGACGTGCGAGCTCCGCGGTATCGATCAGCAGGTCGAGGGTGCCCTTGCCGACGTCGAGGCGGATCTGGTCGCCGTCGCGCACGAAGGCGATCGGTCCGCCGTCGACCGCTTCCGGCGCGACGTGCCCGACGCACAGCCCGGTGGTGCCGCCGGAGAATCGGCCGTCGGTGAGCAGCAGGACGTCCTTGCCCAGTCCGGCGCCCTTGATGGCGGCGGTGATCGCGAGCATCTCGCGCATGCCGGGTCCGCCCTTGGGTCCCTCGTAGCGGATGACCACCACGTCGCCCGCCGCGATGGTGCCGTCCTCCAGCGCGTCCATCGCCGCCCGCTCACGATCGAAAACCCTTGCCGTGCCAGTGAATACGTCGGAGTCGAAGCCCGCCGACTTGACCACCGCGCCGCCGGGCGCGAGGGTGCCCTCCAGAATGGTGATGCCGCCGGTCGGATGGATCGGCGAGGTCATCGCCCGCACCACCTTGCCGTCGGGATCCGGCGGCGCGATCGCGGCCAGGTTCTCCGCGACCGTCCGGCCCGTCACGGTGAGGCAATCCCCGTGCAGCAGACCGGCATCGAGCAACGCCTTCATCATCACCGGTACGCCGCCCACCCGGTCGACGTCCGTCATCACGTGCTGCCCAAAGGGTTTCACGTCGGCGAGGTGCGGCACCGTGCGGCCGATCCGCGCGAAATCGGCCAGCTTCAGGTCGACGTTCGCCTCGTGCGCGATGGCGAGCAGGTGCAGCACGGCGTTGGTGGAGCCGCCGAACGCCATCACCACGGCGATGGCGTTCTCGAAGGCCTCCTTGGTCAGGATGTCGGAGGTGGTGATCCCGCGCCGCAGCAGTTCCACCACCGCCTCGCCGCTGTGCCTGGCATAACCGTCGCGGCGACGGTCGGTCGCGGGCGGCGCCGCGCTACCCGGCAGCGACATGCCCATCGCCTCGGCCGCGCTGGCCATGGTGTTCGCCGTGTACATGCCACCGCAGGCGCCCTCGCCGGGACAGATGGCCCGCTCGATGGCGTCCACATCCTCTCGGCTCATCAGCCCGCGCGAGCACGCGCCGACCGCCTCGAACGCGTCGATGATCGTCACCTCGCGCTCGCTGCCGTCGGACATCTTCGCGATGCCGGGCAGGATCGAACCGGCATACAGGAACACACTCGCCAGATTCAGCCGAGCGGCCGCCATCAACATGCCGGGCAGCGACTTGTCACAGCCCGCGAGCAGCACCGAACCGTCGAGCCGCTCGGCCTGCATCACCGTCTCGACGCTGTCGGCGATCACCTCGCGCGACACCAGCGAGAAGTGCATCCCCTCATGCCCCATCGAGATGCCGTCGGACACCGAGATGGTGCCGAACTGCATCGGGAACCCGCCGCCGGCGAACACCCCGTCCTTCGACGCCCTGGCCAGCCGGTCGAGCGAGAGGTTGCACGGCGTGATCTCGTTCCACGAGGACGCCACCCCGATCTGCGGCTTCTCCCAGTCGTCGTCCCCCATCCCGACCGCACGCAGCATCCCGCGAGCGGCGGTCTTCTCGAGGCCGTCGGTGACGTCGCGGCTGCGTGGCTTGATATCGGTGACGTTCGGATCAGTGGGCACGATTGCCCATCATCCTCTGTCCGGATCCGAAACCCGCGGCACCCACGCCCGACGGAGGTTCGACCGAGCGATACCGGACTGCCCGAACCGCGCGGTATGCGGCTAGTTAGACACTTGGTGTCAGGACCGGATCCAGGCCAGGATTTGGTCTAGGTGCCCGGTGGGGTGCTCTCAAATCGGCTGCCCACCGT
>NZ_JBHXAU010000017.1:142697-216322 GCF_042727395.1 Nocardia sp. NPDC060255 | reverse complement strand
GATCCCAGAACCGACGCATGACAGACTTCAACGGCCAATGACTCATCAACACTCCAGATCAGCAGTGTTGCATCCACCACTTGAATCCACCTCGGGCGATGCCGACCTCAGTTCCTCCTGATCGCGTGACCAGTGCCGTTATCGCGTTGACTCGGTCGAATCGGCTGGCGGGGTGAATTCGAGGCCGGAGGCTGTGGTGCGTGCGCCGTCTGTTTTCGCCGGGTCGTTCAGTCCGCCGGGCCAGTGTTGAGCGGTGAAGTGGCGGTCGATGGTTTCGGCGATGTCGGTGAGGGCGTCGAGTTGGTCGGGGGAGAGTACGTCGGCGAAGCAGTGGCGAATGCCTGCCACGTATGACGGCCAGGCGGCCTGGAATGCGGTGTGGCCTGCGTCGGTCAGCGTGACGTCGTAGCCGCGGGCGTCGCCTTCGCTCGGTGCGCGCGTGACTGTGCCGCGCGCCTCCATCCGCGAGACCTGGCGGGAGAGGCGGCTTCGGTCCCATTGCAGTGCGGCGGCCATGTCGCGGGCGCGCAGGCGGTATCCCGGAGTGTTGGACAGTCTGAGCAGGATCACGAAATCCGCTTCGGTCAACCCGAAGTCGCGGGTCAGCATGCGGGCGAGCACGACGTTGACCTCGATCCGCATGTGCTGGAACCGGACCCAGGCGCGGGTCTCTCGCTCGTTCAGCGACTCCTGATCCATGACCTGGAGACTACCCGGTTTTGTTGACATGTAACTCTCTGGCGTCTTAGGGTTGTTTACATAGAAACAAATACTGACCGAGAACGTCAGCGGCAGGAGCTCGACATGACTGAGGCGCTCGACTGGAATGCCAAGACGGTCGCGGAGTTTCGCGCGAATGAGGGCCGGGTCGGCGGAGTCTTCGAGGGTGCGCCGATCGTCCTGCTGCACCATCGCGGCCGTAAGAGCGGACGGCAGTACGTCAGCCCGGTGATGTATTTGCCGCACGAGACCGACCCGGACCGCATCTACGTCTTCGCGACCAGAGGCGGAGCACCACCCAACCCGGACTGGTATTACAACCTGACCGACGCCGGTGCCGGCAGTGTCGAACGCGGAACCGAGGCATACCGGGTGACCGTCCGCGAATTGCCCGGCCCGGAACGCGATCGCGTGTACGCGGAGCAAGCGCGGCGCTACCCCGGTTTCGCGGAGTACGAACGCCAAACCGCCGGGGTGCGAACCATTCCCGTTCTCGAACTCAGCCGGGCATAGCCCGGAATAGGGGATAGCCGCAATGTCCACCACAGCACCGGATCCGGCCGCCCCCGTACTCGTGGTCGGTGCCACCGGGCAGCTCGGATCCCAGGTCGTCGACGAACTCTTGGCTCGCGGCAAGACCGTGCGCGCGCTCGTCCGCCCCGCCACCGACGCAACCAAGTTGACGGCTCAGGGCGTGCACATCGCCCGCGGCGACATGCTCGACCCGGACTCGCTGCTCGCTGCCATGCGCGGCGTGGACGCGGTGATCACCACTGCTGCCGGATACACCGGCTCGAACAAGAACGCCACCGAGATCGACACAGTCGGCAACAGCAACCTTGCCGCTGCCGCTGCGAAAGTCGGCGTGCGCCGTTTCGTCCTCACCAGCATCCTGACCAGCGACCGCACGCCGGCGGTAACGCACTTCTGGCACAAGAAGCTCGCCGAGGACGCACTCGAACGGCTCGGCGTTCCATTCGTCGCACTCCGGCCCGGCGCCTTCCTCGATCAGATCACCACCATCGGCGGCAATCCCCTCGACACGGGCCGGCTCCTGTGGATGGGCAAGGCCCGCATCCCGCTGACCTTCGTGCTGACCGCCGACCTCGCCGGATACCTCGCCGCCGCCGTCGACGCCGACCTGCGCTCCGGCGAACGCATCGACCTGGGCTGGGACCATCCCACGAGCATCGCCGAAGTGGCCGCACTGCTCAGTCGCGCCGCCGACCGGACGATCAAGGTCCGGGCCATCCCGCCGTTGGTCATTCGCGCTGCCGGTGCGCTCGCCGGGCCGTTCGTGCCGTCGGTGAAAGACACAGCCGCGATGGTCCGCTGGTTCGACACCGGCGAATACGTCGCCGACACCGTGCGGCAAACCGAAGTCTTCGGGCCGCCACCGACCGCCGAAGACGCCACCAAGCGCCTGGCCGAACAACTACAAGACGAAAGATGAGACAGCGATGGCTATCGACACAGAGACTGTCGTCCGGAAGGCCTACCATGCCGCCGAGGGGGACGTCCTGGACACACAGGGCTTCATCGCCTTGTTCGCCGCGGACGGCGTGTGCAACGCCATCGGCGGGGAGAGTTACCGGGGTGCACACCTTGGCGAAATGATCGTCGGATTGGCCGAGATGATCCCCGACGTCCACCGGGAACTGCACCGGGTCAACGTGTTCGGCGACGTTGCCGCCATCGAGTTGTCCATTCAAGGCACGTTCGCCGGACCGTTCCGATCGCCCGCGGGCGTGATCCAGCCGACCGGCGCCAAGCTCGATATCCCGTGCGCCGACTTCTGGTACCTGGAAAACGGCAAGGTCAAGGAGTTCAACTGCCACACCAGCGTGAGCGTCATGCTCGCGCAAGTGGGCGTGCGGACGGACTTCGCCGCCGCCGTCGCGGTGCCGCCGACCGCGGGGAGCTGACAGACGAACTCATTCGGGTTGTTGCCAGGCGAATGTCAACCGCACGGGAGAGGCGAAGATTATGGCAAAGGCAGTCAGGTACAACAGGTTCGGTGGCATCGAGGTATTGCGGGTCGACGAGGTCGAACGTCCGGTGTCGGGGGCCGGGCAGGTTCTCGTACGGGTCAAGGCGGCGGGCATCAACCCCAGTGAGGCTGCCATCCGCAAGGGGGCGGTGGCGGACATATTCCCCTCGACGTTTCCCTCTGGGCAGGGCAGTGACCTCGCCGGGGTTGTCGAGGAGGTCGGCGCCGGTGTCGGTGGATTCGCGCCGGGTGACGAGGTGATCGGGTTCTCGCAGCAGCGGGCTTCGCAGGCCGAGCTGGTTCCGGTCGAGGCGGGCAACCTCATTCGGAAGCCGAAGAACGTTTCCTGGGAGGTGGCGGGCGGTTTGTACGTCGCTGGCGTAACCGCATGGGGGGCAGTGCATTCCGTCCACCTCGAGCAGGGCGAGACCGTTGTCGTCTCCGGTGCCGCCGGGGGAGTCGGTTCGCTCGCCGTCCAGCTGGCGCGACAGGCCGGGGCCACGGTCATCGGCCTGGCGAGCGAGCGTAACCACGAGTGGCTGCGGGGCCACGGCGTGATCCCGGTCGCCTACGGCGATGGGGTCGCAGATCGGATCAAGGCAGTCACACCCGATGGTGTCGACGCCTTCATCGACACTCACGGCAACGGGTACGTCGAATTGGCGCTCGCGCTCGGCGTCCCGGTCGAGCGGATCGACACCATCACCGATTTCGCGGCGGCCGCGCGGCACGGGGTCAAGACCGACGGTGGGGCCGAGGCCGGGCCGGGTGCCGACGTGCTCACCGAGCTGGTCGGCCTGATCGACAGCGGGCTCCTCGAAGTCTCGATCGCGAACGTGTATCCGCTGGCGCAGGTCCGCGCGGCTTACACCGAACTCGAACAGCGCCACACCCGCGGCAAGATCGTCCTCATCCCTTAGCGTCGGCTTTCCTTGGCGTCGAACCGGAGGGGACATCCGCGCACCCGGCGGAATCGGTTGGGGGTCAGGCGATTCCGAGGGCGGCGGCGGTCGGGCGCCAGAGACGTTCGGCAGCCTGGTCGGGGGTGGGCGGTGGGGTGGTGCGGAGTTGCTGGGCGATGCCGTGGCGCAGGCCGCCGATGACGAAGGCGCCTGCGCTGTCGGGGTCGATGTCGGTGGGGAGTTGGCCGAGGGCTTGGCCGTGGCGGATGTTGGCGGCGGCGTCGTCGCTGATGTTCTGGATGTAGACCGCTTCGAGCTCGGAGAGCTGGGGGTCCAGGGCGACGCGGTCGAAGAGGACGGGGGCCAGCGGGTCGGCGAAGTGGTAGGCGACGAAGCGGCGGGTGCGGTCGCGTTCGCGGGTGGCCCAGTCGGCGTCGGCGGGTAGCCGCGCGTCGGCGGTGGCGTGGCGCAGTCCTTCGTAGAAGGCGTGGTAAATCGCCGCCAGCAGACCGCTTTTGGAGCCGAAGTGGTGATAGAGAGCGCCGGTGCTCAAGCCGGCTCGGCGGGTGAGCGCGCTGAGTTCCATGACGCCGTTGCCGCGGACGAGTTCGTCGCGGGCGGCGTCGAGTAGTTGTTGACGTCCGATAGGTGCGCGTGCCACAGTCAGAATCATAACCGAACTCAGTTATGTTATCCGAGGAGCCCCCATGAGTGCTGAAGTGTCATCGATGATGGACCTGGGCGGCGATCTGGCCGGGACCTACCGCCGGACCGCGAGCAGCGGCGAAAGCATCGACGCGGCGGTCAGCGCGGCAGACCTGGCCGCGCTCCAGCGCGACGGATACGTGATCCTGCCCGATCTACTCGCCCCGCACGAGCTCGACGAAATCCGCGAAGCGGTGGCGCCGCTGTTGGATCGGCGCGGACGCAACCTGTTCGAAGGATCAACCACCCAGCGGGTGTACAGCGTGCTGAACAAGACCCGCACCTGCGACCGGAGCGCGGACCATCCGCGGGTGCTGGCGTTGCTCGACCGGCTGTTCCTGCCGAACTACCTGCTGTCGATGCTGCAGGTGATCAACATCCTGCCCGGCGAGCAGGCACAGATGCTGCACACCGACGACGGCTTCTATCCACTGCCGCGCCCCCGAGCTGCCCTCGGCGCGGCGACGATCTGGGCGATCGACGATTTCACCGCCGACAACGGTGCCACCGACATCATTCCGGGCAGTCACCTGTGGGGTCACCGCAGGCCCGAGGCGAGCGAGCGGGAACCCGTGGTGATGCGGGCAGGCTCATGCGTGTTCTTCGTCGGCACCCTCTGGCACGGCGGCGGTGCCAATCGCACACAGCATCCACGCCTGGCCGTGACCGCCCAATACTGCGAGCCGTGGCTGCGCCCGCAGGAAGCTTTCACCTTGTCGACCACCCGCGACACCGTGCGCGCGGTATCAGAGGACATCCGCCGCATGCTCGGCTACAGCATCCATCCGCCCTTCATCGGCCAGGTCGACGGCATGCACCCGAAACGACTGCTGGAACCCGGCGCTCAACCCATATGACGGGTCCCGGTGCTCAGCATGGAGTCCAGCTTGGCGAGGAAGCGGCCGAAGTGCGGGTCCGCGTCGGGGATACCGAATTTGTCTATGTCCCACCACTGTTCGGCGCTGAACTCGCGCGGGTCGAGGGAGTATCGCTGCGCGCGGGTGCCGCGAACGAGGTACCACAGGCTGACGTCGTCGTGGCTGTCCGGGCCGAGGGTGGTGGTGATGGTCAGGAACAGCGGGGCGGTGCCGGTGACGGTGAAATCGGCGTCGATGCCGATCTCCTCGACCGCCTCGCGACGTGCCGCCGTGAGCGGATGCTCCCCGGGATCGACATGCCCGCCGGTCGGCAACCACAATCCGGCGAGTCGATGACGGCCGAGTAGCACTGCCCGCGCCTCCAGGTCGACGAGCACGACGTAGCTGACCAAATGCCGCCGCGGCGTCGAAGGTTTGCTGCGGCGAAACACGTCATCGGTGGACGCCAGCCAGGTCGAAGCCTCGTCGATATGTTCCTGTTCGAGCGCGTCGAATGGTGCGATCCCACGCACGATCTCGGCAACGACGGCAGTCGCGGGGTTCATAACCGGGCACAGTAGCGACGGCCACCGACAAGAATCGGAGTGTTCAGTCCAGGACGACCGAGCGGAGCCGGGTCGTGTACATACCTGCACGGTCGAGGGCGTCGACCGCGGCGTCGAGTTCGATCGTGGCCTCCTCGAACACTTCTCGGGTACCCGCCACGCAGTAGGCGGGCGTGGTGAGTGCGCCGATGCCGTCGGTGTCGATCAGCAGCCCCGAGGTTTGCAGCGCCCCGTAACCTTCGGCGAGTTCGGTCACGCCGCGCCGCAACGCGCGCAGTTGCTCCAGCAGATGGACCCGTCGAGCTTCCAGGATCAGTGGATCTATCACCGTGGCTCCCTCGATTCCGGACGGTTCGTCCGCCCGCAATCTACCGCCGCAGGAAACACTCTGCCGCACAGCCACTCTGGCAGCCGCACACCGGGCATACGGCTGCCGCCAGACCACCCACATCAGCCAGGTGACGAGGCTGAGCACGGGGTGGGTTACCCGGCGAGCTGGCCTACTCGTTGGCGCGCCACGCCGAGTAGGGTCGCTACGTCGACATCTGGAACCTCCTCGCGCCGAAGCTCTTTCACGAGCGCGACTTGTTCGGCCTTGAGTTCGCTCGTCAGGCGATCTACTTGAATCCGAAGCGCGGCGATGCGTTCGGTGCGCGGTTGGATGTCGCGGGCACACCCGAAGTCGTCGACGACCAACGAGGTGTCGACCTGAGACAACGGAACATCGAGTTTGGCCGCGATGATGGTGCGCGCCTCGTATTCGATGTCAGTGAGGTGCCGTGCCTGTCCGCACGGATCGTCGCCATAGATGTCGGGGATGATGATTTCCCACCACCGGCCGACGCGGTTCGCGTGAATCTCGTAGGTGATTGCCTTGCTCACTGTTCTTCCTCCTCCGTGCAATCACAGGACGCAACAGCCTTGTTGATGGTCAGGGTCTTTCGTCAGCACAGTCCCGCCAACTTGTACAGCACCAGGGAACCGGCGACGGCGACGTTGAGGCTGTTTCCGGTGCCTACCATGGGGATTTCGACGGCTACGTCGAGGAGTTCCAGTCCTTCGGGTGGGATGCCGGTGGATTCGTGGCCGAGGACGATGATGGTGCGGCGCCGGGCGGTGGGGAGGTCGGCCAGGCGGATGGATTCGTCGGTGAGTTCCACGCCGACGATGGCGGAGCCGCCGGTGCGCTGGCGTTCCAGCCAGCGGTCTACCCGGCCGTTGATCCAGTGCACGCACTGGGGTTTTCGGAGGGTGTTGCCGTGGGCGAGGGCGTCGGGGATCCAGGGGCGGCGCGGGACCGCCATGCAGGCGCCGACGGCGTCGCAGGTGCGCAGCATGGTGCCGAGGTTGACGCCGTGTTTGGGCCACAGCGGGGCGATGATGAGGTGATTCCAGCAGCCGTGGGCGCGTTGGCGGCGTTCGCGGCGCAGGTCGGGGCGGGACTTGGCCCGCGCGGTGGTCACCGGCGGACGGGAAGGGCCTTCCCGTGGGGCAGCACAAGTTTCATGAGAATGATGCTTCGCGGCGCATCGAGGCCATCGACGAGGGCGAGAAGTGCCCGGGAAATCGGCTGACCTCCACGATACGGTACGGGCTGATTCGGCAGGCACCGGCCGGGCGACCAGTGCGCCGCCGTCAACTCCTCACGGCCGCAGGATCGAGACCAGAAACTCCGTCTGGTCATACACCGCCTTCTCGAAGACATCATCGAAGTAGATATCGAAATGCCCTGCCTGATAACGCTTCACGACCGCGTGCTTGGTCCGTTCCGCCGCCCGCAGCGCGGACTTGATCGGGGTGATCGAGTCGTTGTCGCACAGCGCGTAGAGCACCGGCATCTTCAACGACTTGGCGCGTTTACCCGGCGAATCGAACAGCGCCGAAAACGCAACGCGCGCAGCCACCTTCGGCTTGTAGTGCTCGCTCTCCTCGGCCAGTCGGCCGTTACCCTCCGGTACGTCGGCCGCGCTCATCAACGCCGCCGCCCGCTTGCGCCCGGCCAACCGGATGCCGACGGGCTTGCGCAGCAGCGGCCCGAGCAACAGGTCGGTGGCGGCGATCGCGGTCACCTTGGTCATGCTGATCGGCCCCTTCGCCATCGCGCAGGACCATCCGCTGGTGAACGGAACCTGCGCGACCACTGCGGCCAGGTAATCGTCGTGCGGTGCGACCGCGAGCACGTGCCCGCCGCTGAACGAGGTGCCCCACAGCGCGATCCGGGTCGCGTCGATGCCGCGGATGGTGCGCGCGTAGGCGATGGCGGACTGCCAGTCCTCGCGCTGGCGCCCGATCCGGATCACCTGACGTGGCTCACCCTGACTGGCCCCGAAATGCCGGTAGTCGAACACCAGCACGGCCATGCCCGCGGCGGCGAACCGCCGCGCGTACCGGTCGAGCCCCATCTCACGATTCGCCCCCAGGCCGTGTCCCATGACGACGAGTGGACGGGGCTTCGGCGCACCATCCGGACGGTAGAGCCAGGCGGCGCACTGCTCGCTTCCGGAGGGGAAGCCGACCTCGACACGTTCCATGGCAGCCAACCGTACTGCGTAGGCGGCCCCCGCGTCCTGGCGGAGTGCGCGGCGACCAGTACTCTGATACGGCGGACGAGTTGGCCGGGCGACCGCGGCATCGGGAACGGGCACGTGTGTGCCGCCGCTCGACGCCGAGGAAAGTCCGGACTCCACAGAGCAGGGCGGTTGCTAACGGCAACCCGGGGCAACCCGCGGGACAGTGCCACAGAGAACAGACCGCCCACGGCCTTCGGGTCGTGTGGTGAGGGTGAAACGGTGCGGTAAGAGCGCACCAGCGCCCCGGGTGACCGGGGCGGCTAGGTAAACCCCGCCCGGAGCAAGGTCAAAGGTCGCATCGTTCGCGGTGCGGCTGCGCAGGCGTTCGAGGGCTGCTCGCCCGAGCCTGCGGGTGGACCGCTCGAGGCACCCGGCAACGGTGTGTCCAGATGGATGGTCGTCCCCCGGTGCGAGCCGGGGACAGGATCCGGCTTACAGGCCAACTCGTCCGCCCTTCGAGTAAGGATCCACCGGTGGTCGCCGGGCGAACTGCGCGTTAACAACTGAGATCCACTCTGTGGCCAGATGATTGGGGCGACCGAGGCGGGCGGGATGCCAGTACATTGTCGGTCGAGGTTTTGTGCGGTGTGTCCGATTCGGGGCCACCGCGGGATCGACTGCTAGGAGATCGTCATCAACGTTCACACCATGCTGCGTCGCGCGGGCACCCTCGCTTGCGCAACAGCACTGGCCAGCGTGGCCTGCGCCGGTGTCGCCGCCGCCGCTCCGACCACCACCCCCGCGACGCCACCCACCGTCAACAACGTCGACATCACCGCCGCCACCTTGACCGGCGGCGCGGTTGACGTCTCGGTGACCTACACCTGCGAGGTGACCGGTGGCAGGGACGTGACCCTGCAGGTGTTCGTCCGCAGCATCGGCGAGGGCGCGGAGCAGACCGTCGGCGCCAAGACCAAGGCGAAGTGCAATTCCGAACGCCAGACCGTGACCGTCACCGCCGCGAAGATCGCGGACTACGAGCCGTTCACGCCCGCGACGGGTGACATGGTGCGTGTGTTCAGCGCATTGATGTTGGGCGAGACCCAGCAGGGCCTGGAGAACGGCTCGGCCGTCAAGCGGCTGACCGTCAAATAGCACTATCTGATCTTCTGCCGCAGCCGGTTCCGCGGTGCCATGATGGAGGTAGCCGCGGGGCCGGAGCGCCCAGGTGCCCGCTCCTGTTGCAGGCGGGCGCGATTCGGGGCCAGGCATGGACATACTCGCGATTCTCAGCAGCATAGTGGGGGCGGGAGTGATCGTCGGCGGCGTATTGACGGCCGCGAGCGCGCGGGTGGTCACCCAGTTCGAGAAGGGGCTGATCTTCCGGTTCGGGCGGGTGGTCGGGACCCGAGATCCGGGGCTGCGCATGATGATTCCGTTCGTCGACCGGATGCGTAAGGTGTCGACGCAGATCGTCACCATGCCGGTGCCCGCGCAGGAGGGCATCACCCGCGACAACGTGACGGTGCGGGTGGACGCCGTCGTGTACTTCCGGGTGTTCGACCCGGTGCTCGCCGTCGTGGAGGTGCAGAACTATCTGTTCGCCGTCGGCCAGGTGGCGCAGACATCGTTGCGCTCGATCATCGGCAAGAGCGACCTGGACAGCCTGTTGTCCAATCGCGAGGAGCTGAACAAGGGCCTGGAAATCATGATCGACAGCCCGGCGCTCGGCTGGGGCGTGCACATCGATCGGGTGGAGATCAAGGATGTGGCACTGCCGGATTCGCTGAAACGCTCGATGTCGCGCCAGGCCGAGGCGGAACGCGAACGCCGCGCCAGGGTGATCTCCGCCGAGGGTGAATTGCAGGCCTCGAAGATGCTGGCGCAGGCGGGCGCGCAGATGTCGGAATCGCCCGCCGCGCTGCAGCTGCGCCTGCTGGAAACGGTGGTTCAGGTTGCGGCGGAGAAGAATTCGACGCTGGTGCTGCCGTTTCCGGTGGAGCTGCTCCGCTTTCTGGAGCGCAGCACGCCGCAGGTGCCCGCCAATCCGCCGGCGCCGCAACAGGTGCCGGCCACGGTGGCACGGGCCGACGAACCTGCCGCGGTCGCCGATCAACCTGCGGCATTGACCGACAAGCCTGCGGCAGCCGAACAGGCCGCGGTAGCCGCCGGCGAACCCACGGCGATCCCCCCGAGCCCTGAGCAACGACAGCTGGATCCGCCGGACGAAGCGCCGGCGGAAAACAGCACACGCACGTAACACAACCGGCGTATACCGATACGAGTACCCGACGCCGTTTTTCGGCGGCGCCGTACGACCCGCACCGGTAGCACAACGTAAGGACCGGACCGATGTCCGTGCTCATCCCCGTCATCGCCATCATCGCCATGATCACGATCGGTTACCTGCTGAAGTATCTGCCCGACTACCTGCCGTGGTTGAAGGAGCGGTAACTCAGCACATCATCTTGGCCATCTGGTAGATGGCCTTCGCCTCCTCGGGGGTCGCCTCGGTCTTGCCCGACGCGCGCTTGGTGATGCTCTTGACGACGTCGTCCTCGGACTTGCTCGCCTTGATCTCCTTGCACGTGTCGCTGAGGATGCCGGCGATCTTCGTGTCGTCCTTGCCGTCGGCCAGTTTCGGGAACGCGCCGCGGAAACTGACGACGAAGGCGCCCGCCTTCACGTTGTCGACGACTTGCGCGTCACCGTTGGATTGCGCGGCGGGAGCGGAGGAGGAGGGGGTGCTGCTGCTGGCTTTGTCGTCCCCGCAGCCGGTGAGCAGCAGGGCAAAGAGGGTCGCGCTGGCCGCGAGAGCGGCGGTAGTTCTGATCACGGAGCGGGATGCTAGCGGTCCGGGACCAAAGTCGCCTCCCGTCAGGTGAACGGGAGGCGACTTGTTGTGGCAGAAGGCTTGTGGGTCAGACCGGTGCGATGACGAAGACCTGGGCCCAATACGCTGCCTGGTCTGCCCCGATCAACGGCAACAGGTAGTCGTACAGAATCGATGACATAGCCGTGGAACTCCCAATTGTCGACGTACAGGACGTTTCGAAATGTGCGGGCAAAGTGTGAGACCCGCTACGGCGGCCCACGTTAGCAGCCACGTCGCGGCCATGGTGGAACGGTGAACTCGCCGTGCGTATGCGCCGCTAACTAGCCGGACCGTGATCGACGTCATAAAGTAGTGCGCGTTGGCACGGCCCGTTGCGTGGCCGCAACGAGCCCTTCACACTTCGAATGCGGGAAAGCAGGTCTCAACTCTATGCGGATTGTTCGCTCACTGGTCGCCGGCGCGTTGATCGCCGGGGCTGCTTCGGTTTTCGCCATGATGGGTGCTGGCGCCGCCAGTGCCGTAGCGGTGACGCCGCTGCCGGGTGGGGTGCAGGTCGACCTCAGCCCGGCTGACACGGTCTGGGTCGCCCAGAACCGTTTCGGACAGACCCTCGGCGGTCTGCCTCATCCTTCGGCGGCTTCGTTCGGTGAAGCATTGGACGCGGCGGCCGCGGTGTCGGCAGCCGTCCCGGGCGGACATGTCACCTTCACCGTGTACGGGCCGCTCGACTCGTTGAACGGCACCATGCTGGCGCTGCAGTAGGTCTGGCACTCGCAGCGTGGAATTGCATCAGCGGATCGTCTCGGCGCCGGTAGATTTCGGCGCCATCCGTTCCGAATTCGGCCTGGCCTCGGCGTATCCCGTCGAGGCCAGCACGGAAGCCCGCGACGCGTCCGACGCGTTCGCGGGCGACCGGGCCGATCGCACCGACATCCCGTTCGTGACGATCGACCCGCCCGGGGCCATGGATCTGGACCAGGCCCTGCATCTCGAACGCACCGGCACCGGCTTCGTCCTGCACTACGCCATCGCCGATGTCGGCGCCGTGATCGATCCGCACGGCGCGCTCGCCAAGGAGTCGAGCGCCAGGGGGCAAACCTTCTACCTACCCGACGGCACCGTGCCGCTGCACCCGCCGGTGCTGTCGGAAGGCACCGCGAGCCTGCTGCCCGAGCAGACCAGGCCCGCCGCGCTGTGGACCATCGAGCTCGACGAAAAGGCTGAACCACAACGGTTTTCGGTGGAGCGGGCGCTGGTGCGTTCGCGGGCCAGGCTCGACTACGCGGGCGTGCAGGCCGACGCCGACGCGGGCCGACTGCATCCGTCGATAGCCGCCCTGCCGGAATTCGGCACGCGGCGCATCGAAGTGGGCCTGCTGCGCGGCGCGATCGGGCTGCGACTGCCCGCGCAGAGCATTGTGCGCGATGGTAACTCGGACGGTCATTGGCGCTTGATTGTCGAGCCGCGGACCGCCGCCGACGACTGGAACGAGCAGGTTTCACTGCTGACCGGGATGTGTGCGGCGCGCATCATGATCGACGCCGGGGCGCCCGCATTGCTTCGTACGATGCCCCCTCCGGCGGAGTCGGCGATAGCGTCCATGCATCGCACGGCGGCGGCATTGGGCGTCGAATGGCCCGAAGATTTGTCGGTCGGGCAGATGTTGGCCGGTTTGGACCCGAATACGCCCGCCGCCCTTGTGCTCATGTCGGAGGCGACGAGTCTGCTGCGCGGGGCGTCCTACACCGTGGTGAACGAGGACACCCAGGTCGCCACGCCGGAAGCTTTGCAGCACAGTGCCATCCGCGCCCCGTACGCCCACGTCACCGCCCCTCTGCGCAGGCTGACCGACCGGTTCAGCACCGAGATCTGCCTGGCCCGCTGCGCAGGAACCGAAGTGCCGCAATGGGTTCGCGACGGGCTGGTAGAAACCGCCGAAAGCATGCGCCGCAGCGACGCGATCGCGAACAAGGTAGAGCGCTCCTGCATCGACCTCACCGAATCCACGTTGCTCGCCGAGCGAGCAGGCACTGAATTCGACGCGGTCGTCGTCCGCGAAGCCAACGGCAACCGAGCCGCAGAGATCTTCATCGCCGACCCACCAGTCCTGGGCCCATGCGTAGGCGAACCCCCAGAAGGCGCGGCAGTCCGAGTCCGCCTGGTCTCCGCCGACCCCACCACCCGCAAGATCAACTTCGCCTACCCCGCGTAGGCCCCCGCCGCCGGGCGCCACCCGTTGTCAGCAACAGCCGCACTCTGACTCGGGATCGGCACTCGGAATAGGGCCCTATAGCCAGTGCTGATCCCGAGAGTCAGTGCGGATTTCGATTGAGGGCGCGGCGGCGAGGCTCGTCGCCGGGGGAGGGCTGCGGTAGCAGTGCGGGACTACTCGCTGGACAACGCTGCGGCGGCTTCGGGGTAGCGGGTCAGGGCTTGGCGGGCGGCGGTGTCTTCGGCGCCTGCGAGGATTCGGTAGAGGGCGGTGTCTTCGCCTGCGGCGCCGGCGTCGGCGGCTATGCCGTAGATGGCGTGTTGGGATTCGACGGCGTCGCGGTGGTCGCCCAGGACGGTTTGCAGGCGTTTGGCGCGGGTGCCGAGGTCGCTGGCGTCGGTGCCGAGGATGGGTTCGGCGGCCTCGCAGGAGTAGCGTAATCGCTTGGCGCTCTTGCGGATATCGTGCAGGAGTTCGACTCGTTCGGCGGGGGTGACGGTGGTTTCCTGCTCGATCAGGCCCAGTACGCGGTCGCGGTCGCGTTCCAGGACGACGTTGAAGAATTCCGCGGCGGGCACCTCGGCGCGGGAGGAACGTAGCGGCGGTTCGGTGCGCCACTTGGTGAGTTCGTCGCGTAACTCGCGGTAGCGGACGCTGTCCAGCGCGAGCAGCACGTCGGCGTGGGCGACGGAGTACCTGGCGTTCTCGGCGGTGACCAGCCGGGCGGTCACCAATTCGAGGTCGGCTTCCGAATGTTCGGACTGCTGGCCGTGTTTGGTCAGCAGTGTCTCGAAACGTTCGGCGCGCACCTCGGCGTCGCGGGCCACGCCGAGCACACCGGCCAGCCACTTGAGCTCGTCGCCCATCGTCCTGGCCGGTGTCCGTTCGAACAGTCCGCGATAGGACCGCAGCACGCTGCGCAGTCTGCGGGTGGCCACGCGCATTTGATGGACCGAATCGGGTTCGTCCGCGCGCACCTCGGGTTCAGCGGCCAGCAGCCGGTCCACGTTGTCGCTGAGTGCCGCGACGATGGCCTTGCCTGCGGTGGCCGTCATGGTTATCCCGCCTTCGCGAATCTATCGGTGGCTTCGATCAAATGATGCGTGATTCCCGGCTCGAAGGAGGCATGTCCGGCGTCTTCGACGATATGCAACTCCGAACCGGGCAGTGCCTTGTGCAGATCCCAGGCGCTCACGGTGGGGCAGACGATGTCGTGCCGACCCTGCACGATGACCGTCGGAATGTGCGCGATGGCGTCGGCGTCGCGCAACAGCTGCCCCTCGTCGAGGAAGGCGTGATTGCGGAAGTAGTGGTTCTCGATCCGCGCGAAGGCGAGGGCGAACCGGGGATCGGCGGATTCGGCGACCCGATCCGGTTGCGGCAGCAGCGAACTCGTCGCACCCTCCCAGGTGGACCAGGCGACGGCGGCCGCCAGCGCGACCTCCTCGTCGGGCGAGTGCAGCAGCCGGTGATAGACCTCGACCAGGTCCTCGCCGCGCTCGGCTTCCGGCACCGGCGCGAGGTACTTCTCCCACTCGTCCGGGTACACGTAACCCGCGGCGCCGTTGTAGTACCAGTCGATTTCCTTGCGGCGCAACAGGAAGATGCCGCGCAGCACCAGTTCGGTCACCCGATCCGGGTACGTCTCGGCGTAGGCGAGCGCGAGGGTGGAACCCCACGAGCCGCCGAACACCTGCCAGCGCTCGATGCCGAGATGTGTGCGCAGCGCCTCGATGTCGGCGATCAGATGCTGGGTGGTGTTGGTCGCCAGGCTCGGGTCGTCGGCGAGATGCGGGGTGGAGCGTCCGCAGCCGCGCTGATCGAGCAGCACGATCCGGTAGGCCGCCGGGTCGAAGAACCGCCGCTGAGCCGGTGAGGTGCCGCCGCCGGGCCCGCCGTGCAGAAAAACCACCGGCTTGCCGTCGGGGTTGCCGCTGACCTCCCAGTACATCGACTGGCCGTCGCCGACGTCGAGCTTGCCGGAGTCGTACGCCTCGAGCTCGGGGTACAGCGTCCGCAACTGTGCGCCGCCCATCAGAAGGCCAGGCCGGAGGCCAGGTCGGGCAGTTCCAGCGCTTCGATCGCCTGCTGGTGCACGTCGGGGCAGCTCTTGGTGGTGAGCCGGTCCACGATCGGCTTGTCCGCCAGCACCGCGCCGTTGATGCCGCCGTTGCGCAGCGCCCACTCGTGCACCAGGGCGTTGAGCCCGATCTTGCCGAGCGTCGGCCCCTGCACCCGCCAGTTCGACAGCTCGGGCTTGATCATGTCGCAGAGCTGAGCGGACGCGGCATCGGAGATGACCGGCGGGGTGCCCGGCTTGTTCGTGCCCGCGGTGCCGCTCGGCTTGGTGGTCGCCGTCGCCGAGCCCGTTGTCGAGCCAGAGCTCCCGGTCGGAGCCGGGTTCGACTCGCCTCCACATGCGGTCAGTGCTGCGGCGGCGAAAACGCCCGCCAGCAGCAGCGTGCTGCGGGAAATCCAACGGCTGTGCGGCATCGGTACCTCTACTTCTTATCGCGAATGTCCGCATCGAGTCTGCCATTGATTCGCGACCGTGGCCCGGACTGTGTGGCTAACGGAAGGTGATGCGCAGCTCGTCCAGCAGTGCTTCGACACAGCGTGCGAAGCGGGGGATGGAGATGTCGATGGTGCGCCACGGGTTGAGGGCGATCAACGGGGCGAGGCGTTCGGCGAGGCGGATCTCGGCGGCGGAGACCGGCCCCCAGCGCGCGAAGTAGTCGTCGCGGCGCGGGTTGTGCAGGATGCGATGGGAAAGGAAGGGATGGGTGATCACCGCGTCGCCCCAGTCGAAGAGCTGACCGGTGTCCGCGAAGACGTTGTCGGGGTGGACATCGTTGTGTTCGATGGTGAGCCTGCCGTATCCGGCCAGTTCGGCGGCCGCCTCCTCGATGCGGTGCGCGAGGCCGGGCATGCGCGGCTCGAAATGCCGGTAGACCGTGCCGAGCCGAGCGGGCGGCAGGTACGGGGTGCCGGTCGCGATCAGGTCATCGATGTGCGGGGCGACGGACTGCTGGAGGTCGGCGTAGGAGCGGAGCAGCCCGGGCCATGCGGCGTCGGTATCGCGCGCGGTGTCGCCACCGTGCGGACTCAGCAGCCAGCCGTGCTCCTCTTGCACCGCAAGGGGTTCCAGCACGCTACCGGGACGCAGCCGGGCGAGCAGCTGGAGCAGCGGGCCCTCGTGCGCGAAGGCGCGGGCGTTCGCCTTGGCCCACACCGGGCCGGTTTCGGTCGGGATGCGCGCGATCAGCGACCAGGCGCGGCGGCGCGTGATCGTCGGCGCGCCGGTCACCTCGACCTCTTGTGCCTTGAGGACGCCGGCCGCCCAATCGAGCAACGGTTCGGGCGGCTGGCCGAGCAGTGCGGCGGGGGCGTGCACTGCTCGGCCGGTCATCGTTACTCCATGGCGTCGATCTAAAAGCTGTGTTCGGGTCCGGGGTAGGTGCCCCGGGCCACCTCATCAGCGTAGGCCGCCGCGGCCGTGCGCAGTTCATCGCCGACATTGCCGAACCGCTTGACGAACTTGGCGGTCTTGCCGCTGGTGTATCCGGCCATGTCCTGCCAGACCAGCACCTGCGCATCGGTTTCCACGCCCGCGCCGATGCCGACGGTGGGAATGGTCAGCTTGCGGGTGGCCTGCGCGGCCAGTTCGGCGGGCACCATCTCCATGACCACCGCGAACGCGCCTGCCTCCTGCACCGCGATGGCGTCGGCGATGAGCTGCTCGGCGCCGTCGCCGCGACCCTGCACGCGGAACCCGCCGAGGGTGTTGACGCTCTGCGGGGTGAACCCGATGTGCGCCATCACCGGAATACCGGCGGAGGTGATCAGCGCGATCTGCTCGGCCACCCGCTCGCCGCCCTCGAACTTCACCGCCTGCGCCTGGCCCTCCTTCATGAACCGGGTCGCGGTGGCCAGCGCCTGCTGCGCGGAGGACTCGTAGGTGCCGAACGGCAGGTCGGCCACCACCAGCGCGTGCGGTGCGCCGCGCACCACGCCGCGGACCAGCGGGATGAGCTCGTCCACGGTGATCGGCACCGTGGTGTCGTAGCCGTAGACCACGTTCGCCGCGGAGTCGCCGACCAATAGCACCGGGATGCCCGCTTCTTCGAACAGCCGGGCCGAGGAATAGTCGTACGCGGTGAGCATGGCCCAGCGCTGGCCGTCGGCCTTCATCTGCTGCAGGTGCTGCACCCGGGTCTTGCGCATAGCCTTCTTGGGCTGGCTGGGCGCCGCACCGTAGGCAGGGGTTTCCGAATCGGATACGGACATCTTCGTCCCTTTCGTCTGGTGTCTCCTCGGGGCCCATTCGGGTCCCCGGGTTCGTCTGACGAAATCCAGTGTGCCAGTTGTAGCGGGGCCGTATTAAGGTTCGCGACCGATGTAATTGGTCACATCAGGGGAGGTGACCGGGGGTCAGTTGCCGGTGGCGCCGGGCTCGGAGTACCAGATCAGCGGCGCGATCGAGACGCCGCCCTGGTTGTCGCCCGCCGAGCTGACCCAGTAGTGGTTGCGGTCGTCGATGACCTCGGCGGCGTGTGCGTCGATCTGACCGGCGCGGTTGTCCGGGTCGAAGTGCAGGGGGTTGTCGCTGTAGAACGCGGTGGTGCCGACGTAACCGGGACGTGGGCCGATGAAGAGGTACCAATACTCGCCGTGCCGCACGACGAAGGGGGATTCGGTGTTCCCGCCGCTGGTGCCGACGGTCGGGTCGGTGTACGCCACGCCGCCTTCTTGCCAGTGCCGCAGGTCATTGCTGGTGCGGTAGGCGACGACGTGATGTCCGCGCGATTGCGGCCTGGTCGCTGTGTAATACATGACCCATTGGTTGTCGACGCGCGTCACCATCGGGTCGCGGGCGTCGTAGCCGTCGGTGAACAGTGAGCCGCTCGGTTCGCGGACCCAGTGATAAAGGTCGGTCGAGGTGGCGAGGTTGATCGCGGAGTTACTGCCGTCCGGTCCAGCCGCGTAGAACATGTAATAGGTGTCATCGGCGAAAACGATATGTGGCGCCCACAGGTGGCTCTCGCCATAGGCGGGATCGGCGTGCAGGGCCGGCGGTTGTTTCACCCACGGCCCGTGCAGGCTCGGCGCGATGGCGTGCGCGAAGACGACCTCGGTCGCCGGATCGGCGGGCTCGACGTGGGTGATGCCGAACATGTGCCAGGTGCTGGTGGGTTTGTGGAAGACGAACGTGTGGTCGTTGATGTACCACTGCCCCAACAGATTTGTGGTCGGATCGTAGACCTTGGTGAACTCCCCGGCCTTCACCCGCTCCGGCGCTGTCGCCGCCTCCGCCGGCGACAGCATGCCGAGCACGAGCACGGCCGTCACCGCGCAAAGGAGTCCTGCCCTCCGGTACGCGCGCAAGAGTGCACCTTCCGATAGGTGAGCTGAGGGGGGAAATCGCCGGAAGATTAGCGCGCCAATGGCAAAAGGACAAAACACGTGAATGTCAGCCGACGAATTCGACAAAACCGAGATTAATTCCCCATCCGCAAACCGCTCAGCAACGAATACTTCGACCCCCTCGATAAATACCCAACTCCATTTCACACTCCGGCTCGAGCGCACGCCTCACGATGAGGACTTGACGTAGGGAGCATGCTCTTGACGCACGCTGCAGCTTGCGTCAAGAGCATGCTTCGTACATCAAGTTGTCGTTGCGTCGTTGCGTCGTTGCGTCGTTGCGTCGTTGCGTCGTTGCGTCGTTGCGTCGTTGCGTCGTTGCGTCGCTGTGGGGGCGTGGTCAGGGCTTCTGACCGGTGCGTTGTCTCTGTCGGGCGGTCGAGCTGCCAGTATCAGTGGATGGCTTTGGTTCGGAGTGGGCGCGGTGCGCTGATGGTGGCGGTGCTGGCGTTGGTGGCGGCGGGGTGCACGGTCGACGGTCATCCGACGGGGCCGATGCCGGCGTCACCCGCTGAGTTGACGAAGTTCTACACCCAGCCCGTCCAGTGGGGGACCTGCACCGGGTTCGGCTCCGCGGACGATCGCTTCGCGCCGACCGCGCAGTGCGCGCGGATCACCGTGCCGGTCGACTATGCCGCCCCGGACGGGCCGACCGCGCAGATCGCCGTCTCCCGGATCAAGGCGTCCGGCAAGAAGATCGGCTCGCTGCTGATGAATCCCGGCGGGCCGGGGGAGTCGGGCCTGACCATGTCGGCGCTGGGCAACAAGTCGCCGCTGGCCGAGCGCTTCGACCGGGTCGGCTTCGATCCGCGCGGTGTCGGCTCCTCGACTCCGGCGATCGTCTGCGAGACCGCGAAGGAGCAGGACGCCGAGCGGGCCGAACCGCAGAAGGACAACACGCCCGAGGGCATCGCCGCCGCGGAGAACGAGAATCGGCAGTACGCGGACCGCTGCACCGAACACACCGGCAAGGCCTTTCTCGCCAACGTCGGCACCCGCGAGGTGGTGCAGGACTTGGACGTGATGCGCGCGGCGCTCGGCGACGCGAAGCTCAGCTATTTGGGTTATTCGTACGGCACCAAGATCGGTTCGGCCTACGCGGAGAAGTTCCCGGACCACGTGCGCGCCCTCGTGCTGGACGGCGCGATCGACTCCTCGCAGGACCCGGTGCAGGAGTCGCTGCGGCAGGCCGCGGGCTTCCAGAAGGTGTTCGACGCCTACGCCGCGGACTGCACGAACAAGCCGGACTGCCCGCTCGGCACCGACAAGACGCAGACGGTGCAGCGCTTCCGTGCACTGGTGAATCCGTTGTGGGACAAGACCGTACCGACCACCGACCCACGCGGCCTCAACTACGGTGACGCGCTCACCGGCGTGCGCCAAGCCCTCTACACCAACGACCTGTGGCCGGTGCTCACCCTCGGCCTGTCCGAACTGCGCGACGGCCGCGGCGACACCCTGCTGCAACTGGCCGACCTGTACGACGGCCGCCGCGACGACGGCACCTACAACAACACCACCGACGCGTTCAATGCCATTCGCTGCGTGGACGATCCGCGCATCAGCGACCGCGGCATCACCGGCAGGCAGGACATGGAATACCGCAAGGCGGCGCCGTTCCTGGACGACGGTCGCGGCACCGGCGCGGCCCCGCTGGACCAGTGCACCGTCTGGCCGGTGCCGAATACCAGTGAGCCGCACCGGATCACGGTCACCGGGTTGCCGAAGGTGGTGGTCGTGTCGACCACCGAGGACCCGGCGACGCCGTACCAGGCGGGCGTGGATCTGGCCTCGCAGCTCGGTGCCTCACTGCTGACCTACAAGGGCAACCGGCACACGATCGCGCTCTCGGGCGGATCGGCGTGCGTGGACGACGCGGTCATCGACTATTTGGTCGATCTGACAGATCCGAAGCCGGGCCTCACCTGCTGACCGCGCGGCCGGTGATGTCTTTTTCGCACAACAAGCACAACACACTCAGCGTGTATGTAACACGGATTTAACGCCGGGTGCTTACTCTCGCGGACATGGATCGCCAGAAGGAATTCGTGCTGCGGACGCTCGAAGAGCGGGATATCCGCTTCGTGCGGCTCTGGTTCACCGACGTGCTGGGTTATCTGAAGTCCGTCGCCATCGCTCCGGCCGAGCTAGAGGGCGCTTTCGAGGAGGGCATCGGCTTCGACGGCTCGGCCATCGAGGGCTTCGCCCGGGTGTCGGAGGCCGACATGGTCGCCCGCCCGGATCCGTCGACCTTCCAGGTGTTGCCGTGGGCGACGAGCAAGGGCCACCAGCACTCCGCGCGGATGTTCTGTGACATCACCATGCCCGACGGCTCGCCGTCCTGGGCCGACCCGCGCCACGTGCTGCGCCGCCAGCTGAACAAGGCCGCCGATGTCGGCTTCAGCTGCTACGTGCACCCCGAGATCGAGTTCTTCCTGCTGGAGAACGGCCCGGTGGACGGCTCGCAGCCGATCCCGGCCGACTCCGGCGGCTTCTTCGACCAGGCTGTGCACGATTCGGCCCCCAACTTCCGCCGCCACGCCATCGACGCGCTGGAGTCGATGGGCATCTCGGTCGAGTTCAGCCATCACGAGGGCGCGCCGGGCCAGCAGGAGATCGACCTGCGCTACGCCGACGCGCTGTCCATGGCCGACAACGTGATGACCTTCCGCTACCTGATCAAGGAAGTCGGCATCGACGAGGGCGTGCGCGCGACGTTCATGCCCAAGCCGTTCGCCCAGTACCCGGGCTCGGCGATGCACACGCATATGAGCCTGTTCGAGGGCGAGGCGAACGCCTTCCACGATCCGGACGACCCGATCAACCTGTCCAGCACCGCGCGCGCGTTCATCGCGGGCATCCTGGAGCACGCGCCGGAGATCAGCGCGATCACCAATCAGTGGGTGAACTCCTACAAGCGGCTCATCCACGGCGGCGAGGCGCCGACCGCGGCCTCGTGGGGCCGGTCGAACCGGTCCGCGCTGGTGCGGGTGCCGATGTACACGCCGAACAAGTCCTCCTCGCGCCGCGTCGAGATCCGCAGCCCAGATTCGGCGTGCAACCCCTACCTGACCTTCGCCGTGCTGCTCGCGGCCGGTCTGCGCGGCATCGAGAAGGGTTACACGCTGCCGCCGGAGGCCGAGGACGACGTGTGGTCGCTGACCGTCGCCGAGCGGCGCGCGATGGGCTTCCGCGAGCTGCCCGGCACGCTGGACGAGGCGCTGCAGGCGATGGAGCGGTCCGAACTGGTCGCCGAGACGCTCGGCGAGCACGTGTTCGACTTCTTCCTGCGCAACAAGCGCCGGGAGTGGGCCGACTACCGCAGCCAGGTGACGCCGTACGAGCTCAAGGAATATCTCGGGCTGTAGCGAAAAGGCGCGTTTCTGCAACCGAACGTATGTCCAGGTACGGGCGAGTCGTTAGCCGCGACCATGTAATTTGAGACCTATGGTCCGGCCCCCGACTGCTCGCTCTGCTGTCCCCGGCGTCGGGCGGCTCGGACTCCTCGAGCCGTCCGCCGCCGCCTCGCTGCACGAATTGGGCTGGGACAACGTCGAAAGTATCCCCGTGCTGTGGGCGCTCTCCCGTGCGCCCGACGCCGACCTGGCGCTGAACACGCTGGTCAAACTGCGCGAGCGGATGGAAAACAAGTGGGCCGCACTGGATTCGGCGATCCGGTCGGAAACGGCGTTGCGCGGCAGGTTGTTCGGGTTGCTCGGCTCGTCCAGCGCGTTCGCCGACCATCTCGTCGTCGATCCGGCGGCCTGGGAGATCTTGCGGCGCAAGGAGCTACCGGGTCGCGATGAGTTGATCGCCGATCTGCTCGACGCGGTGCACGCGGTGCCGGAGGAGGGACCCAACGCGGGTCCGCTGCTGTTCCGGGCCGGTGAGTTCGGCCCCGAGGTGGTGGCGCTGCTGCGCAAGCGGTATCGCGATCAGCTGATGCTGCTCGCGGCGCTCGACCTAGCGGCCACCGTCGAGAACGAACCGGTACTGGCGTACCAGGTGGTTGGTCGTCATCTGACCGCGCTGGCGGATGCCGCGCTCACCGCGGCGCTGTCGGTGGCGGTGGCTCGCGTGTGCAAGGACGGCCCGGTGCCCGTGCGGCTCGCGGTGATCGCCATGGGTAAAAGTGGCGCGTGCGAGCTGAACTACGTCAGCGACGTCGACGTGGTGTTCGTCGCGGAGCCCGCCGACGCCACCGCGACCCGGCTGGCGGCCGAGATGATGAGCGTCGCCAGCGCGGCCTACTTCGAGGTCGACGCGGCGCTGCGGCCGGAGGGCAAGGCGGGCGCACTGGTGCGCACGCTGGATTCGCATGTCGCGTACTACAAACGCTGGGCGCGGACCTGGGAGTTCCAGGCACTGCTGAAGAACCGGCCGATGACCGGCGACCTCGAGCTCGGCGAGGAGTACAAAGCCGCGCTGATGCCGATGGTGTGGACCGCCTCCGAGCGCCCCGACTTCGTCGCCGACGTGCAGGCGATGCGCCGCCGGGTGGAAGACCTGGTTCCCGCCGACATGCGGGAGCGCGAACTGAAATTGGGGCACGGCAGCCTGCGCGACGTCGAATTCGCCGTCCAGCTCCTGCAATTGGTGCACGGCCGGGTGGACGAGTCGCTACACGTGCAGGGCACCGTCGAGGCGCTGACCGCGTTGGCCGCCGGCGGCTACATCGGCCGCGACGATGCCGCGAATCTCACTGCGTCGTATGAGTTCCTGCGCCTGCTCGAACATCGCCTGCAGCTGCAACGGCTGCGGCGCACGCACACGCTGCCCGCCTCGGACGACGAGGAGGGCATGCGCTGGCTGGCCCGCGCCGCGCACATCCGGGCGGACGGCAGGCAGGACGCGGTCGGTGTGCTGGCCACCGAGATTCGCCGAAATGCGGTACGGGTGCGGCGATTACACGCCAAGCTGTTTTACCGTCCGCTGCTCGAGTCGGTAGTCAAGCTGGAACCCGAAGCGCTGCGGCTCAGTCCGGACGCGGCGGTCCGGCAGCTGGCCGCGCTGGGCTACCAGGCTCCCGAACACGCGCTCGGTCACCTCAAAGCACTCACCAGCGGGGTGTCGCGTAAGGGCCGGATCCAGGCGCTGCTGCTGCCGACCCTGCTCGAATGGCTCGGCGAGACACCGAATCCCGACGCGGGCCTGCTCGCTTACCGGCGGGTGTCGGAAGGCCTCGGCGACCAGACCTGGTTCCTGCGCGAACTGCGCGACGAGGGCGCGATCGCGCAGCGGCTGATGATCGTGCTCGGCTCCTCCGAGTACCTGCCCGATCTGCTGATCAACGCGCCCGACACTATTCGCATGTACGCGGACGGGCCGGGCGGTCCACTGCTGCTCAGCCCGCAGCCGGAAGACGTTGCGCGCGGGATCATGCGGGCCGCCGGACGCTACAACGATCCGAAACGTGCTGTGGCGGCGGCACGTTCGCTGCGCAGGCACGAGCTTGCCCGGGTCGCGTCGGCGGATCTGCTCGGCATGCTCGACGTCAAACAGGTCTGCCGTGCGCTGTCCTCGGTGTGGGTCGCCGTGCTGGAAGCCTCTCTCGCGGCGGTGATTCGGGCCAGCGAGGCCGAAATGGGCGCGCCCGCGCCCGCCGACTTCGCGGTGATCGGCATGGGCAGGCTCGGTGGCAAGGAACTCGGCTACGGATCGGACGCGGACGTGCTGTTCGTCTGCGATCCTCGTCCGGGCGAGGACGAGACGAAGGCCGTGAAGTGGGCGAGCAACGTCGCCGACCGGGTGCAGAAGTTGCTGGGCGCACCGAGCGTCGACCCGCCACTGCTGGTGGATGCCGGGCTGCGTCCTGAGGGGCGCAACGGCGCGCTGGTCCGCACGCTGGCGGCCTACGACGCCTACTACCAGCAGTGGGCGCAGGCATGGGAGGTGCAGGCGCTGCTGCGGGCGCATCAGGTGGCGGGTGACCAGCAGCTCGGTGTGCGCTTCTTGCATGTGATCGACAAGGTGCGTTATCCGGAGGGTGGGGTGTCGACCGAGGCGGTGCGCGAGATCCGGCGGATCAAGGCGCGCATCGACGCCGAACGACTGCCGCGCAACGCCAATCCCGCTACGCACACCAAACTCGGTCGGGGCGGTCTCGCCGACATCGAGTGGACGGTGCAGCTGATGCAGCTGCGCTACGCGCACGACGTTCTCGGGTTGCACAACACGTCGACGTTGGAGTCGCTCGACGTGATCGAGCAGACGAAGCTGCTCGACGCGTCCGATGTCGCGCTGCTGCGGGACGCCTGGCTCACCGCGACCAAAGCCCGCAACGCGCTGGTGTTGGTGCGCGGCAAACCCGCGGACCAGTTGCCCGGGCCCGGGCGGTTGTTGTCCGCGGTAGCCCGGGTGGCGGGCTGGCCCAACGACGACGGTAGCGAGTTCCTCGATCACTACATGCGCGTCACCAGGCGGGCAAAAGCGGTGGTGGAGCGGGTATTCGGGCAGTGACTGCGGGCCCTGAGGACGCGGTACATCCGAGTTCGTTGCTCGCCAGTGCGTCCGGGCTCATGCGCACCGAAAACGGTTGTGGCCGAGTCATTTACGCTAGCCGTTGCGGCCCATAAGGTTATGGACGCTCGGTGGAGCATGGGCGGGCTGAACCGACCACAAAGCCGAGATTCGTGACGGCGGAGCCGATTCTGCTGTTCAGGCGTAGGCGGTTGGCTACGCCGGGCCAGGCAATGTCGCCGGGCGTAATCGCGTTCGAGCTGACGGTGGTGCCGTCGGCCTGATGTCGAGGTTCGCCGTTCAGGGCCGGGCCGAAACGGTGTCGCGGTCGTGGTTGGCGCGGATCTCGTCGTAATGGTCGGCGGCCCAGCCGATCAGCTGCATGACGATCGCGTGCAGGCCGTGGCCGAGGGGCGCGAGCGCGTACTCGACCCGCGGCGGTACCTCGGCGTAGGCGGTCCGCGTGATCAGGCCGTCCTGCTGGAGCTGCTGCAGGGTGTGGGTGAGCATGCGCTGGGAGATGCCGGGGATCCGGCGTTGCAGGTCGGTGTAGCGCACGGGGCCGTCCTGCAGGATGGCGACGATCAGCATGCTCCATTTGTCGCCGACCCGGTCCAGCACCTGCCGGATGAAGGGCATGTGGTCGGCGGGGATGTTCGCACACGGCCCGATCGCGGCCGCCATCTCTATATCAGCGTTGTCCTGCATAGCGCCCATTCCTCTCCGTCGCGCACACCGGTGTGCCTTTTGTACCGCCTTCGATTCTGACGCATCATGTCGCTACGCACAAATAGTATGAATCGAGGTCGAGAGGATGAAATCGGGGCTGTGCCCCTGACCTCCTCCGCTCGCATCCAGGAAAGGCACAACCGCTATGTCGTATCTGCTGCACATCGATTCCTCCGCGCCCGGCGCGGCCTCGGTCTCCCGTCAGGTCGCGCTGTCCTTCCGCGATCAGTGGCAGGGCCCGGTCGTCCACCGCGATCTCGCGGCGAACCCGGTGCCGCACCTGACCGCCGCGGGCATCACCGCCCGCAGCATCGACCCGGCCCGCCACACCCCCGAGCAGGCGAAGGCCGCCGCACTCCAGGATGAGCTGATCGAAGAGTTCCTCGGTGCGGACGCGTACCTGTTCACCGCGCCGATGTACAACCTGTCGATGCCGTCGGTGTTCAAGGCGTGGCTGGACCAGATCATCGTCACCGACCGCACCCTCTTCTTCTCCGGCGCTTCCCCGGCCGCGGGCCGCCCGGCCGTGCTGATCTCGCCCCGCGGTGGCGGCTACGGCCCCGGCACCCCTAAACACGGTCTGGACTTCGTGGTGCCCACGCTGGAGGCCGTCCTCGGTCACGGCATCCTGGGCCTGAACGTGACCGCGGTGATCCCCGAGCTGACCATGGCCCCGCACTCGGCGTCCCTCGCCCCGCTGCTTCCGCTGCACAAGGCGTCGCTGGCCGCTGCCCACGAGCAGGCGCGTCACCTCGCCATGACCCTCAGTCCCACCCGGGCCGCCTGACGCCACACCCCGGTGCCGCACTAACACGGGTGCGGCACCGGGGTGATGCGGCCGAGCTAGTTCGTGACCGAGGGGGCGGGCTCTATGAGCAGACCTGTTCTCTCAGCACGCTTTTCGCCCCACTCGTACAGCGCGGTGAGGGCGGGAACGAGGCTCCAGCCTTCGTCGGTGAGATCGTATTCGACCTGCGGTGGCACGGTGTCGAAGACAGTGCGGCGGACCAAGCCGTCGGCTTCCAGCTCACGCAACTGCTGAACGAGCATCTTCTCGCTGGTCGTCGGCATCTGCCTGCGCAGCTCACCGTAGCGGCGCACGCCTTCCTTGAGGTGGGCGAGGATCACCGGCTTCCATTTGCCGCCGATGAGGTCGACGGTCACCTCCACCGCGCAGTGATAGCGCTTCTCGGGCATGGCACGCCTTTCGGGTACTCACTAAAAAGTGCGTTCTTGTAACACTGTAATCATCGCGATTCCATGGATGGACATTCCTACTGCAGACATGGAGCCCGAATCCCTATGAAGGTCATCGTTTTCGACCGTTTCAAGCCCGGCGTGACCTTGGCGACCATCAACCCGTATCTGCCCGAGGAGGTCGCCAATGTGTGGCGGCTGTGGAAGGCGGGCATCGTGCGGGAGAACTACGCGCGCGCCGACGAGCCGGGCGTGGTGATCGTGTTCGAGGTGGACAGCGTCGAGGAGGCACAGAAATACGTCGCCGACTTCCCGCTCACCAAGGCCGGCTATCTCGAGTGGACCTACGTCCCGGTGCAGGCCCCGCTGCCACTGGAGGCGCTGATGGATCCGAAGGTCGACGTCGCCGAGCCCTACGACCGGACCAAGTGAGGGCGCTGCCATGCGAAACGGCTTCGGTCTCAGCATTCCGGAAACCGTGGCGGACGCGTGTGATCCCACCCGGATGGCGTTGCTGATCTATGACATGCAGGTCGGCATCGTCGGTCAGATCCCCGACGGTGCCAAGATCGTGCAGGCCTGCGTGCAGTTGCGAGATGCCGCTCGGGCCAACGGGTTCCGGGTCTTCTACACCCGGCATGTGTCGCTGCCGATCGCCGCTTCCGGCGTGGCCCAGCTGCGCACCGCCATGCAATGGCAGCGGGTGGCCGACCTGGACGAGCTGCACGCCAGCTTTCCGCAGGGATCGCCGCAATACCAGCTCACCCCGGAGCTGACACCCGACGCGAACGAGGTGGTCTTCGACAAGATCACCATGTCCGCCTTCGCGGCCACACCACTCGATATCGCGTTGCGCGACTGCGGAATCGACTCCTACGCGATCGCGGGCATCGCCATGGAGGTCGGCATCGAACCCACCGTCCGGCACAGCCTCGACCTCGGCTACCTGCCGATCATGGTCACCGACGCGTGCGGCGCGGGGCATCCGGCGGCGGCACAAAGGTCCTACGCCACTTTGGAATTCGCGGGCGGGTCACTGATGACCGACACCGCCTCCCTGATCGATCTGATGACCCGGCCCTGACTCCCTAGCTCACAGGCACCCCACAACGATCCGCTGTGGGGACGAGGGATGTGCCTGTGAGCTAGGGATTACCCGGCGGTGAGTGCCCGGAAGCGGTCGACGAAACCTCGAATCGCGCGGCGGTCTTCGTCGAGTTCCGGATGGTGGCCGTGCTCAACGGTCACCGTCACCGTGCTGCCTGCCCGCAGTCGCAGCACGTCCACGCACGTCGGCAGCAAGGGCGCGTTCACACTGCGTCCGTTGCTGCTGACGGTGATTCGCGAGGTGTATCCGATCAGCACCTCGACGAGCTCGTCGGCGCTGTCAGCGGTGAGCGGGCCCGCGATACGGAACTCTTCGACGTACATCCGGCCTCCTCCGTCGCCTGCGTCCATTTTGAGCGGCGGCATTCATCATCGACAGCACCTGATGGTGGCCGGCCTTCGTATGCACCGATCCTCATTCTCACCAGCCGCCACGCCTTGCCGATCGCCGAAGCCCTCCGAACGCCCCCACAGCACGATCGCCGGCCCAGGACCCAGCCGCCCCTTTGTGTGACCCGTACCCCCTCTATACAGGTTGTCCGGGCCACACAAAGGGTGAGCGGTCTCCAACTCGCCACGCCGGCAGCAGAATCCGCACCCTCACTCGGGATCGGCACCGACTTTAGGGCCCTATTCCGAGTGCCGATCCCGAGAGAGAGTGCAGATCTTCGATAACGCGGGCACTCGGCGAACGCCCGTGGGGTGGCGTTGTTCCGATGGTCTCGGGACCTTCACTGTCGGCGTACAGGTTCTCCACAACTGCCGCCTAGGGTCGGGGTATGCCGAATTGGTTGGAATGAGTGGTGCTCGGGGTGGGATGGTGTGCGCTTGCGGCGGGGGTTGCCGGGGTCGTCCTGCATTTCGGGGCGTGGCAGCATCGGTCGCTGGTCTTGCTGCAGTCGGGGGCGTCGTATTTGATGATCGGCTCGGTCGTCGGGCTGGTGATCTTTGTGGTCGCGCGGGGTTGGCGCAGTGCGGGGGTGGCCGCGGTGGTGGTCGGCGTGGTGGCGTGGACGGTGGTGCCCGCGTTCGTCCCCGAGGGGCGCGCGGCCAGCGGGCCGGAGGTGATGGTGATGCAGTCCAATCTGTTGTTCGGGCAGGCCGACGTCGACGCGGTGGTGCGGGCGGTGCGGGACAACCGCATCGATGTGCTCACCGTGGACGAGCTGACGAAGGGCGCGGTCGACCGGCTGGCGGCGGCGGAACTCGGCACCCTGCTGCCGTACTCGTACCTGCGGCCGACCGTCGACGGTGGCGGCGGCACCGGCATCTACAGCCGATACCCGTTGCGCGACACCAAGAAATACGACGGCTTCATCCTCGAGCAGGTGTCCGCGACGATGGACCATCCCGACCGCGGACCCATCACCGTGTTCGCCTTCCACCCGGTCCCGCCGCCGTTCAACTTCTCGGACTGGCTCGTGGAAATGCGCGAGATCCGCGAGATCCTCGACGCGCAAAAGGGTCCCGTGATCGTCGGCGCGGACTTCAACGCGACGCGCGATCACGCGGCCTTCCGCGAACTGCTGCACGGCCGCTTCGCCGCCGCGGCCGATCAGGTGGGCGCCGGACTACTGCCGACGTTTCCCAACGATCGGAGCTGGGGGCCGATCATCGGCATCGATCACGTCCTGCTCGCCGATGCCACGGCACAAGAGATACATACGCTGAGTGTTCCTGGTTCTGATCACCGCGCGTTGGTCGCGCGAGTGCGGTTGAATTGATCTCGTAGGTACGGGCCACGGCGCGTAGGGTTTTCGCTCGATTGTGATGCGCGCGCGGGATGCGCGGCGATTACCGTGTGCACGCGCAGGCCTGCGCGCATCGGTAGTCGGAGGCCCGAAGATGATGAGTACACAACGGCGGCGGTTCGGTGTGGTCGCCGTGCTCGTGCTGTTCGGCGCGGTAGTGGCCGGATGCGGCAAGGGCGTGCAGAATCCGCCCGCGCCGAATGCCAAGGCGCCGAGCGCCGAGACGACGTGGGAAGTCGCCGGGTCGATGACGGCCACCGGTCCGAACGGGCCGCGCAAGGGGGTGCCGGACGCGCCACTCACCGCGATCAACGGTGACGGCGGCAAGTTCGACAAAATCGCGCTCAACTCGATCGCCGATCTGCAAGAGTTCTGGACTGCGGCCTACCCCAAGAACTTTCCCGGCACGTTCACCCCGGTGTCCGTTTTCAACTCTTGGGATGCCAAGGCGCCCCGGCAGCAGGCGATCCAATTCTGCGGTGGGAGTACGTATCACGTGGTGAACGCCGCCTATTGCAGTCTCGACCACACCATCGGCTGGGACCGCGGCGTGCTGCTGCCCGCGGTGGTGCAGAAGTTCGGCGAGATGGCCGTGGTGATGGTGCTCGCGCACGAATACGGCCACGCCATTCAGGGACAGGCCAAGCTCGCCGGAATGCGGACGCCGACGCTGGTGCTGGAGCAGCAGGCGGACTGCTTGGCCGGTGTGTTCTTACGTCATGTGGCGGAAGGGAATTCGGCGCACTTCACGTTGAACACCACCGATGGACTCAACGCGGTGCTGGGTGCCACGGTGGCGATTCGCGACCAGGATCCGAGCGATCCGAAGAACGCGCACGGTTCGGCGTTCGAGCGGGTGACGGCGGTGCAGATCGGCTATTCCGATGGTGCGCAGGGCTGTAAGTCCATCACCACGCAGCAGATCGCGCAGCGGCGCGGCACGTTGCCCGTCTCGTTCGAGCCGGGCGAGGAATTCGCTCAGCTTCCAGTGACCGCCGAGTCGCTGAACAGCGTGAGTCAGGCCCTGACCACCATCTTCCCGACCAGCAAGAAACCGCAGTTCGACTATGCGGGGATCGTCCGGAACTGCCCGAATGTCACTGCTGTCGAACCGGTTTCGTACTGTCCCGGCGCGAACAAGATCGGCACCGACGTGCGCGCGCTGGCCAAGCGCGGCGCACCGGCGAAGGGCGAGGAGGATCCGCTCTCGGCGGCGGTGAACGGCGACTACAACGCGTTCATCATCTTCGTATCGCGGTATGTCCTTGCGGTGCAGAACGATCGCAAACTCGGCCTCACCGGCCCGGAGACCGCCGGGCTGCGCACGGCCTGCCTGTCCGGTGTGGTGACGACCAAGCTGAGCGAGCCGCGGAGCGACCCGCGCCTGTCGGCGGGTGACCTCGACGAGGCCGTCTCCGAGCTACTCAGCGAGGGCCTCGCCGCGAGTGACGTGAACGGCAAAGTGGTGCCGAGCGGCTATCAGCGCGTGGAGGCGTTCCGCACCGGAGTGCTGGAAGGCGAGCAGGTCTGCCTGTCTCGCTACAAGTGATCGCTACACCGGCAGCGACCGCAGGGAGTTGAGGGTCGTCGCCAGCGCACGTGCGGCCTCGGCTCCCTTGGTCACGAAGTGCTCGGTGAAATACGTGACGTGCTCGCTGTGCTCGTGGAAGTGGTGCGGGGTGAGCACCACCGAGAACACCGGGACGTCGGTGTCGAGCTGCACCCGCATCAGGCCGTCGATCACCGCGGACGCGACGAAATCGTGCCGGTAGATGCCGCCGTCCACGACCAGCGCCGCCGCGACGACCGCCGCGTACTTGCCCGAGCGGGCGAGGCGCTGCGCGTGCAGCGGGATCTCGAACGCGCCGGGCACGTCGAAGACCTCGACGGTGGCCGGGTCGTAGCCGAGGTCGGCGTACTCCGCGGTGAAGCCCTCGTAGGCCTTGCCGACGATGTTGCTGTGCCAGCTGGCGCGAATGAACGCGACGGATCCGGTGGTTCCCATCCCCGAATCTTACTTGCCGGTAACGTGGGTTTCCAGCCAGTCCAGCACGTCGCCGAGCACCTTGTCCTTCTCGGGTTCGTTGAAGATCTCGTGGTAGAGGCCCTCGTAGCGGATCGCGGTGAGGTCCTTCGAGCCCGCGCCCCGCTCGATGAGGTCGGTGCTGGACGGGGCGGCCAATGCGTCGGCGGTGCCGTGCAGCACCAGCACCGGAACGGTGAGCTTTGCCAGACGGCCCTTGACGAGGACGGTCGTGTTGAGGATCTCGGTGGCGGTGCGGGCCGGGAGCGCGCCGCGGTACACCAATGGGTCGTTGTCGTAGGCGCGGATCACTGCGGGGTCGCGACTGATATGTGACGAATCCAGTTTGAGCACACCGAGATTCGGGGTGAGCCTGGTCAGGATCGGGGCGAGTGCGCGTTGCACGGCGTTGCCCGCGGAGATGTCCAGCGGCGGTGCGGAGAGCACGATGCCGTCGACATCGATCGGCGCGCGCGTGGCCAGGTGCAGCGTGATGAGGCTGCCCATCGAGTGAGCGACCAGGAAGCGGGGGACCCCGGGATGTTCGCGGGTCGCGATGTCGAGCATGGCCGCCACGTTGTCGGCCGCACCGTCCATCGAGCCGATATTCGCTTTGCTGCCAGCGGATTTGCCGTGGCCGATGTGATCGAGGGCGTAGACCGCGAACCCGGCGGTAGCGAGGAACTGGCCGACGTGGACGTAGCGGCCGGAGTGTTCGGCTACACCGTGTACGAGGACGATGACGGCGCGCGCAGGGGAGTCGGGAAGCCATGCGCGCCAAGCGATTCCACTGCCGGTGCCATCGAATCGGCCGGTCTTGGTGTGGATCTGAGGATTCGCCGGATCGCCGCCGGTCGCTGATTCGACGGCCTCTGTCTGTGGCTCGGCGCTTGGTTTCGGCGCGGGGTCGGTACCCGCTTGCACCTCGGCGACGCTGCTTGCTCCGGCATCGGTCACCTGTGGCTCGGCGCTTGGTTTCGGCGTAGCGTTGGTACCCGCTTGTGACTCAGCGATGGTGTCTGGTTCGGCGTCGGTTGCCTGAGTTTCGGCGGTGGGTGGCGGTGTAGCGTTGGCGCTCGGCTCGGTAGTGGTTGCCGGCTCAGGATTTCCGGTTGTCTCGGGCTCGGCGGTCATAGATCGGCTCCTGATGTCTGCGGCGCGGTGTTCGGCGACTGCGCGAAGTGCGCGATCAGCCTGCGGTTGAACTCGATCAGTCGAGCGTAGTTGAGGCGGGACAGGCGCTCGTCGGTTCCGTGGATCGAGGCCAGATCGCGTTCGCCGAGCACGATCGGGGCGAAGTTGCAGCGGGTGCCGGCGAGGTCGTGGTAGTGCCGGGAGTCGGTGGCGCCGGGGACGATGCCGGTGGTGACGATGGTGCCGGGCACCATGACCCTGGCGATATCCGCGATCATGTCGAACGCCGGTCCGGGCCGGGTGTGCACCGTCGGCTCGGACGCCATGCCTTCGGCTTCGATGTGAACACCGTTGTCGCGCACCACCTTCCGGCAGTGTTCCAGGACCGAATGGACCGAATCGCCGGGCAGGATGCGGAAATTGACGAACGCCTCGGCATGCTGGGGCAGCACGTTCGACTTCACGCCGCCCCGGATCACGGTGGGGGCGGTGGTGGTGCGCACCATCGCCTCGGTCTGCGGCCGCATCGCCATCAGCCGGATGATCAGCGGTGCGGCGATACCGGCCACGCCGAGCAGGCGGCGGCGCGGCATGGGCATGTACTGCCGCACCCGGGCCAGCATGTCGGCGGTCACCGGCGTCATCCGCAACGGCATCGGATGATCCTGGATGCGGCTCACCGCGCGGGCGATCCGGCCGACCGCGGTCTGCTTACCGGGCATGGACGAATGGCCGCCCACCTCGGTCACCGACAGTTGCACTGTCGCATAACCTTTTTCGCCGAGCATGATGTTGGCGACCGGCTGGTCGAACCCGTCGGCGACACCCTCGGTGATCATGCCGCCCTCGTCGAGCAGCAGCTCGGCGCGCACGCCGAGCGCGCGCAGGCGGTCGGCCATGTGCACCGCGCCGGTGTCGCCGAACACCTCCTCGTCGTGGCCGAACGCGAGAAAGATGGTGTGCCGCGGTCGAATTCCCTCGGCCAGGGCCGATTCGACGGCCTCCAGGATCGCGAGCACCCGGCTCTTGTCGTCGATCGCCCCACGGCCCCAGATGAATTCGTCGTCGACCACACCCGCGAACGGCGGATGGGTCCACCGGTGCGCGTCGTCGACCGGGACCACATCCTGATGGGCGAGCAGGATCGCGGCGACGCCCGCCGGCTCGACGCCGGGCCACCGGTAGAGCCTGCTGTGGCCGAATCGCTCCAACTCCAGCTCGGCGTGCACCAGCGGGAACGATTGCTCGAGGTGTGCGGAGAGTTGCGCGAAGGCCTGGTCGTCGACCTCGCCGCGTTGGTCCGTGGACACGGTTGCGCAGCGCAATGCGACGGCAAGGCGTTCGGCGGTTAGGTCGTCGACGGGATCCGTCATCGGTTACCGGTGCGGTTCGGCAAATTCATGGACACCATTGCATTGTTCAGCATGTCCGGGCTCACCGGTATGGTCTTTTCGTTTCGCCACTTCACGATGCCCTCGGTGACACCGCCCGACAGGTCCGGGGTGCGCGGTGCGGTCAGCATCGGGAGCTCGAGATGGGCCTCGGTCACGGTGACCGAAGCGAAGGCGGGGGAGTGCGACCACACGTCGTCGACCACGTCGGTGATGCGTACGCCGATTCGGTGGCCCGCAGGGATCGGCCAATCCTGCGCCAGCAGGCGGACTTCGGCGGTATCTCCGCTGATCGGGGCGATGCCTCGGGTGATGACGGTGGCCAGTTGGTCGGGGCCGATGTCATAGAGCTCCACGGCGACCGTGGCATTGGCGGGTCCGCTCACGTGCATGGATACCGACGGCAAACCGGACAGGTGCTGGTCCTGAGTCAAAGGTTCGGAGACGGACCAGAATTCGCGATCCGGTCCCGGCAGCAGGCCGCGATCGGTGTAGCCGCCGGGGCGCAACTCGACCGGCACCCGGGTGGCATCGGCAGGCGGCCACGAGCTTTCGGCACGCCAGCGACCGTCGAACTGGCCCACCGTGATTCGTGGTCCCGGCACCTGGACGTCCCGGCCCGCGACATGTTTGTCGAAGAAGGCGAGCAGTTCGGCGTCGAAATTCGGTGTGTCGCATTTGTCGTGGCAGGTGCGGTGACCCCACTGGCCGAACCACGCCTTGTGCTCGCCGGGGCCGAGACCGTTCCACAGGTCGAACACCCGGTACGGGCGAGTGTTGTAGTCGACGAAACCCTGGCCGAGGAACAACGGAATCGTGTTGCCGCGCAACCGAGGAATGAGATCACGGTCGCGCCAAAAGGGTGAATTGCCGTCATGGTTGGTCATATCGGCCAGGTACTGCTGATAGCACTGCAGCGGCAATTGTGCTGCGTCAGCCTGATATTCGGGCGAATCGTCCGGGCGTCCCGGAGTCGACGCGATCAATAGGTGCTCAAAACCCGCGAAATCCGCTGGGCGAACACCATTCTCGGTAATCGGCTTGCCGGAGAACTTCCACGACACACCTTGCATGTACAGATACGAATACGGATCGACCACCGGCTCGAACGACGCGACCGCCGCCAACCCCTTCGGCTTCCCCGCCAACCCCATCAGCCCGGTCCACGCCTCATACGAGACGCCGAACATCCCCACTTTCCCGGTCGACCACGGTTGGTTCGCCGACCATTCCACCGCCGTCGCAACATCGGACCGCTCCCCGGGCCCGCCGAAATCGGGACAACCGGACGACCCACCGAAACCCCGCAGATCAACAATGACGTAGGTATACCCGGCCCGCAGAAACATGTCCGCCTGCAGATTGTCGGTAGACGGCCCACCGGCCAGCCGCGGCTCACTCAGGTAAGCCAGGTGCGCGCGATACGGGCTGACAGTGAGAATCACCGGGGTGCGCACGTCATCGGCAACACCCTCCGGCCGCAGCACATCCGCATGCAACCGCGTGCCATCCGGCGCATCGATGAACGCCTGCCTCCACTGAAACGGCACCCCGAGCGGCTCCGCCGTCGCAGTCACCGACGTAGCCAGCCCCACCAGAAGCAGCAACCCACACAGCGCCCGCACCAGGACGTTCCGTTCGCTCACCATAGGACTATCGAGTGTGCCCGGACCACCGTCCAGCCCCTGGAACCGGGGTAGTCCGTCGCCTGGCGTTGCACAGCCGGACGGTTCGTCACCCTCGTTCCGGACTGCTCGGCGGATGCTTCTTACTCCTGGTCGGCGGCTACCTCGTGCTCGGCGAGGTGCACCGCTTCCATCGGGCCGCAGAGCAGCGGCTATCCACTCGGTCGCCTCGTGGTCGGTGCATTGTGCGGCCTGTCAGCGGCTGCTCAGCGGAGGTCGCGTGCTCGGTCGTCGACCGCGGTGACCGAGCTGTCCCATGCAGACCATCGGAGGTTCGGGGTGAGGTGGACTGCCGAGCTGTTGCCGAGCCGCCGGGTGGATGCCATCCGGTGTTCACTGCGGCCCGCCAGCATGGGCGGTATGCCGGATGCCGCCGACATGCTCGGTCGTGCGTCGGTGGACGCGCTCGCGGTGGGGACGATCGCCCTCGCGCTGTTCGCCGCGCTCTTGTTCGCCGTCTCGGCGGCGCTGCAGCAGGGCGCGGCGCGGCAGGCTGCGACGGAAGCCACCCAAGGCCGGTTCCTGGTGATCGTGGGTATCGCGCGTCGGTTGATCACCGATCGGCGTTGGCTGGCCGGGCAGGGCGCCAATGTGGCCGGGTTCGCGGTGCACGCGGTGGCGTTGCGGCTCGGGGCGATCGCGGTGGTGCAGGCGCTGCTGGTGGTGCAGTTGCTGTTCGCGTTGCCGTTCGCGGCGGCGCGGCGCAAACGGTCGCTGCTCGGACGGGATTGGGCGGGGACGGTTTTCGTGTGCGGCGGCCTGATCCTGCTCGTCGGGCAGAGCGCGCCCGGCCACGCGGACGTGCGACCGCAGCTGCTGCCGGGCGTCGGCGCGGGAGTCTTCGTCGCGATCCTCACCCTGATCGCGCTCTCGCGATTGACTCACTCGCCCCAACTGCGTTCGGCGCTGGTGGCGGTCGCGGCGGGCAGTTGCTTCTCGACCACGGCGGTACTGGTGGTCGTCTCGACCTCAGCGCTACCCAACTTGAGCTGGGCACTGCTCGGCATCCCGATATCCACCGTGCTCGGCGGCCTCCTCGCCCAGGAGGCGTATGCCCGCGGCTCACTTCCCACCGCACTGACGGCGATGACAATCACCGACCCGGTTCTCAGCTACACCGCAGGCCTCACCTTGTTCGCGGTAACCATCCACCCACGCCCCGTCCTGCTGGTCCTAGCGGCAGCACTGGTGATCAGCGGGATCGCCCTGCTCGCGAACTCGCCGACCCTGCACGACGAACTGGACCAGTCCCACTCGATACCGCCGAAACAACCCGTGCGCGAGGGTGTTTCGTAGGTTCGGGTACGCACGCACAAAACGTCCATACGGTCCACAGGGCTCAAGGCTGTGCGGACGGTATGGACGCCTCGAGATAGGTGAGTGGTCCGATGCCCGGTGGAGGGCTGCGCCCTTGCAACGGCCAAGGCGGCGTTGATTCCGAAAGAGGCTGCGGCGGCTGCTGATAACGGCCGCTTTCTTGATCAACCGGCACTTGGTGGCTGGGGTTAGCCGGGTCTGCCGGCACCAGATGCCATTGGCGGGTCAGGCTGTGCGGGCGGGGGATTCGTAGTCGGCGTAGAGGGCGAGCATGCCTGCGACCGTGGCTGACCAGGGGAAGCGTTCCGCTGATGAGCGGGCGGCGTGGCGGCGCTGGGCGGCAGGGACGGTGAGGAGTTCTCGGACGCCTTCGGCCAGGCCGTGCGGGGAGCCGTCGGAGACGATGCCGGAGCCCGGTGCGCCGACGAGTTCGTTCGCGGCGCCCTCGTCCGGGACGACCACGGGAGTGCCGCAGGCCAGGGCCTCCAGCACGGCGAGGCCGAAAGTCTCGGCGGGGGAGGGGAATACCGCGATATCGGCTTCGGCGACCAGGTTGGCCATGGTGGCGCGGTCGGTGAGGTGGCCGTGGAAGATCACCGGGAGACCGGCGGCGAGGCGCTCGAGCCGGGGGCGCAGCGGGCCATCGCCGATGACGGACAGTTCGCAGCGCAGGCCGGACTCGACCAGCACGCGTACCGCCTCGATGGCGCGTTCGGCCCGCTTCTCCTTCGACAACCTGCTCACCAGTACCAGTCGCACCGGCTCGTCTGCGGCCCAAGGGGTTTCGTCCGCCGGATCGATCGGACGGAAGGTGGTCAGGTCCACGCCGAGCGGCACGCGCCGCACGTTGGTCGCTCCGATGCGCGAGAACTCCGCCGTCGCGAAACTCGAAGTGACCACTACCTTTTCGGCCCGCACACACAGACGTCGGTTGGCCAGATCGGCAGCCGTGGTCAACGGAAAACCAGGTGGCACCCGAGTACGCAGGATCGCGTCGATTCGTTCGTGCGAGAACAACACCAGCGGCACCCCGGCCCCGCGCGCCCACGGCGCAAGCCACCGAACACTCAACTTGTCACTGCACTCGAGCACATCCGGCCGCAGCCGATCGAGAATCGCCCGAGTCCGGCGAGACGTCAACACGTGATACCCGCCCGCCCCGAACTTGGGACTGTGCACCGTGATCCGCCGCCCCGACCCGGTCAACTCATCCCCGTCACCAGGCCCAGGAACCACCAGCACCCGACTGTGCCCGGCCGCGAGATACCCACGCCCGATCTCGTCGAGGCAAGTACGCAGCCCCCCGGAAGCGGGGGTATAGAAGTTGGCAATCTGCACGATGCGCATCAGCGAACCGCCGATCTGGTCAGCCCGGCAAATAGGACTGCGTTGTGGCAGTGGATAGTTCGAGCTGCCCAGCGGTCGATGCAACCGGCTCGGGATAGATGGATATTGGCGGCAGCGTTGTGGCAGCTGGCTGTTCGCATCATCATTCGGCCGCCGATCCGACGAGGTCGGCGTAGGTGGTGGCGTGTGCGCCTGCTCGGAGGGCGGCGTCGATGGCGCGCAGGGTGGCCTTGCGGAGGCCGGGGTGGTGCAGGTCGTCGGGGTGCAGGGCGAGGCGGACCAAGCCGCCGCGTGCGGTGTTGCGGCGGGCCACGGTTTCCAGCATGGCGGCGCCGAAGCGTTCGGACCAGCCGCCGCCGGGGCGGTGCGATAGCGCGAAGCCGCGATGGCGGCGGCCGGTGCGCAGGTCCTTGGCGCCGAAGTGGTCCGTGGTGTGGGAGAAGCCTGCCGCGCGCAGAGCCCGTTCCGCCGCGGGCGAGGCAAGCCAGCCGGGCGGCGTGAAACCTGTTGTGGACAGCCCGGATTCGGCCATCACCGCCGTGGCATCCCGAAGCTTGGCCGCTGCCTCATCGATATCGAGCGCAGCGAATTCGGCGGCACCGCGCGCCACCGCCCGCCCGAGGGCCCGCCGCGGCCAGCCACCTTCCGGCCCGGCCCGATGCGACCATCCGTGCACCATGATCTCGTCCCCACCGGCCCGCCGCTCCCGCAGAAAACTCGCATAATCCGGCTGCTCCGCCAACGACGAACCGCGCCACGGGCCAGGAATCACCAGCAGCGACACCGGAATCCCGAACCCATCAGCATCAGCACACCAGCGCGCCGTCTCCGCCGCACTAGCCGGCGCGACGTCATGGATGCTCACCACCAACCGCGCACACACGCACCGCAAACTAACACCGCCCGGTGGCCACCAGCTGAACAGCACGGTGCCGGTACCCAACGGATCAGTACCAGCCCTGACTCCACGCCGAACGGGACATCACGGCGCGATCACCCGTGATTCGCCGCCGCCAGGTCCCGTTCGGGGCGCCACCTACGCGGCTTCGGGCTCGGCTGCTCGTCGGATGGGGGCGGCGGAGAAATGGGTGCTCGTTCCAGCGAACTGCGGGCCATTGGTGTTTGCTATGGACGTGGCGAAGTATTCGGGGCTACAACATGATTCACCTGGTGTCTGAGGCGCGGCGGCGTATGATCGGGCCAGTGCGAGCGCCCGGGGGAAGAATGAACGAGCCGGTGACCGCGGACTGGGAACAGTTCGTTCAAGCACTGGCGCAGTGTCTGTCTGAGCTACCTTCGCGCGCCACGTTGATCATCGCGGCACCCGGTAATCGGTATGTCCAGTTCCTGCAGTACGACATCAAATTGTCCGCCGAGCTGGCCGGTAATCATTATCTGACGCAGCCCATCCCGGACGCCGCCGCGCAGGAGTTACGCGACCTCGGCTGGAACGAGCCGATGCTGCGCCGCGAGGTGGACAACTGGACCAAGACCATGTTCTGGCCCATCTCCCCGCGCAGCCTGATCGACTTCGCCCGCTCGGTCGCCATCGGTTTCCGCGACGCGCTCGGCGTGGCCGCACCGGTGGAATTGCGGGCGATGGGGTGGACCGAGGCGTCCGGTGATCTGGATCTCACCGTGCTCGGATCGATGGCCAGGCGCGGTTGGAATTGACGCCGCCCCGACGGTAATAGCCGCCGCCCGGGTAGGCGTGGCGAAATCCGCACGACATGGGCACTATCCTGAGTGACATGGCAGCAGGTAAGCCCTCCAAGGAAGCGAAGGCCGCGGCGAAAGCGGCCCGCAAGCAGCAGTCGAAAGAGCGCAGGCAGCAGCTCTGGCAGGCGTTCCAGATGCAGCGCAAGGAAGACAAGCTGCTGCTGCCGTTGATGATCGGCGCCTTGCTCGGCATCACCGCCGTCTTCCTGGTCGTCGGCCTGATCTTCGGTCTGACCTGGTTCCTCGTCCCGCTCGGCGTGGTACTCGGCGCGCTGGCCGCATTCATCATCTTCGGTCGACGGGTGCAGAAGAGCGTCTACGGCAAGGCCGAGGGCCAGGCGGGCGCCGCGGCCTGGGTGCTGGACAACCTGCAGGGCAAGTGGCGGGTGTCCAACGGCATCGCCGCGACCACCCAGCTCGACGCGGTGCACCGGGTGATCGGTCTGCCCGGCGTGGTGCTGGTCGCCGAGGGTGCCCCGCAGCGCGTGAAATCGCTGCTCGCGCAGGAGAAGAAGCGCACCGCCCGGCTCATCGGCGACACCCCGATCTACGACGTTGTCATCGGCAACGACGAGGGGCAGGTGCCGTTGAAGGAGCTGCAGCGTTACCTGACCAAGCTGCCCCGCAACATCGACGCCAAGCGCATGGACCTCATCGAGGGGCGGCTGACCGCGCTGAGCTCGCGCACCGGCCCGGCCCTGCCGAAGGGCCCGATGCCCGCGGGCGCCAAGATGCGCGGCGTGCAGCGCACGATTCGCCGGCGTTGAGCTAGACCACCACGAAGGCCCGTGTCCCCAGGACACGGGCCTTTCGTCTGTTTCGGCTGGTCACGACCGCATTGGTCTCGCCGAGTTGTCGGCCGACTTCAAGATCATGAGGAACTGGTGCTGTTCGCTACTCGGCGGATGCCTGCACCAATTCCCTCTCGATCATGTTTTGACGAGCCAGGCGATGCGGTCGTAGGCGAGGGCTTGGTAGACGATGAGGACTGCGACGGAGACCATGGCCCACCTGGGCAGGCTGGCTGCCCAGAGGGCTGCGGCACCGCCGAAGAAGATGCCGAGTTCGACCGCCAGGCGCACCACGCCGGGCACCGAGACCGGCGCTTCGCCATTGCGGCTCGGATCGCCAGGCACGGCCAGCGTGCCCCACAGTGCCGCGGCGGCCAGCGGCAACAGAACTACGAGCAGGAACTTCCACGGCGAATCGAAGGCCCGCCAACCGTAAACACCGAAAGAAACGATAGCGACGAGCTCGAGCAGAAACCGGATCGCGAGCATCGCCGGATTGAGTGACACCGCCGGAGCGTAACCGGCGCGGTCGCCCTGTGTCAGACGCTATTTCCGTGGTTCGCGCGACGGGAGGAACGCCCTGCTGGAGGGTCGTGCTGGTGCGGTCGGGTCGGAGCTGTGCCGAATACCGCCGGATGTCGGGCCGGCTGCCGGGGGCGCAATGGGTGCTGTCGGATCAGGCATAGGACCAGCGCGGCGGTTGCGCGCCTACTGCCGAAGGTGCGACATGCGCGGCCGGAATGGACCTGCCGGGCGGGGCCTTGTGTGACCGGTGCGGCCATACCTGCTGCAGTCAGGTGTCAACGCGAATGAACGAGCGCTGTCCCGGTCGCCCGGTCATGCATCCCACGACCGTCGGCATCCGTGAACAACGCAGGCACCACGAATACCAGTAACGCCTGCCTGGCGAGCGCCCGCACGAATCCAACGGTCACCGGCGCATCGATCCGCACAGTCCGCAGCCGCAGAAAGTACTGCCCCGGCGTGAACCCGAACAGCGTCACCGCGGCAACTCCGATCACGAACCAGATCAGCAACGTCAGGCTGGACGCCGACCCGCCGCGCATGATCAGCGCCGCGATGCCGAGCGCGATCAACCAGTCCACGAACAGTGCCGCGATCCGTCGAGCCATCCCGGACAGTGAACCCGCACCGGACTTCGGCAGTCCCAGGTGTTCGCCGGGGAACTCGGGGGTTGCCGGATCGCTGGCGCCCTCCGAAGGGCCGGAGAGCCACGATCCCGTCATGCGTGCCATGGCTCCACAATATGCGGGGCCGACCGGCCGCCCGGCACCGCATAAGGGGAGTTCACGTCAGCGCGCATCGGCACGGATGGCAGGATTACCATGCTGTTCGAGTCCGGGTGGGCCTAGTCACCCGGCCAGCCGTACGTGTAACACTGGCGAAACACAGACTTGACTGCCGGGAAACACCGCGTCCATACCGTCTGGACGCGACGAACCCATGCAATCGACACTCGCTGGGAACCGATCCGTAAGGAGAACAAGTGACGTTCAGCACGGCCGACGAGGTCATCAAATTCCTCGCTGATGAAGAGGTCGAGTATGTCGACATCCGCTTCAGCGACCTTCCCGGCGTTCAGCAGCACTTCTCGATCCCGGCGAAGGCCTTCACGACCGACCTCGCAGAGGAAGGCCTAGCGTTCGACGGCTCTTCCGTCCGTGGCTTCCAGTCGATCGACGAGTCGGACATGCTCCTGCTGCCCGACTTCAGCACCGCGCGCCTGGACCCGTTCCGCGCCGCCAAGACGCTGAACCTCAACTTCTTCGTGCACGACCCGTTCACCCGCGAGGCCTACAGCCGCGACCCGCGCAACATCGCGCGCAAGGCCGAGGAGTACCTGCGCTCGACCGGCATCGCCGACACCGCGTACTTCGGTGCCGAGGCGGAGTTCTACATCTTCGACTCGATCCGCTACGACTCGAAGATGAACGGCGCCTTCTACGAGATCGACTCGGTCTCGGGCTCCTGGAACACCGGCTCGAAGTCCAACCCGGACGGCTCCCCGAACCTCGGCTACAAGGTTCGCAACAAGGGCGGTTACTTCCCGGTCGCCCCGTACGACCACTACGTCGACCTGCGCGACAAGATCTCGACCAACCTGCAGAACGCGGGCTTCGAGCTGGAGCGCGGCCACCACGAGGTCGGCACCGCCGGTCAGGCCGAGATCAACTACAAGTTCGGTACGCTGCTCGGTGCGGCCGACGACCTGCAGCTGTTCAAGTACATCGTGAAGAACACCGCGTGGGCCGAGGGCAAGTCCGTCACCTTCATGCCGAAGCCGCTCTTCGGTGACAACGGCTCGGGCATGCACGTGCACCAGTCGCTGTGGAAGGACGGCAAGCCGCTGTTCCACGACGAGGCCGGCTACGGCGGTCTCTCGGATCTGGCGCGCCACTACATCGGCGGCATCCTGCACCACGCGCCGTCGCTGCTGGCGTTCACCAACCCGACGGTGAACTCCTACCACCGCCTGGTTCCGGGCTACGAGGCGCCGATCAACCTGGTGTACTCGCAGCGCAACCGCTCTGCGGCCGTGCGTATCCCGGTGACCGGCAACAACCCGAAGGCCAAGCGCATCGAGTTCCGCGCGCCGGACTCCTCGGGCAACCCGTACCTGGCCTTCGCCGCCATGATGATGGCCGGCCTGGACGGCATCAAGAACAAGATCGAGCCGCTGGCCCCGGTCGACAAGGACCTCTACGAGCTCCCGCCGGAGGAGGCCAAGAACATCCCGCAGGCCCCCACCAGCCTGGCCACCGTCATCGACCGCCTCGAGCAGGATCACGACTACCTGACCGAAGGCAACGTCTTCACCGACGACCTGATCGAGACCTGGATCAGCATCAAGCGCGAGCAGGAAATCGCCCCCGTCAACCTGCGCCCGCACCCGTACGAATTCGAGCTGTACTACGACGTGTAAGTCGTTCGTACACCGACTCGTTCAGCGACGGCCCATCCGCGATTCCGCGGGTGGGCCGTCGCCCGTTTCCGGTGGTTGAGGTTTCCTACTTCGATTGATAATCTTGGGCTGTGAGCGTTGAACCCGAGCATAGGATCGGCGAAGGCCCCGCGACGCGGGTGAGTCTGTCGTTGCCGGAGGGCACCGCCGAGGCGATCCGCCGTCGGGTGGGCAAGCGTGAGTTCTCGTCGTTTGTCACCTCGGCCGTCGAGCGCGAGTTGCGTGGAATGCTGCTCGACGAGTACATCGCCGATCATGAACGGCGCAATGGGCCGGTGCCCGAGGCGGAACGGCAACGTGCCAGGGATCTGTTCGATCATGCTCTCGGTGAGTCCGGGCAGTGGCACGCGGCAAGCTGAAACCTGGGCGCGACAATCCGACGTCCGGGCAGCAAGGCACATTGGTGCTGGACTGCGACGGATTGTCCCGCCTGGTAGACGATTCGGTGTCGGTCGTCGCGATCGTCGCCGAAGCGCGTTCTCGCGGCATGGAAGTCGTGATCAGTGCGCTCACCATCGTTGAGGCGAACCACCGCAAGTCCGACAAGGCCAGACTCGCCTGGCTATTGTCGGCTTTGCGCGTCGAGCAAGTCGACGAGGCGTCCGCGAAGGCTGCGTCGGCACTGCTGCTCGACGCCGGACTGCATGGGCACAAGTACGCGATCGATGCGGTTATCGCGGAAATGGCACTGCGACAGCAGGTTCCGGTGGTCATGCTCACCAGTGATATCGACGACATGGGTAAGTTGTGTGGCGAGACTGTGCGTCTGATCGCAACATAAGTCGACGAGCTGAACGATCACGGTAAACGAGGGTCGTATTCGCCTTCGTGCGGCAGTATTTCGTCGCCAGATCGCCGTGCAGGCTAGGGCTATTGGGGTGGTTGTCCAGGGTGAATCTCGTTGGCTGCGTGGGGAGTCTCGGTGAGCGGGGTAAATGCGGCGGGGTGGGGGCGAACGGCGATACCTGACTGAAACAGGTTCTACTGTTTCGCGTCATGAAGATTTCGTTAATTTCATTGATAACTGCTGCTTTGGCGATTTTCGCCGTGACGATGTCGATGGCTCCACCGCTAGCTAGCGCTCAGCCCGAAGCCGAGTTGGCGGCGGGGGGTGGGAAGATCACTTTGCAGGGGGCGGTGAATACCCGTGATATCGGCGGGTATCGGACCTATGACGGGGCGAAGACGAAGACGGGCAAGGCTATTCGGTCCGACTCGTTGGAGAAGTTGACCGACGCCGACGTGCAGAAGCTGGCGGGTCTGAAGGTGAAGGCCGTGATCGACCTGCGTACGCCGGGGGAGATCCAGTTCGCCGGTGCGGACAAAGCGATTCCGGGCGCGCAGGCGGTGGCGCGGCCGATCGACGACACCGGGCTGTTCCAGCAGATGCTGGCCGTGATCCAGACCCGCGATCCGCAGAAGCAGCAGGACGCGCTCGGCAACGGTAAGGCCGAGCAGATCATGCTGAACATGTACACCACGTTCATCAGCCGTCCGGAGTCACGCACGGCGTTCGGGCAGACGATCAAGGATCTCGCGAACACCGACAAGGCCACGCTGTACCACTGCACCGCGGGCAAGGACCGCACCGGCTGGCTGACCTACGTGCTGCTGCGCGCGGTCGGCGTGCCGGAAGGCACTGCGCGGCAGGACTATCTGCTGTCCAACCAGTATCGGGCCGCGGCGGACGCCGCACTGCGCCAGCAGGTGCAGCAGGCGGGGCTGATGCAGAACCCCGATCTGCTCATCCCGTTGCAGGAGGTCCGGGACGCGTACCTGGACGCCGCGGTCAACAAGATGGAGCAGGACTACGGCGATCTCGGCAAGTTCCTCACCCAAGGGCTCGGTCTGGACGCAGGCACCATCCTGAAGCTGCGCAAGAACCTGGTCGGCTAGTTATCGAAAGATATTCGGGCCCATTCACTTACCGGTGGATGGGCCTGATGTCGTTGCTACGACTGCTTTTTCGCCTGACTTCGCAGCGTGGCGGAGAGCTGGTTGGGCATCGGTTCATGACGGGTGTAGGAGCGGGTGAAGTCGCCGGTGCCGTGCGAGAGCGAGCGCAGATCGATGGCGTAGCGGCTGAGTTCGAGTTCCGGTACCTCGGCGTGGATTCGGGTGCGGCCGACGCCGTGCGGTTCGGTGCCGAGGACGCGACCGCGGCGGCTGGACAGGTCGGTGAGCACCGGGCCGACATAGTCGTCGGCGACGAGCACCCACACCTCGGCGATCGGCTCGAGCAGGGCGACACCCGCGCTGGCCGCGGCCTCGCGCAACGCGAGCGCGCCCGCGGTTTGGAAGGCGGCGTCGGAGGAGTCGACCGAATGCGCCTTGCCGTCGAACAGCGTCACCCGCACATCCACCAGCGGATATCCGGCCGCGACCCCGCGCGTCGCCTGCGCGCGCACGCCCTTCTCCACCGACGGAATGAACTGGCGCGGAACGACTCCGCCGACCACCCGGTCCACGAACTCGATGCCGGATCCGCCGGGCAGCGGCTCGACCTCGATCTCACACACGGCGTACTGACCGTGCCCGCCGGACTGCTTCACATGCCTGCCGCGCCCATTCGCCTTGCCCGCGAACGTCTCTCGCAACGCGACCTGATGATCGACCACATCGACCTGCACCCCGAACCGGCTGCGCAACCGCTCCAGCGCGACATCGCGATGCGCCTCGCCGAGACACCACAGCACCAGCTGATGGGTGTTCGCGTTGTGCTCGAGCCGCACGGCCGGATCCTCGGCCGCCAGCCGGGCCAGGCTCTGCGAGAGCTTGTCCTCGTCGGCCTTGCTGTGCGCGGTAATCGCGATGGGCAGCAACGGATCCGGCATCAGCCACGGCTCGATCAGCAGCGGTTTGTCGGTGCCGGAGAGGGTGTCGCCGGTTTCCGCGCGACTCAGCTTGGTGACGTAGGCGATATCGCCGGCGATGGCCTGGCCGAGCGGGCGCTGCCCCTTGCCGAACGGCGCCGAGACCGCGCCGATCCGCTCATCGACGTCATGACTCTCGTGGCCGCGCTCCTCCAGGCCGTGGCCGCAGACGTGCACCGTGTCGTCGGCGCGCAGCGTGCCGGAGAACACCCGCACCAGCGACACCCGGCCGACGTACGGATCCGACGCGGTGCGGATCACCTCCGCCGCGAGCACGCCGTCCGGATCGCAGTCGAGTTCGCGCCGGGTGTTGCCGCCCGCGGCGGTGACGGCGGAGACGATGTGCTCCGACGGCGTCGGGAAGCCGCCGGTGATCAGGTCGAGCAGCTCGACCGTGCCCAAGCCCTGCTTGGCGCCCTCCGGTGCGGGCGCGCCGAACAGCACGGGATGGAAGCTCCCCCTGGCCACGGCCCGTTCGAGATCGGTGACGAGGGTGGCGAGTTCGATTTCCTCACCGCTGAGATAGCGGTCCATCAGGGTTTCGTCTTCGCTTTCGGCGATGATGCCCTCGATGAGCCGGTTGCGCGCCTCGTCGAGCATCGGCTGCTGCTCGGGGGTCGGCGCGGTTTCCACCCGTTCGCCGGAGGAGTAGTCGACCACGCAGTTCGGCAGCAGCTCGATCAGCCCGGTGACCGGGCGGTGACCGTCCGCGCTCTTCGGGCCGTAAACCGGAAGATGCAGGGGGAGCACGTTTTCCGATGCGCCGCCGCTGAGGATGGTGCGGCAGGTCTCGGTCATCTCCTCGAAGTCGGCTCGCGCGGTGTCCAAGTGCGAGAGCACGATCGCCCGCGGCATCCCGACCGCCGCGCATTCCTCCCACAGCGCGCGGGTCGCACCGCTGACGCCCTCCGCACCCTCCGCCGCCGAGATCACGAACAATGCCGCGTCCGCCGCCCGCAATCCGGCCCGTAACTCGCCGACGAAATCCGCGTAGCCGGGCGTATCCAGCAGATTGATCTTCATCCCCGACCAGGCCAGCGGGACCACCGACAATTGCACCGAACGGTGCTGCCGATGTTCGATCTCGTCATAATCCGAGAGCGACGTTCCGTCCTCGACCCGCCCCGCCCGATTCACCGTCCCCGTGGTCAGCGCCATCGCCTCGACCAGTGTCGTCTTCCCCGACCCGCTGTGCCCGACCAGCACCACATTTCGAATCTGTTCCGGCCGCTCGGCCGCAACCACTCTGCCGTTGCCCCCTACGGTTCCACTCGTCTTGTCCACTGTGCGTCTCGCTTCCTCGCGCCCCGACACCTGCGGTCCTTCGAGCTTCCCACCGGCGGTCACCGCGCGTCCACGGATCGGAAGATCCGGTGCCACGGACTGTCCGGTCCGTATCCGGGCCGACGCGGGGACGATCTAGCCGAGCGCGACCACGGCCTCCACCTCGACCAGGAACTCCGGCCGGAACAGTCCGGCCACCTGGATGAGCGAGCTGGCGGGGTTGGGCAGGTCGCCCAGTGCGGGGCGGAGGAACTCGTCGCGGACGTCGCGGAGGTCCGGCAGCCTGCTGGTGTCGGTGACGAACCAGGTGAGCTTGACCAGGTTGGTCCAGTCGGCGCCGAGGGCGTGCAGCACGTTCTGCAGGTTGGTGAGCGCCTGCCTGGTCTGCGCGGCCAGGTCGTTCTCGCCGACCAGGTTGCCGTCGGCGTCCACCGCGATCTGGCCGGACACGTAGGCGAGACCGTTGGAGGTGGTCACCGCGTGGGCGTAGCCGAAGCCGGGGGCGACGCCGGGGATGTCGGTCAGTCGTTTGTTGATCTTCGCCATGGGCACAGCGTAGACGGGCTTCCGGAACGCCGAGAAGGCGTGAATCTTGCGGTCTTGCTATGACTTACGCGTCTCCGCCGAACGGTCGAGCCCCTCGCCGCGGACAGGTCGAGCCGCGGTGACCCCCGGTTGGGGGCTTGACCGGCGGGGGCCTGCCGGGCGAGAGTGCGCGCATGGTTGTCACACAGGACGTGCCGCGCGCGACGCTGCGCAAGGTCACGCTTCGCCTGGTGCCGTTTCTCGGGCTGCTGTATTTCGTCAATTACCTGGATCGGGTCAACATCGGCTTCGCCGGGCCCAGCGGGATGAAGGCCGACCTCGGGCTCACCGAGACGGCATTCGGGTTCGCGTCCGGGATCTTCTTCCTCGGCTACCTGGTGCTCGAGGTGCCGAGCAATCTGGCGCTGCACAAGTTCGGGGCGCGCCGCTGGATCGCCCGGATCCTGGCCAGCTGGGGCGTGATCGCGACCGCGATGGCGTTCGTGCCCAACGAAACCGTGCTGTACGTCCTGCGATTCGCGCTCGGGGTGGCGGAGGCAGGATTCTTTCCCGGCATCCTGCTGTACCTCACGTATTGGTTCCCGCAGAAGCAGCGGGCGAAGTTCGTCGCGCTGTTCATGGTCGCCGTGCCGATCTCGACCGCGCTCGGCTCGACCATGTCGAGTCTGATCATCCAGTACGGGCACGGCGTGTTCGGGCTCAGCGGCTGGCGATTCATGTTCCTCGTCGAGGGGGTGCCCGCGCTGCTGCTCGCCGTGGTGACATGGTTCTTCCTCACCGACAGTCCGGCCACCGCGAAGTGGCTGACCAGCGCCGAACGGCAGTGGCTCAGTACCGAACTCGCCGCCGAGCAGGCCGCCGTGGAGCAGGGCGAGCACTGGACGTTGCGCAAGGCGCTCACCGACGTGCGGGTGATCGGCCTCGCCCTCGTGTACGGCGGAATCGTCTACGGGCTCTACGCTTTGGGCTTCTTCCTGCCGACGATCATCAACGGATTCCAGCAGCAGTACGGGACGCATTATTCGGTGGTGCAGCGCGGACTGATCAACGCGGTGCCCTACGTCATCGGCGCCTTCGTGATGGTTTGGTGGAGCCGTCACGGTGACCGAACCGGCGAACGTCCCTGGCACGTAGCCCTTCCCGCCCTACTCGGCGGCCTGGCCATCCCGATCGCCCTCTACCTCGGAAATCCCATCGCCGCCATGGCCGCCGTAACCGTCTGCGCCGTAGGCGTTCTCGCCGCCCTCCCCACCTTCTGGGCCCTCCCCAGCGCCTTCCTCACCGGCGCCGCCGCCGCGGGCGGCATCGCCCTGATCAACTCGATCGGCAACATCAGCGGCTTCGCCGCACCGTATATCACTGGCGGACTGAAGGATTGGACCGGATCACAGCGCGCGGGACTCTGGGTGGTCGGCTTCGCCATGATCGGCTCGGCCATCGGCGCGCTAGTCCTGTGGCGCCGGACCAGCGTTGGTGCGCAAGAAGATTCGGTCTCGCTGAAGAAGGAGTGAGGTCGCGAGGCATCCGATATCGCTGACGTCCGGGGACTTATTGCTGACCAATCAGCCGCAGGCGGGGGAGGATTCGCCGCCGAGTAGTAGGGATTCGCAGATCCAGCTGGTGTCGAGGCGCCAGGTGGTGTCGCGGGCGGTGAAGGGGATCACCATGCGGCGTTTGTCGGCGGGGGAGCTGACCGTTGTGGTGGCGAGGAGGGTGGTGCCGTTGAGGTCGGTGAGTTTGTCTACCTGGAAGGTCATGGGGTATCCGGCGTAGACCTTTGCCAGCTTGGTGAGCAGTTCGGGGTCTTTGTCGTCGGCTGCGGCGCGCAACGTCTTCTGCGCGGCGGGGAGTTGGGTGTCGAAGGCTTGCTGGAGTTGGGTGGCGAGGCTCGCTGAGTCGGGGAGTGCCCGGGGTGGCATCGGCGGTGCCGGTGGGGCGCCGGGCAGCGAGTCGGGGAACAGTTGCTCGACGATGGATGCCCAGATGGCGGATGCGGTGATCCGCAGGAGGGTGGGCGGGATCGTGTACTGGTTGACGGCCACCACGACGGTTGCCCGCTGGGCCGGAAGGTAGGCGACGTGGGTGGTGTATCCGAGCACACCGCCGGTGTGGCCGAGCCAAGGGCCGAAGCGCTGTAGTCCGAGGCCGTAGTCGAAGGGGGAGCCGCCTGCGGTTCCGCTGGTGAACTGCCTTCTGGCCAGCAGGGTTTCAGGCTGCAGCAGGGAGCCTTCGGCGAGCGGGGAATCCGCGGCGAGCAGGGGCGCGTACCTGGCGAGGTCGGAGATGGTCGACACCATGGAGCCCGCGGCGCCGAAGATCGCCGGGGTGGTGCGGGCGGTGACGTTCGTGGCGGTCTCGTCGAAGTAGCTGTAGCCCTGGCCGGCCGGGGCCGGCATGGTGGCGTCGGCGGGGTAGGAGGTTTCGTGCAGGCCGTGGGCTTGCGCGAGTTCGGAGAGGATCTCGTGGACCGGCTTGCCGAGCACCTTCTCCAGCACCAGGCCGAGCAGAAAGAATTCGGAGTTGGAGTATTCGGTGTTGGTGTGTGGCGGTTTCGCGTGCTCCGGATGCGTGGTGAGTGCGCGCAGTCGGTCACCGTCGTGCCACTCGCCCGGTGTCTTCGTCACCAACTGAGCGGCGAAATCGGTGTCGCCCACCAGATCCCACACGCCGCCGCGCATGCCGAGCAGGTCGCGGAGGGTGATGGTGTCGCCGTTGGGCACGGCGGGCAGGTATTTGTTCAGCGTGTCATCGAGGGAGAGCTTGCCTTCGTCGGCGGCGCGAAGGATCGCGGTCGCGGTGAATGTCTTGGTGACACTGCCGATTCGGACGTGATCGTCGACCGTCATCGGACGTCCGGTGGCGAGATCGGCGACACCGTAGGCCTTGGTGTAGGCGCCACGACCGGGGGCGTTCACCGAGACCAGCGCGCCGGGGATCAGGCCGGCGTCGATGTTCTTGCGGACGATGTCATCGATCTTGCTCTGCGCATCTGCCGGAAGCACGACCATGGCACAGCTGTTCCGGGGCCCGCACTCGTTGTCGGGCATGCAGCCGACCAGCACGGTGGTGACCACCGCCACGGCGAGCGCACCGGCACCGGCGCGGATGAGCCGAGCGAAGTTATTGCGGCCGAGCATATTCCGATCCCCCCGTGTGTCGCATGCCGGACCACCTTGGGGTGTCCGGCATGCGAACCCTGATCAGCCGCCGAAGCGGGCCAGGACGGACGAGGCTTCCTGGGACGCCGCGCCACCCTCGGCGAGATGCGCCATGGCGGGCGCGATCTCGCGACCGTGGTGCGTCATGGCCTGGCTGTAGAGGCGACCCGCGCGGTAGGACGAGCGGACCAGTGGTCCGGCCATCACGCCCGCGAAGCCGATCTCCTCGGCCATCTTCGAGTGGTCGACGAATTCCTGCGGCTTCACCCAGCGGTCCACCGGGTGGTGGCGGGGGGAGGGGCGCAGGTACTGGGTGATGGTGAGGATGTCGCAGCCCGCCTCGTGCAGGTCGCGCATCGCCTGGGTGACCTCTTCAGGGGTCTCGCCCATGCCGAGGATCAGGTTGGACTTGGTGACCAGCCCTGCTTCACGCGCCGCGGTGAGCACCGACAGCGAGCGCTCGTAGCGGAACGCAGGGCGGATGCGCTTGAAGATGCGCGGCACCGTTTCCAGGTTGTGCGCCAACACCTCCGGGCGTGAAGAGAACACCTCGGCCAGTTGATCGGGCACGGCATTGAAGTCGGGGATGAGCAGCTCGACGCCGGTGCTCGGGTTCAGTTGCTTGATGGCGCGCACGGTTTCGGCGTAGAGCCAGGCGCCGCCGTCTTCCAGGTCGTCGCGGGCGACGCCGGTGATGGTCGAGTAGCGCAGACCCATCGCCTGCACGCTCTCGGCGACCCGGCGCGGCTCGTCCCGATCGAGTGCGGCCGGTTTGCCGGTGTCGATCTGGCAGAAGTCGCAGCGGCGGGTGCACTGCTCGCCGCCGATCAGGAAGGTGGCCTCACGGTCTTCCCAGCATTCGAAAATGTTGGGACAGCCCGCCTCCTCGCACACCGTGTGCAAGCCCTCGCGTTTGACCAGACCCTTGAGCTCGGAATACTCCGGGCCCATCTTGGCCTTGGTACGAATCCATTGAGGTTTGCGCTCGATCGGGGTCTCCGCGTTGCGCGCCTCGATGCGTAGCAGTTTGCGTCCTGCCGGTGCTGAAGCTGAGGTCACTAGATCGACATTACGCCTACCGGATCAGGCGTTCGCGGCCCCTCCTGCCGGTGTGACGCGCGCAATATCGTGAGCGGTTACCGGCAGTTCGCCATTGAGCGCCCTCGCGATGGCCTCGGCGACGAGCGGCTTGGCCTCGGCCACCGTGAACTCGCGGCCCAACTCGCGCGACAGCGTGGTGACGCCGGCGTCGCGGATGCCGCAGGGGATGATCGCCTGGAAGCCGTCCATGGCGGAGTTGCAGTTGAGCGAGATGCCGTGCAGGGCAACGCCGCGCTGCACGCGCACGCCGATCGCGGCGATCTTGCGCTCGGCGAAGACGTCGGTCGCGGGCAGCCAGACACCGGACCGGCCCTCGATCCGGCCGCAGTTCAGGCCGAGGTCGGTGCAGACGGTGATCAGGGCTTCCTCGAGTCGGCGCACGTAATGCACGACGTCTACCGGCTCGGCGAGCCGCACGATCGGGTAGCCGACCAGCTGGCCCGGGCCGTGCCAGGTGATCTTGCCGCCGCGATCCACCTCGACCACCGGGCTGCCGTCGATCGGCAGATCCTCGGCCTCGGTCCGGCGGCCCGCGGTGTAGACGGCGGGGTGCTCGAGCAGCAGCAGGCGATCGGATCCGATGCCGTCGGCCCGCTCCGCGGCGATGGTTCGCTGCAGTTCCCAGGCGTTGTGGTAGTCGATGAGTCCGAGATCCTCGACCACGATCGGGGTGGTATCGAATCGGGCGGACGCCGTGGTGCGCGTGTCGTTCACGTGCTCGACGGTACGCCGGACGGGCACTTCTATTCCAGCTGCGCTCTGTGGGGAGTGCCACAGGTTAGCGGGCGCGGCCAGCCGCGACGCGGCTCGCCGATTGCGTCGCCGCCTCGGTGTGCGTGCGCACGACTGCCGCACGCCTCTTGATTTCCTGCACCGACAGTCGCATCCGATTCCCGGTGCTGGAAATCAGGAAGCCTGCGTGTGCTGGGTCAGTGCGCGTGGACGGGGAGGGTGAGTTGCATCTGGGTCAGGTTCATCCAGCGACCGAACTTGTGGCCGACCTCGGGGAACTCACCGATGATGCGGAAGCCGAAGCGTTCGTGCAGCTGGATCGAGCCGGTGTTGCCGGATTCGATGCCCGCGATGACCGCGTGCACGTGACCCGACTGCCGTGCCCGGTCGAGCAGCTCGGTGAGCAGGGCGGTGGCGATGCCGCGGCGCTGGAACCGCTCGTCGACGTACACCGAATTCTCCACGGTGAAGCGGTAACCCGCCTTGGGCCGCCACGGACCGTAACTGGCGTATCCGGCGACCGCGCCGTCGATCTCGGCGACGAGGATCGGCAGGTTCGCCGCGGTGCGCGCCTCGAACCAGGCGAGGCGCTCGTCGAGGCCGACCTGCTCGAGATCCCAGATCGCGGTCGAGGTGGCGATATTCGCGTTGTGGATCTCCAGGATCGCGGACAGGTCGTCGCGGTGCGCGTCCCGGATGAGAGTGGGGCGGGTGTCGAGCTGGTCGGTCATCGATCGTCTCCGGGTTGTCCCACCATCGCGGCCAGTGCGGCGCCGATGGTCGGGTGCTGGAACTCGTAGCCCGCCTCCTCGAGGGCCGTGGGTATTGCGCGCGGTCCGTGCAGGATCGCCTCCTGCGCGAACTCGCCGATGAGGGCCCGCAGCGCGAACGCGGGGACCACCAGCGGGGTCGGCCGGTGCACGGAACGTCCGAGCGCACGGCTGAATTCGGCATTGGTGACCGGCGCCGGGCCGACGACGTTGAGCGGCCCGGTGAGTGTGTCGGTGCCGAGGGTGAAGATGATCGCGCCGATCTCGTCGGCCAGCGAGATCCACGGCGTGTACTGCCGCCCGCTGCCGAGGCGTCCGCCGAGGCCGAGCGAATACAGCGGGTGCAGCATGCTGAGCAGGCCGCCGTGCCGAGACAGCACGACGGCGCTGCGCAACAAGACGGTTCGCACGCCCGCGTCGGCGGCCGGCCGGGTCGCGGCCTCCCAGTCGCGACAGAGCGTGCCGAGGAAACCCGAACCGGCGGGCGCGGTTTCGTCGACCACCCGGTCGCCGGTGTCGCCGCCGTAGAAGTGCACGCCGCTGGCGTTCAGCAGCGTCGGCACGCTCGCCTTGACCACCGCCGCGGCCAGCACGTCGGTCGGCGTGATCCGGCTGTCGCGCAGTTCCTGCTTGAAGCCGCCGTTCCAGCGGCGCCGCCCGATGCTCGCGCCGCACAGGTTCACCACCGCGTCCGCACCGCGCAACGCCCGCTCGTCCAGTTCGGCCCGGACCGGATCCCAGGTGAACTCGTCCGGCCCCGCCGCCCGCCTGCGAACCAGGCGGGCGACCTCGTGCCCGTCGCGGCGCAGAGCCGCGACGAGCGCTGTCCCGATCAATCCGGACGAACCGGCGATCACGACCTTCATGCGAGTACGACGGTTAGAGCCCGAGGTCGGCCTCGAACGCGGCCTCCTCGAGCCGGTGCCGGATCGTGGTGAGGAAGCGACCCGCGTCCGCGCCGTCGATCAGGCGGTGGTCGTAGGTGAGCGGCAGGTAGCACATCGAGCGCACGCCGATGGACTCGCTGCCGGTGTCGTCCTTGACCACCACCGGACGCTTGACGATCGCACCCGTGCCGAGCATGCCCGCCTGCGGCGGCAGCAGGATCGGGGTGTCGAACAGGGCGCCCTGGCTGCCGATGTTGGTGATGGTGAACGTGCCACCGGCCAGCTCGTCCGGCTTCAGGCCACCGTTGCGGGCGCGGTTGGCGATGTCGGCGATGGCGCGAGCCAGGCCGGCCAGCGACAGGTCGCTCGCGTTGTGGATCACCGGGGAGAGCAGGCCCTGCTCGGTGTCCACGGCGATGCCGAGGTGCACCGCGGCGTGGTAGGTGAGTTCCTTGGTGGAGTCGTCGTAGCTGGCGTTGACGTTCGGGTGCACGCCGAGCGCCTCGACGACGGCCTTGGCGAAGAACGGCAGGAACGTCAGGTTGACGCCCTCGCGCTCCTTGAACGCCGCCTTGGCCTGGGTGCGCAGCGCCGCGATCTTGGTGACGTCGGCCTCGTGCACCTGGGTGAGCTGTGCGGTGGTGCGCAGCGATTCCAGGGTCTTGGTCGCGGTGATCTGGCGGATGCGGCTGGCCTTCTGCACGGTGCCGCGCAGGTGGGCCAGCTGCGGGCTCGCGGCCGCGGGGGCGGCCTTGGCCTTCGCCGCGGGCGCGGCGGCCGGTGCGGCGGCGGCCGGAGCCGGTGCCTTCTTGGCTTCCGCGGCGGCGAGCACGTCCTGCTTGCGGATGCGTCCGCCGACACCGGAACCGGTGAGTGCGGACAGGTCGACGCCGTTCTCGTCGGCCAGCTTGCGGACGAGCGGGGTGACGTACGGGGTAGCGCCGTTGCCGCTGGAATCCGACTCGGGAGCCTTGGCGGCGGCGGGTGCCGGAGCCTTGGGAGCCGGTGCGGCCGCGGGCTTGGGCTCCGGCTTCGGTGCGGGAGCCGCTTCCTGCTTGGGCTCGGGCTTCGGCTCGGGCTTGGGTTCCGGCTTCGGCTCGGGCTTCGGCGCGGGCGCCGACTCGGCCTTGGCGGGCGAACCGCTGCCGATCACGCCGAGCTGTCCACCCACAGCGACGACATCGTCTTCCTGCGCGGTGATCTCGAGCAGCTTGCCCGCCACCGGCGAAGGGATTTCGGTGTCGACCTTGTCGGTGGAGACCTCGAGCAACGGCTCGTCAACGGCTACGTCGTCGCCGACGGCCTTGAGCCACCGGGTGACCGTGCCCTCGGTGACCGACTCGCCCAGTTCGGGCATCTTGACCGAGGTGCCCTCGCCGGAAGAGGCGGGCGCGGCTTCGGCGGCAGGTGCTTCCTGAGCGGCAGGCTCGGGCTCGGCGGCCGGGGCTTCCTCAGCGGGAGCTTCCTCGGCGGGTGCTTCCTGCGCGGGCGCGGCGGCGGCTTCGGGGGCGGGAGCCGAGCTCGGCTCGGGCGCCTCGCCGGCATCGCTGATCACGCCGAGCTCACCACCGACCTCGACCACATCATCTTCTTGGGCGACGATCTTCGACAGCACGCCCGCCTGCGGGGACGGTATCTCCGTGTCGACCTTGTCGGTGGAGACCTCGAGCAGCGGCTCGTCGACCTCGACCGTGTCTCCTTCCTGCTTCAGCCACCGGGTGACCGTTCCCTCGGTGACGCTCTCACCAAGAGCTGGCATCTGGACGGAGAAGGCCATGTCCTCTGACTCCTCTGACTGCTCGACGGGTTTCTACAACAGTTGATCTCTCGGCGGACCCCCGTCGCGGGTTGCGGCGCGAGTCCGAAAGCCACCGATCATTGTGCGTGGCACCGGAGATCTGTGTGGTTCTTGTACCGCGATCCATCCTTGCACTCGACTGCGCGGCGCGTAGCACAAGGGCAGTGAACTTCGCGGAGCTGGCAAGATAGAGGGACCGGTGCGCACGATGCATCGGGGTTGGAAAGGAGGTGCGCGTCGTTGGGTTTGCTGGATCGTTTCCGAGGCGGCGCGACCCGGGGTGGTAGCGCGGTACGTGCGGGTTCCGGGGGTAGCGAGGATGCCCGATATCTGGCCGAGTGGGTGCGCACCCACGTCGGCGTCGAAGGTTATTTGGAGCCGAAAACGACGGTGACCGATGTCACTGTCGTGTTGATCGCCGCCGACGGCGAATGGACACGCCGGATCGTCGGCGAGCGCGGAGCACAGCGGCTTGCCAAGGATTTGCGGATCCCTGTTTACGACGTCGCCAAGACCGGATATCCACAGCGGATGCGGGACTACGACGCTCGCAAGCGCCTCGAACGTCAGCGCGCGTTCGAGGCCGATCTCCGCGATTTATAGCCCCCGGCTACCGTCGGGCGACCCCGTTTTCGTGTCGCAGATGTCCTGATTTTCGGTGCGCGGAATCGCGTGCGAATTAGCGAGCCGAGACGCGAGATCCGCGCGGTTCGAGGTCGCCCGGCACGGGCGGCGTGGCCCCTCGACATGGTCGACCGAGGGGGAACTGGTGTAGGCCGGCTCTCGGCCGTTGCCTACCTCAGTTCCCCATGATCGTTCGTCCAGCTCTGCTGGGCGGGGTGCGTCGTCCGGAGGTGTTCAGTCCGGACGACGCACGGGGTGTTCACTCTGCGGCGATGTCCTCGATGACCGCGATCAGGGTGCGGACCGGGACGCCGGTGCCGCCCTTGCCGATGTAGCCGAACGGGCCGCCGGTGTTGTAGGCCGGGCCCGCGACGTCGAGGTGGGCCCACTGCACGCCCTCGGGGACGAACTCCTTGAGGAACAGTCCGGCCGAAAGCATGCCGCCCCAGCGGTGCGGGGCGACGTTGGCCAGGTCGGCGATCTTCGAGTTCAGGTCGGCGCGCAGTTCGGTGGGCAGCGGCATGGCCCAGCCGTTCTCGCCGATCTCGCGGGAGATGGCGGCGACCCGGTCACGGAAGTCCTCGGTGCCCATCACGCCGGGCGTGCGGGTGCCGAGCGCGACCATCTGCGCGCCGGTGAGGGTGGCCACGTCGATCAGGTAGTCGGGCTCGTCCTCGCCGGCCCGCACGATCGCGTCGGCCAGGATGAGGCGGCCCTCGGCGTCGGTGTTGATCACCTCGACGGTGGTGCCGCCGTACTGGGTGAGCACGTCGCCGGGGCGCTGCGCGGTGGACGACGGCATGTTCTCCGCCATCGGCACGGTCGCGGTGACCGTGACCGGCAGGCTCAGTCGTGCGGCGAGCAGCACGGTGGCCACGACCGCGGCGGCACCGGCCATGTCCGAGGTCATGTTCTCCATGTTCTGCGCGGGCTTGATGGAGATGCCGCCGGTGTCGAAGGTGATGCCCTTGCCGACCAGCGCGACCTTCTTCGGGCCGCCCGGGTAGCTGATCCGGACCAGTCGCGGCGGGCGCGACGACCCCTTGCCGACGCCGAGCACGCCGCCGTAACCGCCTGCATCCAGGGCGTTTTCGTCGAGCACCTCGACCTCGAGCCCGGCGGCCTCCGCCAATTCCTGCGCACGGGAGGCGAATTCGGCGGGGTAGAGGTGGCTCGGCGGAGTGTTGGTGAAATCCCTTGCGGTGGCGACGGCTTCGGCGATCAGCTGGGCACGGAAGAGTTCCTCCTCGCCGAATTCCGGCTCGGGCACCAGCAATTCGACCCTGGCCACCGGGCGCTCGTCCGGCTTCGGCGCGGACTTGTCCGACTTGAAGGGCGTAAAGGTGTACGCGCCCAAGTAGAAACCCTCAGCGGCGGCACCGAGATCGATGCCGGACAGCGTGGTCACCACGAGCTCGGTACCGGACAGTGCGCGGGCCGCGACACCGGCCGAGCGACGGACCTGTTCGGCATCGATCTTCTCGGCGGCGCCGAGGCCGACCGCGAGCACGCTGGTCACGCCGTCCAGGCCGGCCGGGGCGGGCACCCTGGTCAGTTCCTCGGACTTGCCCTTCGCGCCGACCGCACCGAGCTGATCGAGCAGTTCCGCACGGACCTCCGCGGTGAGTACGTCGCCGAACAGGTCCTCGGGCACGATGGCCGGGCCGTTCTCGGACGATATCAATCCGAGCACGAGCACGTCGGTGTCCGTGCTGATGGTCTGCGTGCGGGCGAGTTCCGGTCCTAGTGGACGATCTGCAACAGCGGTCATGGGCTCAGGCTACTGGGCAGTCCGATCGCGATTCCGTCGAGGAGCAGTGCGAGTCCGGCGTCGAGGATTCGGTCCAAGTCCAGGTCGGGGCCCGGTGGGCCGTCCGAGAACAGCCGATGCAGGACGGGGCGCAGGGACGGGTCGAGCAGTTCGGGGAGGTCGGCGGGCAGGTCCGGGACGCCGGTGCCGCGCAGGCGGTCGGCGCGTTCGGAATTCGTCAGCAATGCCAGGCCCTGCACCAAACCGGAGAACGACAGATAGATCGCGAGCATCGACTCGCGGGTCAGGCCGCGGTGGTCGAGCGCGGCGAAGGAACGTTCGAGGATGTCGGCGAGCGCGGGGCCGAGCGGCGGGCGGGTGCGCGCGAGGATCGGCAGCATCCACGGGTGACGCTGGTACAGCTGCCACTCCTCGTGCGCCTCGTAGCTGAGCTTGGCCCGCCAGTCGGTGAGTTCGGTTGCGGGCGCGCGGATTTCGGCGAGCACGAGTTCGGCCATGCCTGCCAGCAGCGCCTCGCGATCGGGGAAGTGCCGGTACAGGCCCGCGGTCGCCGCGCCGAGTTGGCTGGCCAGGCGGCGCATGGAAAGTCCGTCGAGGCCGTCGCGATCGGCCAGGTCGACGGCGGCGCGCAAGATGCCGATCGTGGTCAGCCGGGCCGGACGCGCGGTGCGTGGCGCCGGGCGCACGTCGTCGCGGCGGGCTCGATAGGCGCGGGCCTGGCAGGCGCGTGAGCAGTACCGGCGTTTGCGGCCGCGCGACGGTTGGGCGAGCGCGCCGTTGCAGATTCCACAGGCCATGCCGCCTCCATTTCGACACACGAACAGGTGTGACGAAATGATAGCTGTACTGCCTTGACCTGCCTACCTTGGCAATCACGCACAGCGTTCACAACGAAAGGGGTTACCGATGGAGATCACGGTTCGACAGGCGGGCAAGCAAGATCGCGACGCGGTGATCGAGGCGTTCAGCCTCGCCTGCCCGGATGAAGCGGTGACGGCCTGGGTGCTCGAGGGGCATCCCTTCGAACAGTTCGGTCCGGACTACGTCCCCGAAATGATCGACCGCGCGCTGCGTGACGACGAGATCTGGCTCGCAGGAGTGGAATCGGACATTTGGGCGGTGTCCATCTGGCAGCACGTGGACTCGGTGGACCGTTTCGCGAGCGACCTGCAAGCGGCGCGTGCGGCAGCCGACGGCGCGCCCGACGTACGCCCGCTACAGCGAATGGCCGTGGTCACCGACCTGCTCGCGCACATCCATCCCCGCGAACTCCCACACCGATACCTGCAGGTGATCGTCACGGTGCCGCAGCATCGCGGAAAAGGCGCGGGCGCGGCGATCCTCGCAAACCAGACGAAGGCCGCCTCCTCCGCAGGCGCCCCGGCCTACCTCGAAGCAAGCACCGACCGCTCCGCCCGCCTCTACACCCGCATGGGCTTCACCCAAACCAGCACCACCCACGACCTCCCCGACGGCGGCCCAACCCTGCGCCCCATGTGGTTCCGCGGCTAGCCACGGATCCGGAGCCATCCAACGGGACATGGTGGCGGGAAAGTACGAGTGTCGCCGCCACCATGTCCTGTTCGATGACGGGCCTCGGGGGGTTTGGTTGGGTCTGGCTTCGGGGCGGGGAGGGGATCGTCTGGAGGGGCAGACGGTGGGTGGGAGGGAGTGGGCCCGGAGTTCGGGGTCGGCGGATAAGCTCGCCGGGTGACCGACTCGAACCTGCTGCAAGGCCCTATCCATGGTGTACACGTCGAGCTGGGGGCGACTTTCGCGCCGTTCGGCGGGTGGGAAATGCCCGTCTCGTACGAGGGGACGGTGGCCGAACATCAGTCGGTCCGCACCACGGTCGGCCTGTTCGATGTGAGCCATCTCGGCAAGGCGACGGTGCGTGGTGCGGGCGCGGCGGCCTTCGTGAATTCGGCGCTCACCAACGACCTCGGCCGGATCCGGCCGGGCAAGGCGCAGTACACGCTGTGCTGCGCGCCCGACGGTGGCGTGATCGACGACCTGATCGCCTACTACGTGAGCGACGACGAAATCTTCCTGGTGCCCAATGCCGCCAACACCGCGTCGGTGGTCGCGGAGTTGCAGAAGGTGGCGCCCGAGGGCATCACGGTGACCGACGAACACCGGGAGTACGGCGTCTTCGCGGTGCAGGGTCCCCGCTCGACCGAGGTGCTTGCCGCGCTCGGCCTGCCGACCGAGATGGAATACATGGCCTACGCCGACGCCGAATGGGACGGCCGCCCGGTGCGCGTCTGCCGCACCGGCTACACCGGTGAGCACGGCTACGAACTGCTGCCGCGCTGGGCCGACGCCGAGCCGCTGTTCCGCGCCCTCGTCGCGCAGGTCCGCGCCGCCGACGGCCAGGCCGCCGGCCTCGGCGCCCGCGACACCCTGCGCACCGAGATGGGCTACCCGCTGCACGGCCACGAACTGTCCCTGGAGATCTCCCCGGTCCAGGCCCGCACCGGCTGGGCCGTCGGCTGGAAGAAGCCGGAGTTCTGGGGCAAAGCCGCACTGGAGCAGGAGAAGTCGGCCGGCCCGCGCCGAACCCTGTTGGGCCTCAAGGCACTCGACCGCGGCGTGCTGCGCCAGGGACAGAATGTCCTGCGCGACGGCGAGCCGATCGGCGAAACCACCTCCGGCACCTTCTCACCCACCCTCAAGATCGGCATCGCCCTCGCCCTCCTCGACACCGAAGCAGGCATCGAGCCCGGCACCGAGGTCGAGGTGGACGTCCGCGGCCGCCGCCTCCGCTGCGAGGTGATCCGCCCGCCGTTCGTGGAGACGAACACCAAGTAGATACACCGCCGCTCGCGCGAGAACATTCATCACGCGGCGCGTGCGTCGCCGGCACTGACAGAGGCCCTCTGCGAGAACCGTGATACCGGTATCGCAGGGGGCCTCCGCTGCGCGAACCCAGCAGAGCCTTTGTCGGCGCGCACGTTCTTGCGCGAGACACGGTGTGTCGTGCGGCGAGCCGGTGCGCTGGAGCGCGGAACGTGCGCGGCGAGCGGCACTTGCGCGGGAGGACGTCTGGCGCGCTGTGCGCCTAGTTGATCGGGACCTCTGCGAGAACCGTGTTAGCGATACCGCAGGGGCTTCCGCTGCGCGAACCGCGCGGGCTGTGCCGCAGCTTCTGTCCGCGCGCACGTTCTTACGTGAGACACGGTGTGTCGTGCGGCGAGTCAGTGTGCGGGAGCGTAAAACGTGCGCGGCGAGTCACATCAGTGGTGCTGCGGAGCAAGTCGGGAGTGCGGGACCGCCGAGGGCAGGTGTGCACATCTGGCTCGATGAAGGGCTGATCGAGGATCGCCGAGTGCTGAGCCTCTGTCCGCATTGTTCGGTGCGGTGGGGGATCGTGCCGCATGTACGTGGTCGCGACTGTGGCGGGTTGTTTCGGACGCCGCTAAGTGGTGCGTGGCATTTGCCGACAGGCTGGCAGCATCCCGGCGCGCGACACGGCGTGTCGCGCGGCAAGTCGCGGCGTGGCGCGTTTGCGAGTGCGCAGGGTGCGTATCGGCCCGGGTGATTTCCTGGGGCGAATTGGGGCGTGGGGTGCACATTGGTGCGCGAGTGGCGGGGGTGGCGGGAAGTTTTGCGGTGTGGGGGGCGATCGGCCGCGAAGCTGGAAAGTGGCTTGGTTAGGATCGAGCGCATGACCGTTGCTGCACAGTTTGCCCGTGTCCCGCATCCCGCGCCCGCCCCGGCGCAGCGGGTACAGGAGGTACTGGCGGCGCCCGGGTTCGGGCGGTTCTTCACCGATCACATGGTTTCGATCGACTACACCGACGGCGAATGGACCAACGCGCGCGTCGAACCGTACGGCCCGCTCGCCCTTGACCCCGCGACCATGGTCTTCCATTACGGGCAGGCCATCTTCGAGGGTCTGAAGGCGTACCGGCACAGCGATGGCAGCGTCGCCTGTTTCCGCATCGACGCGAACGCCGCCCGGTTCCGCAGGTCCGCCCGCCGGATGGCGATGGCCGAACTGCCGGAGGAACTGTTCATCGAATCCGTGCGTCAGCTGCTCGAGGTGGATCGCGACTGGGTGCCCGCCGCGGGCGGCGAGGACTCGCTGTACCTGCGCCCCTTCATGTTCGCCACCGAGGCCGGGCTCGGCGTGAAGCCTGCCGCCGGCTACAAGTACCTGCTGATGGCCTCCCCGGCCGGCGCCTATTTCCCGCGCGGCGTGAAGCCAGTGCGGGTGTGGTTGTCGACCGAGTACGTGCGCGCCGCACCCGGCGGCACCGGCGAGGCCAAGGTCGCGGGCAACTACGCCGCGTCGCTGCTCGCGCAGGCGGAGGCGACCGAAAAGGGCTGCGATCAGGTGGTCTGGCTGGACGCGTGCGAGCGCCGCTACGTCGAGGAGATGGGCACCAACAACCTGTTCTTCGTCTTCGGCTCGGGCTCCGAGGCGCGCCTGGTCACCCCGGAACTGTCCGGTTCGCTGCTGCCCGGCATCACCCGCGACTCGCTGCTCACCCTCGCCGCCGACTCCGGATACCCGGTCGAGGAGCGCAAGGTGTCGGTCGAGGAATGGCGCAAGGGGGCCGAATCCGGTGAAATCACCGAGGTTTTCGCGTGCGGTACCGCCGCGGTGATCACCCCCGTCGGCTGGGTCCGCTCCGCCGAGGGCGAGTTCACCATCGGCGGCGGTGAGCCCGGCGAGGTCACCATGGCGCTGCGCGACACCCTCACCGGCATCCAGCGCGGCACCTTCGCCGACATCCACGGGTGGATGCGCGGCATGTGATCAATCGAGTGGCACACCACGCGATATGGTGTGCCACTCGGGCTCAGCTGGGCATGAAAACGTGCCACTCGTCGAGGGTTTTGGGGCGCAGCACGTAGTTCTTGTCCCGGACAGTGGAGAGCGGGGCGTACGGCTCCTCCGAATACCAGTGGCCGGGGTAGACGACCGGGTCGCCGGACAATTCGGCTAAATAGCGCAGGCTGCGGAACATTTCGTCGGAGTCGCCGCCGGGGAAATCGGTGCGGCCGCAGCCGTCGACGAACAAGGTGTCGCCCGCGATGAGTCGGTCGTCGAACAGGAAGCATTGGCTGCCGGGCGTGTGCCCCGGGGTGTGCAGCAATTCGATGTCGAAGGCGCCGACGCTGACCTTGTCACCGTGTTCGTGGCCGGTGAGTTCGCTCGGCGCGATACCGGTGACGTTGGCCACCCAGGAGAGCTCCTGCGCGTTGATATGCACTGGGACGCTTGTCTTTTCGAGCAATTCCCGCACTCCGCCCAGGGTGAACCCGAGCATCGTTCCGCCCACATGGTCCGGATGGTGATGGGTCGCGAGCACCCCGGTCAGCCGGAGCCCGTCGCTCTCGGCGATATCGACCAGATCGCCCGCCGCGTACGCCGGATCGACCACCAAGCACTCGCCGGTTTCCTGATCGCCGATCAGATACGCGAAATTCCGCATCTGCGTCGCAATCGGATCGCCGACGGCGTAATCCCTCCCCGACAACAGCTGGCGAAAATACAGGCGCTCAGAAGACATACCGCACACCTTATTGCCCGACCCAGACGATCCGCGCGCCGCCGCGTCAAATAGTTTGCTACGCCGAAGTCCGTACCCCGCACGAACCTAAACATCCGCCCATCCGGGGGCTGTCCAAGATCAACGGCAGGCCGAGGGCGTCCTGCTGACAGGTTCCGCTCAGAGGCAGAAGGACAGGGTGGCGGCGGTGAGGGCGACCGTGAGTTCGATGGCGGCGCCGAGGGTGTCGCCAGCGAGGCCGTCGAATCGGCGGACGCAGTGGCGGACGAGGACGGCCGATGCGGCCAGGGCGACGAGGACGGCGAGGGGGCCTTGCCAGCGGTCGGGGGTGGCGAAGAGGGCGGCGGCGAGGGCAGCGACGGACCAGGCCGCGGCGGTGAGTGGGCGCTGGGTGCCCGCGACGAGGGCGCCGAAGTTGGCGTCCGGCGCGGCGGCGATGCCGGTGCGGCAGGCGAGAACAACCGAGACGCGGCCGACGGTGACCGCGAGGGCGACGGCGAACCAGCGATCCGCCGCGGCCAGCGCCGCGAACGAAAACGCTTGGACGCCAATGGCGAACACGATGGCGGCGACACCGAAGGGACCCGCGCCGCCACTCTTCATGATCTGCCTGGCCCGCTCCGGCGGACCGTAACTGCCGAGCCCGTCCATCGTGTCGGCGAGCCCGTCCAGATGCATACCCCGCGTGACCAACGCCAGCGCCCCGACCACCAACAGCCCGGCCAGCATCGAACTCGCCCCGGCCCAGCCCAACAACCACAGCAGCCCGGCCGCCCCCACACCGAGCAGCCCACCGACCAACGGCGCCAACGCAATTGCCCGCCTGGCCGCCGCCCGATCAACACTCTCCGGCCCACGCACCGGGAGGACGGTGAGCCAGGACACCGCGAGCCGCAGCCCGTTCATCCCGGCAGGCCTGGATTGCGCCGCTCCATAGCAGCAGATCGCGTAGCAATCGGAACGCGTTGTACCGCAGCCGAATAGCTCCACAGAGTCGCATCCGCCAACGGTGGTGTGGTTGTGCGCGAGGAAACCTCCGACGAGGCCGCCGCGCCATCCGTCCGGGCCGATCGAGATGGCCGGGCCACCGATGACGCGTCGAATGCTGATGTGCCGCACGGAGATGCCATGTTCGCGGCGGGCCGCACTGTGCCGAGCTGGATCGTTCGGAGGCTGCGTGAGATCGGTTTCGATGACACAGCATTCACGCGCCGGCAAGTCGTCAACGCCGACCCGAACGCACCCACCGATGTTGCCGAGCTGTGGCATCCGTCCGATGTCTGCCGAGCCGGCGCGGTAATGGCCCGGCGGTCGGCAGTCTGCGCGACTTCCAGACTCGGGTCGAGCTGGGAGAGATGAGTGAGTGCGCCAGTGCCCCAGTCGCGAGGAAAAGAACCGTCGTCACGGCTTGTTGTAAGACGCTGTGTCACAAGGGAACCGCGGTGGCCGTCGCCGATGGGCGCGCCGAGCCTGATGGCGGGCGCTTCGACCGGCGACGGCCTGTCGCTCATTTCCGCAAGTCTGGCGTGGCCGGGGGAGTATCCGGAGTGAGGTCCGGGTTGTCCGCGGGGACAGTGAGTTCCGTGTTTTCGGCGGTGTCGGTGTCGGCGGTGCTGACGCCCGCTTCGGCGAAGGTGGACATCTCCGCGAGGGTGGCGACCGCGGCGCGCAGGATCGGCAGGGCGGTGAGGGCGCCGGACGCTTCACCGAGGCGCATGTTCAGGTCCAGCAGCGGTTCCAGGCGCAGGCGCTGCAGGGCCAGGTTGTGGGCGGGTTCGGTGGAGCGGTGGCCCGCCAGCCACCAGGCGGAGGCGCCCGAGGCGAGGTCCTCGGCGACCAGTGCGGCGGCCGTGACGACCACACCGTCGAGGATGACCGGCGTCCGGCGCGCGGCGGCCTGAGCGAGGAACGCCGCCATCGCGGCGAAGTCGGCGCCTGCGGCGACGCGCAACAGTTCGACCGGGTCCTTGGCGATCGGACGGGCCCGGCGCATGGTGTCGCGGATCGCGGCGACCTTGCGCGACCAGCCCGCGTCGTCGACGCCGGTGCCGCGGCCAACGGCGGCAACGGGTTCGGTGTCGGTGAGCGTCGCGATGAGGGCGGTGGCGGGGGTGGTGTTGCCGATGCCCATATCGCCCGCGATGAGCACGTCGGCGCCCGCGTCGATCTCCTCGTCGGCGATCGCCTTACCCGCGGCGAGCGCGGCCGCGACCTCGTCGGCGGTGAGCGCGTCCTCGCGGTCGATCGACCCGCTGGAGCGGCGCACCTTGTGCTTGGCGATGAGCGCATCGGTCTCGCCGTCGACGGAAATATCCGCGACCCGAACGGTGGCGCCCGCGACCACGGCGAGCGCGTTCACCGCCGCGCCGCCACCGAGGAAGTTCGCCACCATCTGTGCGGTGACCTCGCTCGGATACGCCGAAACCCCGTGTCGCGCAACGCCATGATCCCCGGCGAACACCACCACCCTGGCCCGCTCGAACTGCTTCGGCGGGCACACCCCCTGACAGGCCGCCACCCAGTTGCCGAGCTCCTCCAGCCGCCCGAGCGCCCCACCGGGTTTGGTCAACTGCGCCTGCCGCTGCTCGGCCGCCGCCCGAACCTGTGCGTCAGGTGGCGTCACCGGTCCAAATCCGTGTGTCACTGTCGAGCCTTTCCGGTCAGGACGGTCCATATCCGCATACGCGGCTCAATCTTGCCCGCCCCGACCCGCACCCCGCACATCACCCGCCCCAACCCGCCGGTGTCCTCGCCCACGTGCGCCGTCCCGCCCGGTGCTGCGGCATGTCCGAAGTGTCATGCGGGTTCGAGCGCCTACTCGGCGGTTTCCGCTGGGCCCGTCGACCCGACCGACTGCTCGACACCCGACGACTCGCTGTGCGAAGTCATGGCGAGGTCTCGGTGGACCACTACGACGCGTAGGTGTCCGCGCCGATTCACTTGAGGCGCAGGGGGAGTCCGGCTACGACGAGGAATGCTTCGTCGCAGGCTTGGGCGAGGCGTTGGTTCAGGGTGCCGATCTCGTCGCGGAACAGGCGGCCGGAGCGGGTGGCGGGGATGATGCCCATGCCGACCTCGGGGCTCACGATGACCAGGCGGTGCGGGTAGGCGGCGACGGCGGCGACCAGCGCGTCGGCGTCGGGGGCGACGGTGCCGCGCGGGGATGCCCAGGCGTCGCGGGCGTCGATGCGCGCGGTGAGCCAGGTGCCGATGTCATCGATCAGCGTGGTGCCCGCCGGTCCCGGAGCGCCGAGAACGGCTGCCGGGTCGGCACTTTCGAGCACGGTCCAGTCGGCGGGCCTGCGGTCGCGGTGGGTGGCGATGCGTTCGGCGAAGTCGAGGTCGGCGGGGTCGGGAATCGAGGTCGCGAGATAGCGGACCGGCCCGGGCGCCTTCGCGGCCAACTCCTCGGCATAACCGGACTTACCGGACCGAGCGCCGCCGAGGACGAGAGTCCGGCGCGGCTCAACCGACGAGACACTGTGCGACACGTCAGCACGGTATCAACGCCGTTCATGATCATGGGGAACTGGTGCTGGCATCGCCCGAGAGGCCAACAGCACCGTTTCCTCATGATCTTGAACGATGTCCGGTCAGCAATGGCCGCATGCCTTCCCGGGATGCGGATCCTGACACGGGGTGCGGTCAGGCGGGGGTTTCGACCATTTCCGCGCCGAAGCGGCGACGGTACTCGGTGGGTGCGATGCCGACGAGGCGTTGGAAGTGGTGCCGGAGCAGCGCCCCGGAGCCGAAGCCCGCGCGGGCGGCGATTTGCTCGAGGCCGAGGTCGGTTTCCTCGAGCAGCTGTTTGGTGAGCAGGACGCGCTGGTTGGTCAGCCATTTCACCGGGGTGGTTCCGGTTTCGGCGGCGAAGCGGCGGGCGAAGGTGCGGGTGGACATGGTCGAGCGCGCGGCCAGGTCTTCGATGGTGTGCGGGAGGTCGAGGTTCGCGTTCATCCACTCCAGGGTCGGGATGAGGCTGTCGGAGGTGCAGGTGGCGACCGGCCGCTCGATGAACTGACGTTGCCCGCCGTCGCGCTGGGGCGGCACGACCATCCGGCGCGCGATCGCGTTGGCCACCGCGCTGCCGAGTTCGCGGCGCACCAGGTGCAGGCAGGCGTCGATGCCCGCGGCGGTGCCCGCGCTGGTGATCAGGTTGCCCGCGTCGACGAACAGCACGTCGGGGTCGACGGTCGCCTCGGGGTACATCGCGGCGAGCTCGTCGACGTAGGTCCAGTGCGTGGTGCATTTACGCCCGTCGAGCAGGCCGGCCGCGCCGGCGAGGAACGCGCCCGAACATACGGTCAGCACGATCGCTCCCGCCGCCGAGGCCGCCCGGACGGCGTCGATGATGCGCGGATCGAACCCGTTCTTCGAGGAGGCGGCCGGAATGGCGACCAGATCCGCCTTGGCGAGCTCGTCGAGGCCGTACTCCGGGGTGACCGTGATGCCGGGCGTCCTGGAGTGCAGTGGCTTGCCGGGCGTGGCGCTGCAGACCTTGAAGTCGAACGCGGGCAGTCCGTCGGCGGTCCGATCGAGGCCGAAAACCTCACAGACCACCCCGAATTCGAACATGGCCATGTGGTCGGACAGCACGACCGCAACCTTCGACAGCATGCGTCCAGTGTAGTGGCTGAATCTTTACGAACAGTGGCAGTCCAGCCACTTTCGGCGGTAACTCACCGAGCGCAAAATTACTGCCATGATTACTTTCCTGATCACCATGGCAGTCATCGTCGCTTTCGCCACCTTCGTGACGCACTACAACGCACCCGCCGGATCGTCCAACGTCATCGATCGCGACGTCCAGCGTCTGCAGGCCGACCTGTCGGCGATGCACGGCCGAACCACCAACATCTGACCCCCGATGTCCCCGCAACCGGCGGCGGCCCGGCTCGTGTCCACGAGCCGGGCCGCAATCATGTTCAGGGGGACCCGCGTTGAACGATCAGCTGCGCGGAACCGACCGTTCGGGCGGACAGGCAATCCCGGTCAACTCAGGCCGGGTCGTCACACGGTAATTGTGAACCGGTCCGGTTCGCCCTCGGTCACGGCTGTCAATGGCGGTTAACGCAGATCGGGCCCACGTCGACCCGCGACAGACGAACTAAATCGCCTCGCCCGGACTGACCCGAGGCTTCGGCGCCCGCATCTTCCGGATCTGCGACGCACGCACGAACGCATACCAACCGAGCTTGTAACCGGTGTCCTCTGTGTCCGGGAAACGCTCCCTGACCCGCCCGTTCACGATCCGCCCGAGCAGGAAACCCTCGGCGATCATGAAGAACATCATCACCAGCATCGCCAGCGTGACGATCGTCTGCAGCGCGGGTGCCACGAACATCGACAGGATCAGCACGAGCGCCATCGGCATGAACAGGCCGACCAGGTTGCGCCGACCGTCCACGATGTCGCGGACGAACGCACGCACCGGCCCCTGATCGCGCGGCAACAGGTACTTGTCCTCGCCGGCGAGCATGCGCGTGCGCCGATCCTGGACAGCCGCCTTGCGCTCGGCGGAGGCTAGTTTGCGCTCCTCCTTGCTGCCGCGAGTGGCCTTGCGGCGGGCGCGGGCCTCCTTCGCGGTGAGCGGTGCCGGCGCGATCGGGCCGCGTCGCTTGCCTTGGGCGTCACGGCGTTTCGGAGTGGGACGGCCCTTGCCCGCGGTGGCGGTGACCGCCGTGCGAGTGGTGCCCGCGGCCGAGCCGCCGTCCACGACCGCCGTCTGATCGGCGGCCGCGTCGGTGGTGCTGGACTCGCCGCGACGGAACAATTTCACATCGACCAGGCTATTCGATGGAATACGCGGCGGGAAATGCGGTCCGATTCGCGCAGGTGTGCCGGGTCACGTAGGTTGCGTGTTCCTGCGGGCGCGGTGGTGGCAAGATGGGGAATAGCAGCCCGCCGAGTGGTGTTGACCGACACGACCCGTGCGCTGTTCACGGGTCGACGACAGGTTCCTCGAGGAGAGTTCATGACTGTGCAGAACGAGACCGCCACCGAAACTCACGGTGCCGTGCTGACCGACGCTGCCGCCAGCAAGGCGAAGGCGTTGCTGGACCAGGAGGGTCGCGACGACCTGGCGCTGCGGATCGCCGTGCAGCCCGGCGGCTGTGCCGGCCTGCGGTACCAGCTCTTCTTCGACGATCGCTCGCTCGACGGCGACATCGTTGTCGAGTTCAGCGGCGTCAAGCTGGCCGTCGACCGGATGAGCGCCCCGTACATCCAGGGTGCCTCCATCGACTTCGTCGACACCATCGAGAAGCAGGGCTTCACCATCGACAACCCGAACGCCACCGGCTCCTGCGCCTGCGGCGATTCGTTCAACTGACCGAACCCGTCCGACTCGTCGTAAGCGGGTTCACCGCGTAACAGCCCGGCCCCACGTGAAGCGTTCACGTGGGGTTACGCGTTTTTCTGGCCCGGGTGTCCATCCTGGTGCCGTGGCCCGACGACGACAGCGCCGCATTGTCGTAGGCAGTGGCCGCCTACATGTGGGCCAGCGAACAACTGCAGCAGTGGCCGAGAAACAGGCGCCTCCCGCACCCAACGGGACATGACGGCGGCGCCACTCACACTTTGCTGCCACTGTTTCCCGTTCGAGGGCTCATGGCTGGCGGGCCCAGTGGCGTGCACCGCGCGTCAGGTCCGAACCGGTGGAAGCGTTCGCGGCGATCGGCGCGGACGGGCTAGGGAGCGGACGTGGTGATCCTGGAGCGTCACGGCCAGCGTGGCGGCGTCGGATTTCGTAAGGATTCGGGCAGTTCGGCGCCCTGCTCAGAGGGGCGTCCCGGCCCAACGATCGCGCGGCGCCGGGCATCTCGCCGATGTCATCCCCCGGGTTGAGGGGTCTGAGCCTGCGTTCAACATTGGTACGGTAATGCTGGGACTTCCGTTCCCGGTCTGCACCGCCTGCCGCCTACCGTTGAAGGGCCAGCCTCGTGTCCATCGCCGTTTCCGCGTCCATTGCCACCGACCACCTCATGCGTTTTCCCGGACGGTTCCGTGACGCACTGCTGGCCGATCAACTCGATCACGTGTCGCTCAGTTTTCTCGTCGACGATCTGCAGATCCGCCGCGGTGGCGTCGCAGGCAACATCGCCTACGCCATGGGCCTTTTGAACCGCACACCCCTGCTCGTCGGTGCCGTGGGCGCCGATTTCGCCGAGTACCGCCAGTGGCTGGAATCGCACGGCGTCGATTGTTCCGGCGTGCTGATCTCCGAGCGTGCGCACACCGCGCGTTTCGTCTGCACCACCGACGACGACATGGCGCAGATCGCCTCGTTCTATCCGGGCGCGATGAGCGAGGCCCGTGACATCTCCATCGGCGAGCTCGCCAAGGCGCACACGCTGGACCTGGTGCTGGTCGGCGCCAACGACCCCGATGCGATGCTGGTGCACACCGCGCAGTGCCGCGAGCTCGGCATCCCGTTCGCCGCCGACCCGTCCCAGCAGCTGGCCCGCCTCGACGGCGAGCAGGCCGTGCAGCTGATCGACGGCGCCGCATACCTTTTCACCAACAAGTACGAGTGGGCGCTGCTGCTGCAGAAGACCGGTCTCAGCGAGGCCGAGATCGCCCAGCGCGTCGGCATCCGGGTGACCACGCTCGGCGCCGACGGTGTGCACATCGTCGACAAGGACGGCACCGAACTCAGCGTCGGCGTCGTCCCGGAGACCACCAAGGTCGAACCCACCGGCGTCGGCGACGCGTTCCGCGCCGGTTTCCTCACCGGCCACACCGCGGGCCTCAGCCTGGAACGTTCCGCTCAGCTGGGTTCGCTCATCGCCGTCCTGGTCCTGGAAACCATGGGCACCCAGGAGTGGACCCTCAACAAGGAAACCGCCCTCGACCGCCTCGCCGGCGCCTACGGCGCCGAAGCCGCCGCCGAAATCAAGCCCCTGCTCTGAGCCCGCCCCCGCGCACAGATTGTGCCGCCGCGCACTAGTTCGCCAACGATCTCGCGCGCAGCCAGCGATTTCACGCGCAGCGTGAGAATACTTGCGCGCGAGCAGGGATCGCGACCGTGCAAGTGGACGGGAGGCTCAGCGTTGGCCTCTGAATGCGCCGCGCGTGAGTTTGTGGGCCGCGCATGAGTTTGTGGGCCGCGCGCGAGTTTGCTGGCGATTTTGTGCGCGGTGTGAGAACGCATGCGCGCGAGTGGCGGCGGCCTAAGCGATCGGGCTGCTCGCAGTTTGACGTCG
>NZ_JBHXAU010000017.1:0-142599 GCF_042727395.1 Nocardia sp. NPDC060255 | reverse complement strand
CGGGTGGTCGGCGGTTCACGGCGAAGGTTCGTGGGCTGCTCGTATACCGCGTACGTCTTCGCGGCCCGCGCGCGAGTTTGCTAGCGAATTTGTGCGCGGTGTGAGAACGCATGCGCGCGAGTGGCGGCGGCCTAAGCGATCGGGCTGCTCGCAGTTGACGTCGGGTGGTCGGCGGTTCACGGCGAAGGTTCGTGGGCTGCTCGTATACCGCGTACGTCTTCGCGGCCCGCGCGCGAGTTTGCTAGCGAATTTGTGCGCAGCGTGAGAACGCATGCGCGCGAGTGGCCGCCGTCTAAGCGATCCGGCAGCTCGCAGCTGACGGCGGGTGACCGATAGGCCGCGGCGAGGTTCGTCGCTGCGTGCACCTCCTCTGACCCCGCGCACGTATTGTGCAGCCGCGCACGAGTTCGTCAGCAGTTTCGTGCGCGGCGTGCAAAAGTGTGCGCGCGAGCACGGTTCGGGGCCGACCGGTGGCTTACTTCGCTGCGATGGCATCAGAAGCAAAGTGCCCCTCGACCTTTCGGCGAGGGGCACTTCTCTGTGCTGTCTACAGCGAGACCGGGTAGACCGGCTCCTGGATTTCCGGCTTGATGCGGTCCTCGACGAAGATGCCGTGCCACACCATGAAGACCAGCAGGGTCCACAACCGGCGGCTGTGGTCCGAGGTTCCTGCGCGGTGCGCGACGAGCATGTCGCTGATCGCGGCCTTGTTCAGCAGGTGGTCGGTTTGCGATTCGAGGATCTGCTGGTGGGCCCAGTCGTAGAGTTCGGTGCCGCGCAGCCAGTGCCGCAGCGGGACCGGGAAGCCGAGCTTGGCGCGGTGCAGCACGTGCGGCGGTACGATGCCCTCGAGTGCCTGGCGCAGTGCGTATTTCGTGGTTTCCTTGGTGATCTTCTGCTCGAACGGCAGCCCCTCGGCGACCTTGAGCACCTCGGAATCCAGGAACGGCACCCGCAATTCGAGCGAGTTGGCCATGGTGATCTTGTCGGCCTTGACCAGGATGTCGCCGCGCAACCAGGTGAACAGGTCCAGGTGCTGCATGCGCGCCACCGGGTCCCAGCCGCGCGACTGCGCGTAGATCGGCGCGGTCACGTCCTGGTGGGTCCACTCGGGCCGGAATTCGCGGAGCACGGAACGCAATTGGGCGTCGCTGAAGCTGCGCGCGTTGCCGTAGTAGCGCTCCTCCAGGCTGAGCGAGCCGCGGTGCAGCAGGCTCTTGCCGCGGGTGCCGTCCGGAATGCGGTCGGAGAGCTTGCCCGCCAGCTTGCGAAGTCCGCCGGGCAGGTACTCGAAGGGCTTGAGCGACAACGGTTCCCGGTAGATCGTGTATCCGCCGAACAGCTCGTCGGCACCCTCGCCGGACAGCACCACCTTGACGTGCTTGCGCGCTTCCTTCGCCACGAAGTACAGCGGCACCAGCGCCGGGTCGGCGACGGGATCGTCGAGGTACCAGACGATTTCGGGAATCGCGGCGGCGAACTCGGCGGGGGAGACGGTCTTGATGATGTGCCTGGCGCCGATCGCCGCGGCGGTCTCGGCGGCGACGTCGGCCTCCGAGTAGCCCTCGCGTTCGAAGCTGCTGGTGAAGGTGATCAGCTTCGGGTTGTGCCGCATGGCCAGCGCGGCGACCGCGGTGGAGTCGATGCCGCCGGACAGGAACGAGCCGACGGTGACGTCCGCGCGCATGTGCTTGGCGACCGAGTCCTCCATCGCCTCGGCGATCTCGCGGTAGCGAGCGGGCGCCGAGCCCGGCGCGAAGGGACGAACCTTGAACTGCGGATGGAAGTACCGGGTGGTCTTCGGCACCTCGCCCGGACGGACCGTCGCGTAGGTGCCCGATTCCAGCCGCCGGATGTCCTTGTGCAGCGTCTCCGCCTCCGGCACGTACTGCAGCACCGTGTAGTGCTCCAGCGCACGCGGGTCGAGCTCATCGCTCAACCCGAGCGGGGACAGCAGCGCCAGCAAGCTCTTCTTCTCGCTGCCGAACGCCGTGCCGCCGGGTCCGGTAGCGAGGAACAGCGGCTTGATGCCGAACGGATCTCGCGCCAGGAACAGCTCGTTGGTCTCGGTGTCCCAGATCGCGAACGCGAACATGCCGCGCAGCTTGTGCACGGCCTCCGGACCCCAGTAGTGGAACGCGGCGACGATGGCCTCGCCGTCGCCCTCGGTGAAGAAGATCGAGTCGTCACCGAATTCGGCGCCGTACGCGTCGGCCAGTTCCTTGCGCAGCTCGAGGTAGTTGTAGATCTCGCCGTTGAAGGTCAGCGCGTAGCGCTCCCGGTTTTCCGGCGGGCCCCAGCGCAGCGGCTGATGCGAGTGCTCCAGGTCGATGAGCGCCAGGCGGTTGAACCCGAAGATCAGGTGATCGTCGTGCCAGGTGCCGCGGTCGTCGGGACCACGGTGCCGCAGGCAGTGCAATGCGTCGTACACCTGCTCCACCACGCCAGGCGCTGCCTCGTCAGATGTCAGAAACCCGAGCAGTCCACACACGGCGTCGGCAACCTCGTTTCTCCGGTCGGGACACGGCCGGAAAACGGCGTGTCCGAAAGTCTTGCGGGGGCGGTGCGCAGCGTCTGCCGCGAGCGGTTGTTCCGGTACGTGCCGGGGCCGGATCTCGCGGTGAGCACAGCGGCCGAAATGTTGTGTCCGAGTATGCCGCACACGCGCGCCGCGCGCGTACTGCGCACCCTGTCCAGGGCTTTTGCGGACGGATGCGCGGGTGCGCGCGATGCGCGGAGTGTCGAATGCGACCCGACGACAATGAGGGCGCCCGTTTGGTCTACGCTGCGTAGTACTCAGGCCATTCTCAGGCGGCGTACGCGCTCGACCGGGGACCGGCCTGATCATGTGCTTAGAACGTATCGTCGGGCGGTCGCAGCCCAGGCGGTGCAAATGTCGGAATGTGTGGCGACCAGGAAGGCGTGAGCGTGGCGCACAAGGCGAGCGAAGAGATCGGGGCACGTCCCGTGCAGGGTTCACCCACCCCACCGGCTTCGCCGGCTAGCCGTCCCCAAGGCCGGATCCTTCGGCGGGCCGGGCTGGCGGTGTCCCTCGGGATCACCGCGGTGCTCGTCTCGGGCTGCTCGATCGACAATGTTTGGCTGCGGTTCGGCTGGCCCTCGGGCATCACGCCGCAGGCCACCCGGATGCGGGAGCTGTGGACCTGGTCGGTCCTGGCCGCCCTGGTGATGGGCGTGCTGGTGTGGGGTCTGACCTTCTGGACCGTCGCCTTCCACCGCAAGAAGGCCGACTCCCCGGAGTTCCCCCGGCAGACCGGCTACAACGTGCCGCTGGAGCTGACCTACACGGCGGTGCCGTTCGTCATCATCGCGGTGCTGTTCTACTTCACCGTCGTCGTGCAGAACTTCGTGCACGAGAAGGTCGACAATCCCGACGTCACCGTCGACGTGACCGCCTTCCAGTGGAACTGGAAGTTCGGTTACCGCGGCGTCGACTTCAAGGACGGCGCCAAGTACGACGGCATCGACACCACTCGTGAGTCCGCGAACCAGGAGCAGCTCGACGAGTACAAGGAAAAGACCAAGGATGGTCACCCGCAGCCCGGCCCGATGCACAACGGCCTGCCCGCGCACGACATCCTGTCCTACCTGCACTACGACAAGGTCGAGACCTACGGTTCCAGCACCGAGGTGCCGGTCCTGGTGCTGCCGACCAACAAGGTGATCGAGTTCCAGCTCGCCGCCGCCGACGTGGTGCACGCGTTCTGGGTGCCGGAGTTCCTGTTCAAGCGCGACGTGATGCCGAACCCGAAGGAAAACCACTCGGACAACATCTTCCAGATCACGAAGATCGAAAAGGAAGGTGCGTTCGTCGGCCGGTGCGCGGAAATGTGCGGCACGTTCCACTCGATGATGAACTTCGAGGTCCGTGCGGTTACGCCGGAGAAGTTCACCAAGTACATGGACGCGCGCAAGACCGGCAAGACCAACGCCGAGGCGCTGCAGTCCATCGGTGAATCGCCGGTCGCCACGTCGACCCGGCCGTTCAACACCGATCGCACGACCAAGACCGCGGCCGAGGCAAAGTAAGGGACTGATCTGATATGAAGATCGAAGCGCGGATTTTCGAACTGCTGACGGTGTTCTTCATCATCGTCGCCATTGTCTACGGCTACTTCACCGGCGTATCCCGCACCGGCGTGGAATGGGCCGGTACCACCGCCACGGTGCTGACCGCAGGCCTGTCGCTGATCATCGGCACCTACTTCCGCTTCGTCGCACGTCGCCTCGACCTGCGCCCCGAAGACTACGAAGACGCCGAGATCGTCGACGGCGCAGGCGATCTGGGCTTCTTCTCGCCCGGCAGCTTCTGGCCCATCACCCTCGCCGGCGCCGGCGCCATCACCGCCCTCGGCCTGGCCTTCTTCCAGTTCTGGCTGATCGGCCTCGGCGTAGTCTGCATCCTCATCGCCGCCGCAGGCCTCGTCTTCGAGTACTACCTGGGCCCCGAAAAGCACTGACCCAGTACCCGAAAGCCCCCTCCGCCACCCGCCGGAGGGGGCTTTCGCCGTCTTGACGTAGGTTGCGTGCTCTTGAGGCATGCTGCAGCAGACGTCAGGTGTGTGCAACGTGCGTCAAGTGGGATGGGGGATGCCTACTTGGGACGCTGGTGCGGGTGTACCGATATCGGGTGCTGATCCGGGTACGGCGTGGGGAAGTCGTTGCTGTGCGCGGGGAAGGGTGCGGCGATCAGGTGGCAAGGCGTGCGCCGGGAAGGGACGGCGATCGGGTGACGGGGGCGTGCGCGGGGCGGGCGGCATCGCGGAAGGTAGCTGCCGCGACGCGGAGCCTGCGTGGGGTTCGGATTGCGGTGGCGCGTGGGGGAGTTCGTCGGCTGAGAGGTGCACGGCGTTGGCGGTGGGGTGGCGGCTGTGTCGGTGCGGGGGCGCCTGGTTGGTATTTGGATTGCGTTGGTGTGTGGGGGAGTTCGTCGGCTGGGGGTGTGCGGTGTTGGCGGTGGGGCGGCGGCTGTGTCGGTGTGGCGGAGTCTGGTTGGTATTTGGATTGCGGTGTGGGGGGCGGGGGTTCGGGGGTTAGATGCCGAAGGCGTGCATTAGGCGGGCGGTGGAGCGGGGGGCTACGCCGGCTAGGGCGTAGAGGGTTCGGGTGAAGCGGGGTTCGAGGCGGGGGGATTTGGTGTGGATGGCGGATTCTATGCGGTGGGCGGTTTGGTCGGCTTCTTCGCTGGAGGTGGCGGAATCGGGGGCGGTGCGGAAAGCGGGGTAGTGGACGGCGGTTACCTGGATGCCGTGGGGGGCGAGTTCGGCGTCGGCGCATTGGCCGAAGGTGGTCCAGGCGGCTTGGGCGCTGGCGTAGGAGGCGAAATTCGGTGCGGCGCCGGTGTGTGCGTTCCACGGGCCGACGTTGATGACGTGGCCCGAGCCGGAACGCAGCATGGCGGGTAGCAGGCCGAGGGTGAGGCGGAGTGGGCCGAAGTAGTTGGTGGCCATCATGTGCTGGTAGTCGCGGAAGCGGTTCAGGGACTGGGTCACCGGATTGCGCGTCGGCCGGCCGGCGGTGTTGATCAGGACGTCGACGGTGCCGAATTCGCCGAGCACCCAGGTGACGAGCTGATCGACATCGCCGAGCGCCGAGATGTCGCAACGATTCCAGTCCGCGATGCCGCCGTCCGAGCGGATCTCCTCGCACGCGCTGATGAGCTCATCGCTGCCGCGCGCGACCAGGAGCAGCTGAGCACCTTGGGCGGCAAGCACATTCGCAGTGGCCCGGCCGATGTCGGAACCGGCATCGGTGATCAGCACGCGCTGTCCGATCAGGGCTCGATCCGGCGGACGGTGTCGCTTACGATCTGCGAATCCAACCGGGACAGCACGAAATTCGGGCATCGGCACAGCAACCTTCACAAGCGGACGGGCTGAACACACGCACGGCACCGCACTGACAGTGCCGAACCCACATGCCGCCGCTACCTTCTGGCGACCATGCACGGCCGGTCACAGTATAGAGTTTGCCGCCATTTGACGGAGCCGTTCGCCATATGCCCTCGGAGCGCCCCGAGACTGCGAGCCGCCGAACCCGCCACAACGCTGTCACGCCCGCTCGGCGTTCGGCCCCGCTACACAGCCAAGCTCTGCACGCACTTCACCAAGCCCGTTGCGCCACATCTGGTGACAAGCTGGCCAGCCGTTGCACTCGCCGAGGTGGCACCTGTCCAGCTGCGCCACATCTCGTCGCCGACCGGAGCCAACAGCCCTTCCGTGATTCGCCGCGGCTAGGCCCGGCACGAAGCCACTATCCCCAAAATCTGCACTCTGTCTCGGGATCGGCACTCGGAATAGGGCCCTAAAGCCAGTGCTTATCCCGAGTGAGAGTGCAGATTTCGGCAGCGACTGGGGTGGGTCGCCGAGCGGAATCGTCGGGCCTTGCGGGGTTCGGCGCCGTGCTGCCCGGGGCGGGCAGGTGGGGGCGGGCTCGTTGGGTTGCCGTTCGGGTGGGGCTCGCTGGCTTCGCGGCTCGGGCGGGCTGGCAACCGTCGATGTCTGGCGGGAGTTCAGCGCGCTCCGCTTTGCGATGCGGTGTAGTGGTGTCTGCTCGGTGCACGGGCTGGCGCGGGTTCGCCGCTCGGCCGGTGCGGGCTGGATAGGTGTGCCGGGCGGACGGGCCGGTGGCGCTCGGATTCGCTGTGCGGGTCGGCCGGTGGTGTTTGGGTTCGCTGTGCGGGTCGGCGGGTGGCGTTCGAGTTGGTCGGCGGGTGGCGCTCGGGTCTGCCGGGCGGGTCGGCGGGTGGTGTTCGGGTTCGCGGTGCGGGTCGGCGGGTGGCGCTTGAGTTGGTCGGCGGGTCGGCGGGTGGTGTTCGGGTTCGCCGTGCGGATCGGCGGGTGGCGCTTGAGTCTGCCGGGCGGATCGGCGGGTGGCGCTTGAGTCTGCCGGGCGGGTCGGCCGGTGGCGTTCGAGTCTGCCGTGCGGGTCGGCCGGTGGCGCCTCGGGTCCGCCGTGCGGATCGGCGGATGGCGTTCGGGTCTGCCGTGCGGGTCGGCGGGTGGCGCTCGAGTCTGCCGTGCGGGTCGGCCGGGTTCGCTGTGCGGGTCGGCGGGTGGCGCTCGAGTTGGTTGGGCGGGTCGGCCGGTGGCGCCCGGGTTCGCCGGGCGGACCGTGTATTACCGCCCGCATAGCCGTTGCGGTGCGCGGCGATGCGGGCGGTATCGGTGTTGTTCGTTGTGTGAGGGTGTGTCAGTCTTTTTCTGCCGACTTTGCCTGCTTCTGCTCTGCCAGCTTCTTGCTCGCGTCGTTCTCGCACGTCTGTTCGCCGGCCGGTGCCAGTGGCAGCCCTGCCTTGCACAGGATGTCGTACTCTTTCATAAGTTTCACGTAGTCGAATTTCACGAGTTTGATATTTTCCTCGAAGCCGGGCTTGAGCTTCAGATTCTTCAGGACTTCCTTTCGCACGGCAGAATACTCCTTCTCCGCCTCTGCGTTGTCGCATGTCAGACGGCGGAAGGCGTTGTTGTAGCTGCCGCCGCTATCGCTTTCCATTGCCTTCCTTGCGGCTTCGCCGTACGCCGGTTTCGGATTGTAGACACCATCTTTGTTTTTGGTTCCGGTGGCCTTGACCCTGATTATTCTGCGAGCTTCCAGCTCGGCCTCGGCGCCACCTTCGAGCGGGCTCTGATCGCGGGCTTCCGCGAACTCGTCCAGAACGGAATTGGGCAGATCGCCTGGGCTGCAAATCGCCGTGTCCAGCGTCGGGCTGTATTGAGTTTTCATGATTTTGGTCAGCTCTGCGCTGCCCGTCGACGCTGGTGGTTCGAAAGGGGCTGCGTTGGCGTTGGCGCTCGAGGCGATAGTCCCGGTGAGAAACACGACGGCCGCTGCCGTGCGTGCGCGATTCGACAGTGTCATTCTTCCTCCACGGATGATCAGGATTGATGCCGGAACAAACGAGATCATGCCCACGGCATGGTGAGTCCGCGGGAACTACATGCCGACCGCTTCGACATATCGGGCCGCTCAGGAGGATCCGATCGAGGTGCGGTAATTCGCTCCGGAATCGGAGGGGGTATTCTCTCTGATCCTTCGATGTGCCGTAGACAGGTCTATGTAATCAGCCGAGCGAGTACGTGGTTCGAGTCACCGAGAGGTTAGCGCATCGGTGGACGCCGGACAAAACTCCTACCGGCACATCCGGCCAGTATCGGCGCGTCGAGTAGACAAAGGAAGATTGCTCCCATCCGCGACGGCGACGGCAACGAATGTCATATTCCGCACCTCGCGCTCCTACTCGAAAGGCATTTCTTTCACTATCAGATGGAAGCGTGATTTGTGGCGCACTCGCGCGTTGAATCGCGTGTTCACCCCCCATCCGACGCACGTGTCACACCGTCAGCCCCCGCGACCCCCCGCAAGCAGAATCTGCACCCTAACTCGGGACCTGCACTGGCTTTAGGGCCCTATTCCGAGTGCCGATCCCGAGTGAGAGTGCAGATCTTCAGCAAGCGGTTCAGCTCGTGGTGCGCTCTGGCTACCTGTCACCTTCGCATGAAGGCGGGCATGCCCGTCGATGTCCGGTGTACCGGGCACAGTGACCCGGTGGCATCGATGACCGCACTGAATCGCGCGCGCGGGCGGGATTTTGTGGTGCTGCATCGCATCCCGGTGGCTTTGCCGCACATCAGGACTGACCCTGCCGGGCAACCGACCGCGCCGGAAGCCCCCTGCGTCAATGCGACGGTCTAGTTGCAGCACCGGCGGGTGCCTTCCATCACCACCAGCGCAATGACGCCTACTCCTCCGACTCGTACCGCAGCGCGTTCTCCGAACGGCAGATCTCATCGATCCCGGAGACTATGTCGCGCAACAGTTCTGAGGGGAGGGCGGCGGGGCGGAGGCGGCTGGTGAAGGTGATCAGGCCGTGGTCTTCGGGGGAGAGGCCGCGGGCGGCGGACTCGGAGCGCAGGTAGCGGGAGCGCACGCCGTAGGTCATCGCGGAGATGACGGTGAAGCAGCCGGTGCGCTCGCGGTGGCCGGCGAACAGGTCGTGCAGGCGGTAGAACACCGACGTGTAGCTCGACAGCGGCGCGAAAATGCCGACCCGGTAGGCCGGTCCGCGTTCGGACGAGCTGAGGGCGGTGTCGGCGAGGTATTCGGCGTCGCGCAGGGTTTGCACCTTCGGCGCGAACAGCACCGCGCCTGCCGCGGCATTGCGTAGCGGCATGCCCGCGGGCCCGCTGGCGGCGGAGGCGATGACGCCCAGCGACTTCCGCGCCCGCGAGCCCACCTCGCGCCGCGCCCGCACCGAGCGGGTCGGTGCGGTGGGATGCAGCGTCGACCACTGCCCGAACCGCACGGTGCCCAGCTGCACGTGTCCGACGCCGCCCGGCCGCGCGACCTTCAACGGCGCGGTGTCGACCCAGCGACCCACCTGCAGTGCCGCGTTGCCGGGCCGCATGATCTCGGCGTAGGCGTGTTCGACGAAGGAGTCGAAGTCGAGGAACCGGTCGGCGTTGGTGGTGAGCCAGGTGCGGTCCTTGTCGATGTCGATCACGTCGAGGGTGAGCGCGGTGATGATGCCCGCGCGCCCACCCGCGCCGAGGATGCGGTGGAACCGCTCGGCGTGGTGGGTGCGCCCGCAGGTGCCGATGCGTCCGTCGTTGTCCACGTACTCCAGATCGACGACCTGGTCGATGAACATGCCGTACTTGTGCGACGCCGCGCTCACCCCGCCCACGGACGCGAATCCGCCCGCGGTGATGTCGCGATGGTCGCCGACGATCGGCAGCCCGAGCCCGTGCGCGCCGAGCCGCCGGTCGATGTCGGACAGCTTGGCGCCGGCCTGCACCCGCACTGTCCGCCGCCCCAGGTTGATGTCGAGCACCTGATTCATCCGGCGCAGCGACACCACGGTCGGCTGGGCGGGCAGTGTGAGTCCATCGTCCAGTTGCTCGCCGCCGCGCACGGTGAGCGGTTCCGCGCGGCCGCGTGAATCCCGAACCGTGCGAACGACATCCGCCGTATCGCGGGGTAGGTATTCCTCGGCGGAGACAAACTGCGGCGTGCTCATGGCACGAAAGCTACTACAGCGCGGCCCGCGCCGCCTCCCCGATCTTGTGTGCTACCGGACGGTCGGTTCGAGTCGCTGGCTGAACAGCACGGATCCGCTCGCATCGCACAAATTGACTGTCAGTTCCCTTGACTTGCCGTCGATCTGTACTTCGCCGAAATGTTGGAAGGCGTCGAGCGGCGAAGCGTTCTGCACGGTGGGCGCGTGCACGAACACCGCCTCGGGTCCGAACGTCCCGTCCAGCGGGTTCGGTCCGAACGCACCGGCGTTGAGCGGCCCGGAGACGAACTCCCAGAACTCGTCGAAGTCGGTGAACGCCGCGCGCTCGGGCGCGTAGTGGTGTGCCGCGGTGTAGTGCACGTCGGCGGTCAGCCAGACCACATCGGTCACCTTGTTCGCCTTGATCGACGAGAGCACCTGGGCGATTTCGGTTTCCCGGCCGGACGGCGCGCCGGGGTCGCCGTTGGCCGGACCCTCGAACGCGGTGGTGTTCGGCTGTTCACCGTCCTTGACAACCAAGCCGAGCGGCAGGTCGTTGGCGACGATCTTCCACGTGGCCTTGGAGTCGCGCAGGCCCTCGATCAACCACTTCGTTTGTGCCGGACCGAAAATGCGGCCCTCGGGGCCGTTGTCGGCGTCGTTGGTGTCCTTGTAGGTCCGCATGTCCAGCACGAAGATGTCGAGCAGCGGACCGTAGGAGATCTTGCGGTACAGGCGGCCGTCCACCGCCTCCTTGGGCTCCACCGGCATCCACTCGTGGAACGCCTGCCAGGCGCGGGTGGCCAGCACGTCCATGCTGCGCTCGGCGTAGCCCTTGGACGCCGGGACGAGGCCGCCGGGGTACCAATTGTTGACCGTCTCGTGGTCGTCCCACTGCACCACCTGTGCGACCGAGGTGTTGAAGCGGAGGTAGTTCTGGTCGGTCAGGTTGTAGGCGTAGGCGCCGCGATACTGCTGAAGGGTTTGCGCGGGAGCGCTTTTCGCCTCGGGCACGGTGTTGCGCCAGATTCGCCCGTCCGGGAGCGTCACCGATTCCTTGACCGGGTTGTCCGCATAGATCGAGTCGCCCGAGTGCAGGAACAGGTGCGGGTCGCGGGCGGCCATGGTGGAGAAGATCTTCATGCCGCCGAGGTCGGGGTTGATGCCGTAACCCTGGCCGACGACGTCGCCGGACCACTGCAGCCGGATATCGGACGCGCCCGTGGGCACGGTGCGGAACACGCCGGTGATCGGTTCGGAGCGACCGCCGTCGTCACCCTCCAGCGTCACCCGGTAATGCACCTGCTCGCCCGCGGGCGGCCGTTGACGCGCACCCGTCCGGTGCCGTCGGAATCCGGCGTGAGCAACGGTCCGGTGAATCGCCTGACGTTCGTGAACGATTCGGTGGACGCCGTCTCCACGATCAGCGTCGCGGGCCGGTCGGCCCGGGCCCAGATCAGCGCGCCGTCGCTGCGCGGGTCACCCACCGCGACACCGTGTGTCAGCAGCGGCCGCTGTTTGACCAGGGCCGGTCCGTCCGACGAGCACGCGGCCAGCGCGGGGGCAGCCACCAGGCCGAGTGCGGAGGTGCGCAGCAGGGTGCGGCGGGAGAAGGTCGAACCAGTCATGGGATCACCCTGGACCAGCTATCTCAACGCAATGTGAACGGGTCCGGTCTGATTGGGTAACGGGGTGGCCGGGGCCGAGTCGCGTGGCTCACGTAGTTGGTCGGGCGCGTCGGTAGGACCGGCACTGTTCGGCTGGGGATCGTAGCCGCCACCATCGTGGAGCAGTTGACTGCTGGATACCGTCACAGATCTATTCTGGCTCAATGGATACTGTCGATCGTGGGCTGATTCATGCGCTGCATATCGACGGGCGGGTCGCGTTTAGAGACATCGCCGCGGTGCTGGGGGTTTCGGAGAACACCGTTGCTCGGCGCTATCGCAAGTTGCGCGGGGAGGGCACGGTGCGGGTGGTCGGCCTGGTCAATGGTGGGCGGCTCGGGTACGTGTCCTGGACGGTGCGGGTGCGGTGCACGCCTGATGCGGCGATGTCGGTGGCGAAGGCGTTGGCAGACCGTCCGGATACCGCGTTTGTGTACCTGCTGTCCGGTGGTACCGAGGTGTCGTGCAATGTGCAGGCGGCGAGCAGCCAGGAGCAGGATGCGTTGCTGCTGAACAAGTTGCCGCGTACCAGTCGGGTGGTGTCGGTCTCGGCGCATCTCGTGTTGCGCGGGTTCGCGTTGCCGTCGGGGTGGGGAGGTGTGGCGGCACTGGCGCCGGAGCAGGCGGCGGCTCTCGAACCGCCGCTGGTCGAATCATCGACCGCCCCAGTCGAATTGGACGACGGGGATCGGGCATTGCTGCATGCGCTCAATCGGGACGGACGCGCGTCCTACGCGGAACTGTCGACGGTGACGGGGTGGTCGGAGTCGACGGTGCGGCGTCGCCTCGCCGCGTTGCGTCGCATGGGCGTGTTGCAGTTCCACCTCGATATGCCGCCTGCCGCGATCGGATTTCGTACCGAGGCTCGGCTGTGGATCAATGCTCAGCCCGCGCACGTCGTGGATGTCGCCGAAGCCCTGGCCCGCAGGCCTGAGGTCGCTTTCGCCGCCATGACCACCGGCGGGACCAACCTGCTGGCGGCGGTCAACTGCCGCGACACCACCGATCTGAGCTTGTTCCTGACCGAAAGAATCGCTCCGCTGCAAGGTATCAACTCGATGGAAACCGCCCCCATCATCAGAACCATCAAGCGAGCGGGAGCGCTACTGCTCTGACGGTGGAAGTTGTTGTGGGCAACGGATGCTCGGATTGCGGAGTGGACCCCCGCCGCCGCCGCCGTCTCCACCTTCGTCCGCTTCGCCGTCCAACTGTCCCGGACTGGGCCGTCCACCTCACCTCGGACGAGCCGAAGTGACAGACAACCGGCAGCCTTCCGCATGGCTGAGATGCTGAGTGCGCCATGGCAATGCGCGAGATGGTGCTCGGTGAGCGTTGGAGGAGAACATCCTCCGAATACGAAGAACGCCGCCAGTCAGCAATTGGGCTGGCTAGCGGCGTTCTGGTGGCTGGAGGTGCTCAGCTGGCGGCGGTGTGCGGGATGCGGGTTGCTTCGCGCGCGCTGCCGTTGGGGATGTTCTTCTTCAGGCTGGCGGCGTAGACGTCTACGTATTCCTGGCCGCCGAGTTGCATGAGCTCGTACATGACCTCGTCGGTGACGGCGCGTTCGACGAAGCGGTTGCCGCCCATACCTTCGTAGCGCGAGAAGTCGATGGGGGTGCCGAACTTGACGGTGACCTTGCGGCGGCGCCAGCGGAACGGTCCGGGCGGGCTCACGTCGTCGGTGCCGATGACGGCGACCGGGATGACGGGGACGCCGGTTTCCAGCGCGAGGCGGGCGAGGCCGGTCTTGCCCTTGTACAGGCGGCCGTCGGGGGAGCGGGTGCCCTCGGGGTAGAGGCCGACGAGGCGGCCCTGGTCGAGCAGCTTGCGCGCGGCGTTGAGGGCGTCCTCGGCCGCGTCGGCGCCGGTGCGGTCGATCGGGAACTGGCCGGAGGTGGTGAAGAACCACTTCTGGAACGCGCCCTTGATGCCCGGGGTGTTGAAGTATTCGGCCTTGGCCAGATAGTTGATGCGCCGCGGGCTCAGCAGCGGTGCGAACAGCCAGTCCGCGAACGAGAGATGATTACCCGCCATGATCGCCGGACCGTCCGCCGGAATGTTCTCCACACCCTCGACCGTGGGCCGATTGTAGAGATGCATGAACGGTCCCAGCAGCACGTACTTCAGCAGCCAGTAGAACATGACGTCCTTCCCCCGGGACCGGGATAGAGGCGGGCACCTGCGTCAGTTGCCGACTTTACCGCTGGACCCAGATCACATCCAACCGCAGCGGCGAATCTCACCACACTCTGCCATGAGCAAGGTGACACGCCGTAATCGGCGACCGGAAGCAGATTCCTCGGCGACCGGAATTGGGTCATCGGCGACCGAAGCAAGCGTTCCTCTATCGAATACCACTGCCGCAGGTGATGTAACGTTATCCACCCGGACGGTGTCGGCCGGGCGCCACCCTGGAACGTCTCGCCGAGTTGGGCGCGGCCGCTTCATGATCAACGGCCGGCGACGATCCGGTCAGGGCTCGTTGACGGGGTCAGCGGCTGCGAGCTACTCGGGAGGACTTGCGTTCGGTTTCGATCAGCGCGGCGCGGGCCAGGTCGGCGGCGCCGATCATGCCTGCGGCCTCGCCGAGTTGAGTGGTGCGGATGCGGGCGAGAGGGCGGTGGCCCGCACCGGTTACCGAGCGGGCGTACTCCTCGCGGGCTTCATCGAGGAACAGGGGCGCGGAGCTGCTAACGCCGCCGGCTATGACGACGAGGTCGGGATCGAAGATATCGCTGACGAACGCCAGTCCGAGGCCGAGCCAGCGGGCGAAATCCTCCATCACCCGGACCGCGAGCGGGTCGCCGTCCTGCGCGGCGTTGGCGACGCGGCGGCCGGTGAGTGAGCCGGGGTCGCGGTAGACGTCCTTGGCCAGGACCGACCGGACCGGGTCGGTGGCCAGCATCTCGATCGCGGTGTCGGCGAGTGCCGTTCCGCTGCAATACCTTTCCCAGCAGCCACGTTTACCGCACGGGCAGGCGCGACCCTGCGGGACGACCTGCAGGTGGCCGAGTTCCGGTGCGACGCCGTGGGTTCCGCGATACAGCTGCCCATCGATCAGCAGCGCGGCACCGATGCCGGTGCCGATCGCGACGAGCACCACATTGTGGCCGCCCGCGGCCGCGCCGAACCGATACTCGGCCCACATGGCGGCATTCGCGTCGTGCTCGAGGATGACGGGCAGCTCGAGCCGTTCGGTGAGCCGCTGCGCGACGGGCGTGTCCTGCCAGGGCAGATGCGGGGCGAAGCGGACGGTGGAACGGTCGCCGTTGATGAAACCGGCGACGGCCAAGCCCACCGCGCCGATCGGATGCCGTTGGCACAGTTCGCGAACGGAGCGGGCGAGGGCATCCTCGAGCGCCTTGGCCGAATGCGGGGTCGGCGCCTGGACGGTGTCGAGGACCTCGCCGCTGGTGTCGATCACGGAGGCGCGAATGTTGGTGCCGCCGACGTCGATTCCGACGGTCAGCGGTCGCGCACCTGCTATGCGGTGCGTCATGCCTTGATCGTCACAGGGATGCTGACATAGCGGGACCGCTTGGGCGTCCGCGATGTGTGTTGTCCGGCAGCGGATTCCGCGCGGGGCGCGGTGTCGGATGAATAGTCCTGTGGCACACCATGATTGTGCTGTGGTCCGCCGGTCGGATCGGACTCCGGCATGACCGGATCGACCGGAACCCCCGCCAAGGCCTCGCGCAGCACCGTCACGATGGCGGTGCCGTGATCGGCCACCGTCTGCAGCACCTCGTGGTGTTGCCCACGCATCAGCGCGGCGGCCGCGCAAACGGGACACCAACTGCAACTCGACCATTCGACCTGCCCATCGGCGGCCTGACGTAATACCGGTTCCACCCGCTCCAGCACCGATTCTGCGAGCAGCTTCAACTCCGCGACGAACTCGGCCATGCCCTCCGGAACACCTTCGCCCGCAGCATCTTCCGGCCGCCCACCAGCGGCGCCGGGTGCGGCCCGATCACCGCTCACGTCCGCATCTTCGGCGCTTCGACCAGCACCGCCGCCGACCTGATCACCCTCCGCGCCACGGCTTGCCGCGTCCTCGGCATCCGGCCCGAAACCATCGCCCGGCACGTCCCGGCCCTCGGCCGACTCCCCCTTACCGCGCCCGAAGAACCCGCTCACCTCGTGTCCTTCGGCACCACGCCGGAAGAATCCGGAAGTCCGATCACCGCTCATCGCCGCTACCTTCGGGCCATAACTCCGGATCCGGCCGGAATCGCACCACGAGATGTCCGCCGTCGAGTTCCGCACCGTCGACCGTGCACCGCCGCAACACCGGCGCGAGACGCACTCGCCGCCGGACACCGTCCGCTCCCACGATCAAATCGTCCTCCACTCGGCCAAGTCGCAGCGTTGCCGCATCGACAACGGGCAGGGGCATCCGCAGTGTGTATATCGCCCGCAGACCGGTGCCTGATTCACATCGAACCACCGGTTCGCCGGAACTCGCGTCAACCTCCGCCGGACTGTCGCTCAGCATAGGTCCTGTGCCGCCGGTGTTCCTGTCCGAGTCCACCGCGTACGACAGGGCCGCGAGCGAGGTGAGTCCGATCGGCTCCGGTCCGGTGTGCTGGGCGATCAGCAGCGGGATACCCGGCATCGAGCGCGCCAATTCGGCGATGGCGGCGAGCTGTTCGCCGCGCCGGTTCAGATACCAGTGCACCGCGGGATGCTCGGTGTCGAGCGGGGAGGTGGGCGGCAGCACCTTGTTGACCACCACCGCGTCCAGCCGCAGCCCGAGCAGCGTGGCGGCGGAGCGAACCCGCTCGGATTCGGCGAGGGTGACCCGTTCGGCGACCGTGATCAGCCGCGCGCCGGTGCGCTGATGGTCGGCGAGCAGGTCGCGGACCTCGGTGACCGCCTTGACGATCCGTTCGACGGTCGCGGCGAGGATCGCCTGCCGCAGGTCGGTGCCGACGGTGCTCATCGCCCTGGCGTGCGGCGGCCAGATCCGTTCGAGATAGCCGAGCAGCGTGTCCGGCGCGGTGATGATGCGCAGCATGTCGGCCGACGGCGGGCAGTCGACGACGATCACGTCCCAGTCGTCCTCGTTCGCGAACTGGGTGATCTCGACGAGCATCAGCAGTTCCTGCACGCCGGGCAGGCCGGTCAGCTCGGCCGGGTCCAGCGCGGCGAGATCGATGCCGTGCTCGTGACCGGAGCCGGGCGACAGCACCCGGACCACGTCGCGGAACCGATCCTCCAGCAGCGCAAGGGAATCCACCTCGATCACGTCGAGGCCGGGCAGCACGTTCGCGATGCCGGTGACGGTGCCGGGATCGTGCGGAAAACGGAAGCCGAGCGCGTCCCCGAGCGAATGCGCCTGATCGAGCGAGGCCACCAGCACGCGGCTACCCGACCTGGCATAGGACATGGCGGTAGCGCACGCCAGCGTCGTCTTGCCTACCCCGCCTTTGCCGATGAACAGTTCGACCCGGGTCGTGTGCGTCGTCAGCCTTCGACCCGTTTCTTCAGTTCTTTCAGCGCGGTATCGGTGATCACCTTCTCGGCCTTGCGTTTGAACATGCCGATCATCGGGATGTTCAGGTCGACGGTGAGCGTGTAGACGACCTCGGTGTTGCCGTCGGGTTGATCGATCAGCTCGTAGGTGCCGTTCTGCGCCTTCTGCAGCTCACCGCTGACCAGCGTCCAGCTGACCGCCTTGTTGTCCGGGCTCCAGGTATAGGAGAGGACATAGCTGTCCTTCACCACGCCCGCGTCCAGCACGAACCGCGCGGTGCGCGCCCGGCCGTCCGGTCCCTTTTCCTGTACTTCGACCGATTTCGCCGCCGAGACCCACTCCGGGTAGGACTCCAGATCGGCGATGACGGACATCACCTGCTGCGACGTGGCCTCGATGATGATCGACCTCTGGGTCCTGTCGGCCATGGCGGACAGCGGTTCCTTTCAGCGTCGGTCTTGGGGATGGGAGCCGGCGGGGTGCGCGTCAGGAGGCGTGTGCGGGTGCGACACCGGCCGGACGGCCCGCCTCCAGCCGGGATTTCAGTTCGAACGCCATGTTGCGGCCTGCGACGCGGCGGGCGCGGTTGGCGGCGGCCATCCGGTTCTCCGGCAGCGCGGGCTGCGGTTCGGCGTGCAGGAAGTAGTGCACGATCACGCCGTCCAGCGCGGGCTGCAACCAGACTTCCATGGTTCCGTCCAGCGCGCCGCTGACCGTCCAGCGGATTCCCTTGTCGCCCCGGTCTTCCCGGACGACGAGGGTCAGGTCCGGCCACCAGCGGCGCCAGTTGTTCGGTGCCGATAGGACATCGGCGACGGCGATCCCTGGCGCGGCCACGAAGGTTTGGTCGGCGACCTGGATAGTGCTCACAGCGCTGAGCCTAATGGATGCCATGGCCCGGCGGCGCTTCGCTCCGGCGCAGTACCGGTCACTTTGTTCCGGGCCGAGGTGACGGCCTCTGCTACCGCAACAGTTGGCGGAGCCGGGCACCGTGGGTGTCCCAGCGCCAGCGTTCCTCGACGAAGGCCCGGCCCGCAGCACCCATCCTGGCGGCCGCGTCGGGATCGGAAAGGATGTCTACCAGGGCATCGGTGATCTGCTGAACGTTGCGACCGTCTACGACGCGCCCGGTTTCGCCCTCGATGACCGTTTCCGGAGCACCACCGGAACGGCCGGCGACGACCGGCACGCCGGAGGCGGAGGCTTCGAGATACACGATGCCGAGCCCTTCCACGTCGAGGCCCGCGCCACGGGTGCGGCACGGCATGGCGAAGACATCGGCGAGGGTGTGATGGGCGGCCAGCTCGCCGGAGGGGACGCGGCCGGTGAAGATGACGTCGTCGGCAACGCCCGCCGCGATGGCGAGTTGGCGCAGCTTTTCCTCGTAGGGTCCGCCGCCCGCGATCACCAGCACGGCCCCGGACACGCGGTCGCGGATCTCGCGCATCGCGACGATCAGCGCGTCCTGACCCTTGCGCGGGACCAGACGGGACAGGCAGAGGATCGTCGGGCGGTCGCCGAGTCCGTAGCGGTCGCGCAGTTCCGCGCGCGCGGCCGGGTCCGGGCGGAACGCGTCGGTGTCCACGCCCGGCGGCAGATACTCCAGCGCGGCGTTACGCCCGAACGCCGACGCGAAACGGCCGCGCGTGTACTTGCTGACATAGGTGACCACGTCGGTGTGCTCACCGATCTGACGCAGCGCCTGCCTGGCGCCGGGCAGCATGGACCAGCCGACCTCGTGCCCGTGCGTGCTGGCCAGGATGCGCTCGGCCCCCGCGCGCCGCAGCACCGGCGACATCAGCGCGAGCGGTGCGGCCGCGCCGAACCACACGGTGTCGCATTTCTCGCTGCGCAGCAGCCGTGCGGCCCGGCGCATCACCAGCGGGGTCGGCAGCATCAGCGTGGTGGGGTGGCGGACCACCTGAAACTTCTGTATGGCATCGAATTTCAGATGGCTGTCGCCGCGCCAGCGCGGGGCGTACACGACGAGATCGTCCGGCGGGAGCTGACCGGCCAAGGCATGCAGATAGGACTGAATACCACCCGGCCGCGGCGGGAAATCATTGGTCACCAGCAGAGTTCGGGCCATGGTGACAACCTACTGTGTTGGATTTGCGGGGGCGCCGCGCGGCGGCTCAGACCGCTTGCGTCGACAGCCAGTTGCGCCAGTCGGCGACGAAATCGGGGCGACTGATGCCGAGCACGTTCTGCAGGATCTGGTCTTCGGTGTCGGGAGTTTGCCGGGCCGCGGCGATCTGGCGGTAGAGCTCGACCAGTCGGGGCTGGTCGTATTTATCGGCGATATAGGCGCAGACGGACCAGGCTTGTTCGTAGGTGCCTGCGGCATTGCGGCCGGTGAAATCTGAGTCGGCAGGCAAGTCGCGCGGGAGGTCGTGGCGGCGGGCCTGCTCGGTGAGGGTGGGTGCGATGTCGGCGAAGCGCTGGCCCTGACCGCGATGGGCGATGTAGTCGGCGAAACCCTCGAGCATCCACAGCGGCGCGCCGTCGCGGGTCTCGGCGCGGGTGGCGATGTGGGTGAGTTCGTGGCGGAGCAGGGTGCGCAGTCCGGCGGGGTCGAGGCGGCGGCCCGCGTCGGGGCTGAACACGATGCGCTGGCCGGTCGGCTGGGTGCCCGGTGCGAACGGGTCCGCCACCGAGGCGGCGGCGACCTCGGCGGACATGCTGCCCGCGTGCACGAGGCCGGCGAACTCGGAGGGGGAGGAGGCGACGACGACCGTGCTGGCCTGCGCCCAGTCCTTGCCCCACACGTCGGTGACCGCGGTGGTCGCGGCGGCGAGTTCGCGCTCCAGCACGTCGATTTCGGTGCGCTGCGCGGGATGGCCGACGACCAGCGATTGTTGCCCGTCGCCGGTCGCGACCTGGTGCGCCAGGATCGGACCGAACGGTTCGATACTGCGCCGCACCTCGGCCAAGCGCGGATCGCTGGCCGGGGCCTGCCCAACGGCGTCGGCGGTCGCCTGTGCCGCATGCGGTTTCGGCAGCGCGGAATTCGGCAGCATGATCAGGGCACCGCAAAAACCGGTGAAAGCGATCACCATCGCAACGGTCAAGCAAAACTCGAACCGCCGCCGCGCCGACCACCACGCGCGCAGACCGCGCAGGTCACTCACCGCTGCGCCTCGCCGTCCGGCGCAGATATGGCCTGATACCAGTAGGGGTTGGACAGGTTATGTCCATTCATAGTTGGTCAGTATCGCCGAGCGGAGTTGTAGGGCGTCGAGCCCATGGGGGCGACGGCGACCGGGACACCGAACGTGGAGGCGTGCAACATGAGTCCGTTGCCCGCGTAGATGCCTACGTGGGAGATGTCGGAGTAGAAGAACACGACGTCGCCGGGTTGTAGTTCGTCCTTGGAGACCGGCGTGCCGTAGGTCGCCTGCGCGGAGCTGGTGCGCGGCACGTTCTTGCCGACCTGTTTGAACGCCCACTGGACGAGTCCGGAGCAGTCGAACTGGTTCGGGCCGGTCGCGCCCCACACGTAGGGATCGCCGATGCGGGTGAGGCCCGCGGCCAACGCGCTGGTGCCGCTGCCGGGGACCAGCCCCTGCAGCAGGCTGTCGCGATCGAAGCCGGGCGGGAAGGGCGAACCGGCGAGGGCGGACTTGTCCTTGGTGGACAGCGAGCCCCACGCCTGCACCACCTGGGCGATGGCGCCGCCGAGGTCGCTGCGTTTGCGTTCCAGATCGGCGCGCACGGTGTCGGCCTTGTCGGCGGCCGCGCGGGCCTCGTCGGCGGCTCGGCGCGCGACGGTTTCCGCGGCGTCGGCGGAGTCGGTCGCCACCTTGTACTGATCCAGCTGCGCGGAGGTCTGCGCGGCGAGCACGTCCAGCGTCGACATCTGGTCGAGCAGTTGCTGCGGGGAATCGCTGACCAGCACGGCGAACAGCCGGTTGGTGCGCGCGCCCTGATAGGCGGCGATCGCGGTCCGGTCGATGATCGGCTGGTACTTGCGCACCTCGTCGCGGGCACGGTTCACCACGTCGGTGCTCGCGGCCAGCTTGGCGTCCGCGTCGCGCTGGATCACCTGCTTGGCGTCGAGGTCGTTCTGCGCGTCGAGCGCCTGCTGGTTGAGTTGCTCGGACTGTCGCGAGAGGTCGATCATTCGCTGCACGGCCTCGCTGGCCGTGGACGGGAGTGCGACCGGATCAGCTCCGGCCGGACTGCCACCGTAGAGGGCAGTGGTGGCCAGGACGCCAGCGGCCAGTGCCCCTCCCACCAGACGTCGCGTGCCATGTCTCCGGTGAGTTGCCACAGCCTGCCGTGCCCCGCTCTCTCGTGAAACGATCTCTCTGGAACCGACGATCTGAACCGACGAGCCCCTGTCTGCGAAAAACGAGGTTTGCGCTGTGCGCGCCCCGGGTAGTTCGAGAAGGTCTCGATTAGGTTACGGAACGGCCTGGGTCTATGTCCAGTAGAGAACGAAATGATCACAGGAGCCGTCCGGCGGTCGGGCCGCGATGTACGGCCCGACCAGCGGTTTCTCAGAAGCGACGGGCTCCGGCGACCGGCATCGAGGAGATCGGGGCCACCTGCACGGGCGTGCCCGCGGTGGACGCGTGCACGACATTGCCGTCGCCGGCGTACAGGCCGGAGTGGCCGCCGCCGTAGAACGACACCAGGTCGCCCGGCTGCAGGTCGTCCATCGAGACCGGGCTGCCTGCGGACAGCTGGGCTCCGCTGGTGCGCGGCAGCTCCAGGCCCGCCTGCTCGTAGGACCACTTGACCAGGCCGGAGCAGTCGAACGCGTTCGGGCCTGCGGCGCCGTACACGTACGGTGCGCCGAGCTTGCTCATGGCGGCGTCGAGGGCTTCCTCGCCGATCGTCCGCTTCGGGGCGACGAACGGCAGCGGCGCCTGGCCCGGCAGTTCGATGCCCGGGATGCCCTGCGGGATCTGGATCTCGTTCGGCACCTCGAAGGTTCCCACGCCGGGGATGTTCACCGGCTGGGCCGATGCGGGGGCGGCCGGAAGCAGGAACGCGCCGATGGTGGCAGCGCCGACGGCCCCGGCGGCGACGGCACGCTGCGCCGAACGCTTGACGGATTTGGTCGTCATGATGCGGTACTCCCAATCTGCCCCACGACGCCGCACCCTGACTGGTGCCGCGGACTTCGTGTCGTTCGCACCGGGTTGGTGCGTCGGACTCCGTGAGGTCTCGAAAAGGTTACGAACACATCACGGGGGTTTGTAAAGTCCGCCGCCTGCGAAATGCGTGCGCGGGTGTGAATTCACGCTTAAACAGTGTGAGATATATCCCAACAATCACGAATAGATAACGACGCGTTCCCGGCGGCGAGCTTCCCGGTCGCTATCTCGGTCAGCGATGCCATGCTTCCCGGGCGGGCCGGCGGGCACCGTTTGGACATTCCCCCAGGTCGCTACGTTCATCTCGGGGACATCCGCTGGTCTGGTACCGACCGATCGGCCCGGTGGCTGTGATTGGTCACAGCGAGCGTCAAGCGGCCCGTCCGCGTTGCTCGACACGCCCGAGCGATTGATACGGTTTATGTAACAATGTGACCTGTGTCACTTTTTGGCTTTCTAGATCATTTCATGGGTATCTGAACTTGAATACGCGCAGTGTAATTCAGACATTTCCTGGCGTTTTCGTGTGCGCCCAACTCTGCCCGCGCGCGCCCATCCCTGTCGGACCCACCCCCTACGCTCCAGCCCGTGTCCGACCCCGCGCCGCGCAAGCCCGCCGCTCAGCAACTGGTCTTCGATGACCTCGACACGCCCCTCTTCGACACCACCTTCGTGGTCGTCGACCTGGAGACCACCGGGACCAGTCCCGGCGGTGACGCGATCACTGAGATAGGCGCGGTGAAGGTGCGCGGCGGTGAGGTGCTCGGCGAGTTCGCCACGCTGGTCAACCCGGGACGGGCGGTGCCGCCCGCGATCGTGCAGGTCACCGGGATCACCACCGCCATGGTCTACGCGGCGCCCAGCATCGCGTCGGTGCTGCCCGGTTTCCTCGAATTCGCGTCGGGCGCGGTGCTGGTCGCGCACAACGCGCGGTTCGACATGGCGTTTCTGAAGGCCGCCGCGGCGGCGCACGACATGGCCTGGCCCGTGGCGACCGTGCTGTGCACCGTGAAGCTGGCCCGCCGCGTGCTCGGCCGGGATGAGGCGCCGTCGGTCCGGCTGAGCGCGCTGGCCCAGCTGCTCGGTGCGAGCACGCAACCGACGCACCGGGCGCTGGACGACGCGCGGGCGACTGTTGACGTGCTGCACGCGCTGATCGCCCGGGTCGGCAATCAAGGCGTGCACAGCCTCACCGAGCTGGTCGACTACCTGCCCGACGTCACCCCGCGTCAGCGCGCCAAGCGGGTCCTCGCCGCCGACATGCCTGCGAGCCCCGGTGTGTACCTGTTCCGCGGGCCGGCCGAGGAGGTCCTCTATATCGGCACGGCGGTGAATCTGCGCCGCCGCGTACGCAACTACTTCACCGGTTCGGAGACCCGGGGGCGGATGAAGGAGATGGTCGCCCTGGCCACCCGGGTCGACCATGTGGTGTGTGCGCACGCGCTGGAGGCCGGTGTCCGCGAACTGCGTTTGCTCGTCGCGCACACCCCGCCGTACAACCGCCGCTCCAAGTTCCCCAAGCGAGCCTGGTGGATCACGCTCACCGACGAACCCTTCCCGCGATTCTCCATCGTCCGCACCCCGAACCGGGATGCCCTGGGGCCCTTCAACTCTCGCGCCGACGCAACCGAGCTGGCGGTGATCATCGCCGAATACACCGGCCTGCGCACCTGCAGTACCCGCCTGCCTCGGCACGGCTCGCACGAGTGCCCGCCCGCGATCGTCGGCGGCTGCCCGGCAGCCGCCTCGGGCACTCCTATTAATACAGAGGAATACGCCCCAGCACCCGCCCTCGTCCGCGCACTCTTCGCCGGTTACTCCGACACACCACTGCGCACCATGCTCGACCGCATCGAAACCCATTCCCGCGCCGAACATTTCGAGGCAGCAGCCCGCCTCCGCGACCGCACCGTCGCCGTCGTCCGCGCCCTGCACCGCACCCAACGCCTCACCGCCATCGCCCGCATCGCCGAACTGATCGCCGCCCACCCCGACGGCGCGGGCGGCTGGGAGTTCGCCGTCATCCGCTACGGACGTCTCGCGGGCGCGGGGAATGCCGCACGAGGAGTGCCACCGATGGCCGTCGTCGAACAAATCGTCGCGTCCGCCGAAACAGTGATCCCCGAAGGCGGCGTCTCCGCTCAGGTCCAGATCGCGGCGGACGTGCGGATTCCTCCCTCGACGCCTCGATCACCCGTTCCGGCGACGGATGTTCGGCTGGTCGCCAACGCCGTTCATGATCAGGAGGAAATAGTGGTGGCATCGCCCGAGAGACGTCCTGCACAGGTTCCCCATGATCTTGAACGAGGTCCAGTCGGTAACAGCGGCACTGTTCCTCGGGATCCGCACTCCACCGTGACAGGCGGTGACGCGGCGGGTTTCAGTGCGGCAGGCGGTGTTGCGGCTGACGAGCTGTCAGCGGGCGAAGTTGCAGCCCAGGATTGGGTGCCGGTGAATGTGCCGCCGTTGCGGGGGGCCTCGCCGGAGGAAGCGGCGCTTGTGGTGCGGTGGTTGGCGCGGGCGGGGGTGCGGATCGTGCGGACTACCGAGGGCTATCGAGAGCCGATATATGGCGCCGGGCGATGGTTGGGGTGGGCGGAGGTGGCGGATGCGGCGGCGCACCACCAACCCGCTGGGGAGGCGTACGTCGAACGCTTAGGCTGAGCGCATGATTACCGCGATCGTGATGATTGACGCCGACAATGGCCGCATTCCCGAGACCGCACAGGCCGTTGCGGACACCGATGGCGTTGCCGAGGTGTACTCCTGCGCGGGTGACGTGGATCTGATCGCGATCGTGCGGGTGCGCGACCACGAGCAGATCGCCGAGGTGGTGACCAACCGGATCGACAAGGTCGCCGGCGTCGCGCGGACCACCACGCACATCGCGTTCAAGTCCTACGCCAGCGCGGACACCGAGGCCGGGTTCTCGCTGGGGGAGTGAGCGGGATCAGCTGCGCAACATCGAACTGGCGGTGTAGGTGCCGCTGCCGCGGGCGGAAATGATGCCGGAGGCGGCACCGACGCAGTGGTCGTTCATATATAAGGTCACCGTGCGGTCGCTGTTGTTCTTGAATTTGCGTGGCGCGTTGGGGCCGAGGTCGATGCACCCGGACTGCCCGCCGTAATCGGTGCCGTCGACCAGCAATTCGCCCTCCGCCGCCCCGGCCAGCGGAGCGACGTACACAGCTACCACCGATAGCACCCCGAGTGCGATCCGAACACTGTGCTTCACGCTGGGCTCCTTCGTCAGTCGGAGCCGGGGTTCTCGCTGGCAGCCGGATCAGCTGACGATCATCGACTTCCCGGTGAACGGGCCGCTGTCGTGCGGCGAGAGGACCCCGGTGGAAACGCCCTGACAGGTGGCGTCGGCATAGATAGTCACCACACTGTCGGAGTCGTTCTGGAAATTACGGATCGCGTCCTCGCCGAGCAGCACACATCCGTTTCGACCGGTGTAGTTCACGCCGTCCACGAACAGCCCACAACCACCGGCCACGGCGATCGGAGCGGCGGCACAGACAGCTGCCACCAAAAGACCCCCGGCTACTGCACGAACGCTCCGTCGCATGCTGTGCTCCTCGCCGCTCGAGCCGCCCGGCCCATACGAGCACCGAACCGGCTGTGAAATGGAGTCGCCGATCTAGCTATCGCGCTGACCACATCTTATGCACATCAGCTATCGCAATGTCTCATGTTCCGCACCCAACCAGCGAACCGGCCCCGTCGCCGCTGCGCGCAGCACGGCGGCGGCCGTCGCCGCGCGCGTTTTGTTGCGCTGCGCCCGATATTGCTAGCAATTCCGTACGCGCTAGACGAATACGTGCGCGGGGCCGCGCCGCCTACCAGGCGGGTAGACACCGGGCCTACAGCGTGGCGGCGGTTGTCGCCGCGCGTGTTTTGTTGTGCTGCGCCCGATATTGCTGGCGATTGTGTGCGCGGCGAGCGATTGTGTGCGCGGCCCCCGCCGCCTACTCGGCTGCCGGGTAGTCACTCTGGCGCTGGGCCCCCGGCGTGGTGGCGGTTGTCGCCGCGCGTGTTTCGTTGTGCTGCGTCCGATATTGCTGGCGATTGTGTGCGCGGCGAGCGATTGTGTGCGCGGCGGCGTGGATCACCCGCCCCTGAGGCTGGTGCGTGCGGTCAGCGGTCGCCGAGGGTGACGGTCAGCTTTGTCCAGCGTTCGAGCAGTGCGGCCGCCTTGCCGGAATCGATGGCCGCGGCGGCCCGCTCGATTCCACCTGCGAGCGCGTCGTGTACGTCGGCCTCGTAATCGACTGTGCCCTGGGACAAGTCGTAGGCGACGATGGCGGCTGCTGAGTTCACCAGGACTGCGTCTCGGACCGCGCCGGTTGTTCCGGCGAAGACACTTCGGGCCACGCCCGCGTTGACCTCGGCGTCGCCGCCGCGCAGCGCCTCCAGGTCGACGCGCGCGATACCGAGGCGGGTCGGGTCGATCGTGGTTTCGCGCATTCGGCCGCCGGATACCACCCAGGCGGCGGTGGTGTCGGAGGTGGTGATCTCGTCGAGGCCGTCGTTGCCCCGCACCACCAGCGCGCTTCCGCCACGTGCGGCGAAGACGCCCGCGATCACCGGGAGCAGGTCGGTGAACGCGCAGCCGACCAGTCCGGCGCGCGGTTGCGCCGGATTCGTCAGCGGCCCGAGCACATTGAAGACGGTGGGAATGCCGATTTCCTTGCGGGCCGCGCCCGCGAACCGCAGTGCGGGATGGAATACCGGTGCGAAACAGAAGCCGATGCCGACCTCGCGCACGCAGCGCGCCACCGCCTCCGGCCCGAGCGCGAGCCGCACGCCGAGCGATTCGAGCACGTCGGCGCCGCCGCTCTTGGAGGAGGCCGCGCGGTTGCCGTGCTTGACCACCGGCACTCCGGCCGCGGCGACCACGATCGAGGACATGGTGGAGATGTTCACCGAACCGGATCGGTCACCGCCGGTGCCGACGATGTCCACCGCGTCGCCGTCGATGTGCACCAACCTGGCGTGCTCCAGCATGCCGGTGGCCAGGCCGGTCAGCTCGGCGGCGGTCGGCCCCTTGATCTTGATGGCGACGCCGAACGCCGCGATCTGGGCGGAGGTGGCGTTGTCCGACATGATCTCGTCCATCGCCCATGCCGTGTCGTCCGCGGCCAGGTCGCCACCGTCGGCGAGGGTTCCGAGCACCTGGGGCCAGCTGCGCACGTTCATGAACTTACTTTCTCCCGTCACACTGGTTTCACACCAGTTTGTCGCGCAGTAGCCTACTGCCCACTGTCGGGGCGGAGCCCCTCCTTAAATCGGGCACGACCCAGTTCACGAGAACTTACGGCTGCGGCCTGATACCAGGCCCGGATTCTTCGGTCGCGGGACGAGGTTGCAGCGCATCCCAGCCGTCCGCAGTGCCCTCGTGCCGTTGCGCCAGCCCCGCCATCCGCGAACGCTCCTGCGAACAGTGCAACGCGTCGAGCACCTGCACCCGCTGCAGGATCACCGTTTCCAGCGCATCGGTCCCCGGCCCACCAACCTGCGGCGCGGGCGCATACCCGTCCTGCGCCGCGATCGCGCACACCGCCTCGACCTGCCCCGGCGGAATCCGCAGATGATGCCGCAGCACCGCTTCCGCCTCCGGCACCCACTCACTGGCTCGTGCCAGCGCCGCCGAACAGGCCTCGGCGTCCTCGAAACTCGCCGCGACCACCACCAGATCGGCCCTGCTCGGATCCAATGGCACCGGCCCGCCACGCCCGAACAATCGACCCAACCACCGCGCTGCCACATCGCCTCCATCTCAGCTTTTACTTACGCACACCTGTCATGCTGTGGTCCAGCTACCCGAGGGCACGCGGACCCGGCACGTGAACACGTCCCGACCGACGCCGCCACGTCGCGAGCGGGCCGACCTCAACACGCCGAGCCCTGGTCGAGAGGCCGTCTGTCCGTGGGTTTTCCGACACGGAGACACAAGTTTCGCACCCGGGTACTTGTGTCGTACTACGACGAGTCATACTTACCCCCGTGACGACCGCAGTAGGGACCCCCGGATCGGCCATTACCCAGCGTGTGCACTCGCTGAATCGGCCCAACATGGTCAGCGTCGGTACCATCATCTGGCTGTCCAGCGAGTTGATGTTCTTCGCCGGCCTCTTCGCGATGTATTTCGTCGCGCGCGCACAGGCGCACGGCGTCTGGCCACCGGAACCGACCGAGCTGAACCTCAAGCTCGCCGTGCCGGTCACCGCCGTGCTGGTCGCGTCGTCGTTCACCTGCCAGATGGGCGTGTTCGCCGCGGAGCGTGGCGACGTGTTCGGCCTGCGCCGCTGGTACGTCATCACCCTGATCATGGGCGCGCTGTTCGTCGCGGGTCAGGGCACGGAGTACCACGCACTGGTCAAGGAAGGCACCTCGATCTCGAGCAGCGCCTACGGCTCGGTGTTCTACATCACCACCGGTTTCCACGGTTTGCACGTCATCGGCGGTCTGATCGCGTTCGTGTTCCTGCTGATCCGCACCAAGGTCAGTAAGTTCACCCCGGCGCAGGCCACTGCCGCGATCGTCGTCTCGTACTACTGGCACTTCGTCGACATCGTGTGGATCGGGTTGTTCGCCACGATCTACTTCGTCCGCTGAGCCGGGCATAACCCCCAGTCTTTTGCACACGTCGGTTCCGTCTACTCCAAAGGGACACAGATGAGTTCATCTCCCCCGTCAGCGCCAGAGCCCGCCAGCAACGGGAACGGCGAGGCCAGCAAGACACGCAGGCAGCGCCGCGTTCGCCGTCGCATCGCGGGCGGGCTCGCGCTGTTGGTGGGCCTCGTCGGAGCAGGCTTCCTGGCAGCGGCTTTGACGCCGGACCCGCAGCGGGCGACCGCGAACGAGGATTCCTCGGCGCTGATCCGCGAGGGCAACCAGCTCTACGACACGTCCTGCATCACCTGCCACGGTGCGAACCTGCAGGGTGTCCAGGACCGCGGCCCCAGCCTCATCGGTGTCGGTGAGGCCGCCGTCTACTTCCAGGTGTCCTCCGGCCGCATGCCGATGGCCCGCAACGAGGCCCAGGCGCAGCGCAAGCCACCGAAGTTCGACGAGCACCAGACCGACGCGCTGATGGCGTACGTGGCGGCCAACGGTGGCGGCCCCACCGTGGTGCGCGACGCGAACGGCGAGATCGCGCAGGAGTCGCTGCGCGGCGACGACATCGCCCGCGGTTCGGAACTGTTCCGGATGAACTGCGCGTCCTGCCACAACTTCACCGGCCGCGGCGGCGCGCTGTCCTCCGGTAAGTTCGCGCCCCCGCTGGAGCCCGCCTCCGAGCAGCAGATCTACGACGCGATGATGACCGGCCCGCAGAACATGCCGAAGTTCTCCGACCGGCAGCTGTCGCCGGAAGAGAAGCGCGACATCGTCGCCTACGTCATGAACGCGAAAGAGGAGAAGGCCCCCGGCGGCTGGGACCTCGGCGGCTTCGGTCCCGCGACCGAGGGCCTGGTCATGTGGGTGATCGGTATTACGACGGTCGTCGGTGCCGCGATTTGGATCGGGTCACGGTCATGAGCGAGAAGGAGCCAAACGACATGGGTCGGCCGGATGAGGGCCACGACGGCGTGCCGTCGAAGGAATCCACGGGCCACGGTTCCCACGAGGTGGTGGCGAGTTCCGACGGCCACGCGGTAGCGGAGTCCGACAGCCACGCGGTGCAGAGGGACTACACCGAGGCAGAGCTCGACGCGATGTCGCGCGACGAGCTGGTCAAGCTCGGTACCGAGCGGGACGGCGTCGACGTCGCCTACCGGCGCGAGCGGTTCCCGGTGCCGGGCACCCGCGCCGAGAAGCGCGCCGAGCGCGCGGTCGCGTTCTGGTTCGCCGTCTCCGGCATCGCCGCGGCGGCGCTGGTCGGCGTGTACCTGTTCTGGCCGTGGAAGTTCAAGCCGTCCGACGAGGAAGGCCACACCGCCTACTCGCTGTTCACCCCGCTGGTCGGTGTCACCTTCGGCGTCTCGGTGCTGGTCATCGGGGTCGCGGTGGTGCTGATCCGCAAGATGTTCATCCCCGCCGAGCTGTCCATCCAGGACCGCCACGACGGCCCGTCGCCCGAGGTCGAGCGCCGCACCCTGGTCGCCGAACTCACCGACGCGCTGGAGACCTCCACGCTGGCCCGCCGCAAGCTGATCACCCGCACCGCCGGTGCCGGCGTCGGCGTGCTCGGCATCGGCGCGCTGCTGGTGTTCGTCGGCGGCATGGTGAAGAACCCGTGGGCCAAGCGGGAGAAGTCGCCGCTGTGGGTCTCGGGCTGGACCCCGGACTTCGAGGGCGAGACCATCTACATCCGCCGCGACACCGGTCGCCCGGAGGACGTCGTGCTCGTCCGCCCCGAGGACATGGACGCGGGCGGCATGGAGACGGTGTTCCCGTGGAAGGAGAAGTGGCGCGGCGACGAGCACGCCACGCTCCAGTCGCTGCGCGGTATCCGCAACGCGGTCATGATGATTCGCCTGCGCACCGAAGACGCGCAGAAGGCGATCAAGCGTAAGGGCCAGGAGAGCTTCAACTACGGCGACTACTTCGCCTACTCGAAGATCTGCACCCACCTCGGTTGCCCGACGTCGCTGTTCGAGTCGCAGACCAACAAGATCCTCTGCCCCTGCCATCAGTCGCAGTTCCTGGCGACCGAATGGGGTAAGCCGGTCTTCGGTCCCGCCGCTCGCGCACTGCCGCAGCTGCCGATCACCGTCAACTCCGAGGGCTACCTGGTCGCCAACGGCGACTTCATCGAGCCGCTCGGCCCGGCCTACTGGGAGCGTCGTTCATGAGTCCTTCTGTCGCAGCCCAAGCCAACGAGATGGACGAGCGGTATCAAGCCGCAGCGTTCATGAAGCGGTCGATCAACAAGGTCTTCCCGACCCATTGGTCGTTCCTGCTCGGTGAGATCGCGTTGTACGCGTTCATCATCCTGCTGCTGTCGGGTGTCTACCTGACGCTGTTCTTCGATCCGTCGATGACCGAGGTCGTCTACAACGGCTCGTACCAGCCGCTGCGTGGTGTCACCATGTCGCGGGCGTACGAGACGTCGCTGAACATCACCTTCGAGGTGCGTGGCGGTCTGTTCGTCCGCCAGGTGCATCACTGGGCGGCGCTGCTGTTCGCGGCGTCGATCATCGTGCACCTGTTCCGCATCTTCTTCACCGGCGCGTTCCGTAAGCCGCGTGAGGCGAACTGGGTGATCGGCTCGCTGCTGCTCATCCTGGCGATGTTCGAGGGCTTCTTCGGTTACTCGCTGCCCGACGACCTGCTGTCCGGTACCGGCCTGCGGGCCGCGTTCGGCGGTATCACGATGAGTATCCCGATCGCGGGCACCTGGATGCACTGGCTGATCTTCGGCGGGGACTTCCCCGGCACGATCATCATCCCGCGCCTCTACATCGCGCACGTGCTGCTGCTGCCCGGCATCATCCTGGCCTTGATCGCCGCGCACGTCGCGCTGGTCTGGTATCAGAAGCACACCCAGTTCCCCGGGCCGGGCCGCACCGAGAACAACGTGGTCGGCGCCCGCATCATCCCGGTGTTCGCCGCGGACCAGGGCGCGTTCTTCGCCTTCACCCTCGGCATCGTCGGCATCATGGGCGGCCTGTTCCAGATCAACCCGATCTGGAACCTGGGTCCGTACAACCCGTCTCAGGTTTCCGCGGGTTCGCAGCCCGACTTCTACATGATGTGGACCGACGGTCTTGCGCGTCTGATGCCGCCGTGGGAGCTCTACCTGGGTCGCTACACGGTTCCGGCCGTGTTCTGGGTGGCGTTGATCATGGGCCTGGTGTTCACGGTGCTGATCATGTACCCGTGGATCGAGAAGCGGCTGACCGGCGACACCGCCGGCCACAACCTGCTGCAGCGTCCGCGCGACGTGCCGGTGCGTACCGCGATCGGCGCCATGTCGATCGGCTTCTACGTCGTGCTGACCCTGTCCTGCGTCAACGACATCGTCGCGCTGAAGTTCGACATCTCGTTGAACGCGACCACCTGGATGGGCCGCATCGGCATCCTGGTCGTGCCGCCGCTGGCGTACTTCATCGCCTACCGGTTCTGCATCGGCCTGCAGCGCAGCGACCGGGCGGTGCTCGAGCACGGCATCGAGACCGGCGTGATCAAGCGCCTGCCGCACGGTGAGTACATCGAGGTGCACCAGCCGCTCGGCCCGGTCGACGACCACGGCCACCCGATCCCGCTGGAGTACCAGGGCGCGACCGTCCCGAAGAAGATGAGCAAGCTCGGCCTGGCCGGCAAGCCCGGCACCGGCAGCTTCCTGCGGGCCGACCCGTGGCAGGAGAGCGAGCAGCACTTCGAGAACGAGCACGCCGAGGAGCACAAGCAGCTCAAGGTGTTGCAGGCGCGTCAAGAAAAAGAGCACGGTGGCAAGAACGGCCACTGATAGTTGAAACGCAAAGGCCCCGAGTCGCTTTCGACTCGGGGCCTTTGCGTTTTGCTGCCTGAATGCTGACGGAATCAGTTGCCGCCGTGGTGAAAACGAAGGCGCCGAGTCGAATTGGACTTGGGGCCTTCGCTTTCAGGTGCTACAACCGCGGCGTGCTGCGGCGGGAGGCCTCGATGGCCTCGAATTTCGCCAGGTTGTGGCGGGCGTCGGCGAGCGCGTCGTGCGCGTCCGGGGGAACCGGCGGCAGCTCGGGGCGGCCGTGCGCGTCCCAGTGTTGGCGGAGTTCGTTGGTGTAGCGGGGGAACGCGGTGGGCAGGTCGACCATCGAACCCCACAGCTGGCACAGCGCCACGTGGTCGTACGCGCCGACCCAGGCCCACAGCTCCGGCACCACCGACGAGCGCGGCACCAGGAACTTGTACAGGTCGTCGCGGATCTGCTTCCTGCTGCGCCACAGCGGTGAGGCGGGCGAGGGCAGCTGCGGCAGCACGTGCCTGCGCACCCACGGGCCCGCTCGCTCGGGATCGAATTCGGTGGACACCGCGTAGTATTCGCGCCCGTCCTCGCATACGACACCGATGGAGACCAGGTCGATGACGACCCCGTCCTCGATGAATTCGCAGTCATAAAAGTATCGAAGCGAGATCGGTCTACTCCTCAGCAATTCGGCACGGCGCCCGAGGTGGCGCCGGAGCTACCTCCGAACAATCACCCTAGGTGGCCGGGGGCCCGGATTCGCAGCCGGGCTCGGATCCGGAACCGCGATGACCAGGGGTGGCCGGTGCCACCCGTGTGGTGGGTACCGCCCGCGTCCGAGTGGTCCGTATTCTGAACGGGTGAACTGGACCGTGGACGTGCCGATCGATCGCCTGCCGGAACTGCCGCCGCTGCCTACCGAGTTGCGCAGGCGGTTGGACGAGGCGCTGTCCCGCCCGGCCTTACAGCAGCCGTCGTGGGATCGAGAGCAGGCCGCGCAGATGCGCACCGTGCTGGAGAGCGTGCCGCCGATCTGCGTGCCCGCCGAGGTGGAGGACCTGCGCGGGCAGCTCGCCGAGGTGGCCCGCGGCGAGGCGTTCCTCATGCAGGGCGGGGACTGTGCCGAGACGTTCGCCGACAACACCGAGCCGCACATCCGCGGCAACATCCGCACGCTGCTGCAGATGGCCGTCGTGCTCACCTATGGCGCGAGCCTGCCGGTGGTCAAGGTGGCCCGGATCGCCGGTCAGTACGCGAAACCGCGTTCCTCCGATACGGATTCGCTCGGCCTCAAGTCCTACCGCGGTGACATGGTCAACGCGCTGGTCGCCGACGCCGGGCTGCGGGAGCACGACCCGTCCCGGCTGGTGCGCGCGTACGCCAACGCCAGCGCGGCGATGAATCTGGTGCGCGCGTTGACCGGCGCGGGCATGGCCGACCTGCACAAGGTGCACGACTGGAACCGTGACTTCGTCGCCAAGTCGCCCGCCGGTGCCCGTTACGAGGCGCTGGCCGAGGAGATCGACCGCGGTCTCGCGTTCATGACCGCCTGCCGGGTGAACGACCCGAGCCTGAGTTCGGCCCGCATCTATGCCAGCCACGAGGCCCTCGTCCTCGACTATGAGCGCGCCATGCTGCGCCTCAGCGAGAACGCCGCGGGCGAGCCGGTGCTGTACGACCTGTCCGCACACTTCCTGTGGATCGGCGAGCGGACCAGGCAGCTCGACGGCGCGCACATCGCGCTCGCCGAACTGATCGCCAACCCGATCGGCCTGAAGATCGGCCCGACGACCACGCCCGATATGGCCGTGGAATACGTCGAGCGGCTCGATCCGAACAACGAGCCAGGCCGGCTGACCATCGTCTCCCGGATGGGCAACGGCAAGGTTCGCGACGTGCTGCCGCCCATCATCGAGAAGGTCCAGGCCACCGGCCACCAGGTCATCTGGCAGTGCGACCCCATGCACGGCAACACCCACGAGGCCTCCACCGGCTTCAAGACCCGCCACTTCGACCGCATCGTCGACGAGGTCCAGGGCTTCTTCGAGGTGCACCACGCCCTCGGCACCCACCCCGGCGGCCTGCACATCGAACTCACCGGCGAAGACGTCACCGAATGCCTCGGCGGCGCCCAGGACATCTCCGACCTCGACCTCTCCGGCCGCTACGAAACCGCCTGCGACCCCCGACTGAACACCCAGCAGTCCCTGGAACTCGCCTTCCTCGTCGCCGAAATGCTCCGCTGAACAAGGGTTCCGCGGGTTGTGCGGCGACGCCGTACAACCCGGACCGGCCGGGTGAGGTTACTGCCTAGGGCAGGGCGACCAAAGATACGGTGTTGCCCGACTCGATGTTGGCGCCGACGGCCGGGGTTTGCGAGACGATGAGTGAACTGTCGCTTGCGACAAGCTGTTTCACCTCGACCTGGACGCCGAGGGATTGCAGTTTGGCCCTGGCGTTGGCGACGGTCCAGCCGCGGACGTCGGGCATCTTCAAGGCGTTGGAGACGAGCAGGGCGACACCGTCACCGGATTGGATGGTGGTGCCGGCGGCCGGATCGGTGCCGATCGCCTTGTCCGCGTCGATGCTGCGGTCGAACTGAGACCTGTTCTCGCGCACCATGATTCCCGCGTCGGTGAGGATCTTGGTGGCGTCGGCGGTGGATTTCCCGCGCACGTCGGGCACCTTCACCGGCTGAGAACCCTTGCTGCGGTACACCTTTACCTGTCCGCCCATCGGGAGGACGGTGCCGGGACCCGGATCGGTCTTGGCCAGTGATCCTTTCGGCGCGGAGTTGCCGATTTCACCGGAATCCACCGGTTGCAGCCCGGCGTCGCGAATCAGCTGATTGACCTTGCTGATCGGATCACCCGGCTGCACATCGGGCACCTTCGGCTTACCGCTGGACACCAGGACCGCGACCGTCGAACCCTTGGTGACCCGCGAGCCTGCCGACGGATCGCTGCCGACCACCCCGCCGGCGGGAATGATGTCCGACGCCTTCTGCCGAATCTCGGTCTCGAACCCGGCGTCCCGCAGCGCGGCGACCGCCCGGTCGGAGTCCATCCCGGCGATCGCCGGGACCGGCGAATATCTGCCGACACCGAGCCACCAGCCGCCGACACCGACGACCAGCGTGAGAATCACCACAATGGCGATCCACACCCACGTCATCCGGCGCGATTTGGTGCGGTCGGGCGCGTACGCCTGATACGGCGACGCCGCATGCTGCTGCCGCACCGGTTGCGGCGGGTAGTCATCGGGCGGGCCGTAATCCACCCGAGGACGCGGCGCGGTGACCACCTTGGTGTGCTGCACCGTCTGCGGCGTGTACGGCTCCGGCGCGTGCATCGCCGCGGGCGCGGCGGCGGGTGTGGCGATCCGATAGCTCGCGCTCAAATGCTCGGCCGACTCCTGCGGCGCGGGCACCCGGTACGGCGGCAGGTTCAGCTTCGCGCCGATCTGGCGCAGCGCCGCCGCCATCTCGTTGGCGTCGGCGTACCGGTGCGCGGGCTCGCGCGCGGTCGCCTTGGCGACCAGCTCGTCGAACTCCGGCGGCACACCCGAAATGAACCGGCTCGGGCTCGGCACATCGTTCTCGATCCGCTGATACGCCACCGATAGCGAGGTGTCGCCGGTGAACGGAACTTTTCCGGTCAACAGCTCGAAGATCAGCACGCCGAACGAATACACGTCGCTGCGCGCGTCGGCTGTGCCGGTGGTCACCTGTTCGGGGGACAGGTACGCGGCAGTGCCGAGAATCACGCTGGCCGACGTGGTGTTGGCCGCCGCCACTGCGCGAACCAGGCCGAAGTCGGCGATCTTCACCTCGCCGTTGTCGGAGATCAGCACGTTCTCCGGCTTCACGTCCCGGTGCACCAGTCCCGCCGAATGTGCGACGCCGATCGCCGCGAGCACCGGCTCGGCCACCGCGCGTACCGCGTGCGGCGGCATCGGACCGCGTTCGCGCAGCAACTCGCGCAGCGTGCCGCCCTCGACCAACTCCATGATCAGGAACGGATACTCACCGTCGACGCCCTGGTCGTACACCGCGACCAGCGAGGAGTGCTTCAACTTGGCCACCGCGCGAGCCTCGAACTCGAACCGGGACAGGAACTGCGGATCACCGGCGAACTTCGGGTCCATCACCTTGATGGCCACCGGCCGATCAAGACGGGTGTCGACGCCCCGGAAGACCATCGACATGCCGCCGCGGGCGATCGGCGCATCGATGCGATAGCGCCCTTCCAGCATCTGGCCGATCAATTGATGTCCTCCGGCTTTCACAAAGCTCTCACCCCTCGCGGTTGATCCCACAAGTGATCGACCGCCCCGTGCGGCCCTCACGATGGTATCGACCAAACGCACCCGGGTGTCTCACGACTTGCTGCGGGTGACCGTCTACCGTTATCAGCGTGAGTGCCTTTCCCTGCAGTGATGATGTCCTTCCGGAGTCCGTGGCAGTGCTGCCGCTGCCCGAGGTGGCAGACCGGCTCGGGCTCGTGGTGACCCGCGTCCATCAGATGCTGCGTGACCACCAGCTACTCGCCGTCCGCCGCGACGGCGTCGTCAGCGTCCCCGAACGGTTCTTCGACCACGAAGGCGTAGTCAGGTTCCTGCCCGGCCTGATCACCGTGATGAAGGACGCTAAATACACCGACGAGGAGATCCTGGAATGGGTCTTCACCGAGGACGACAGCCTCCCCGGCACCCCCGTCGACGCCCTGCACGGCCCCCTCGCCCGCGAGGTCATCCGCCGAGCCGCCGCCGACCCGTTCTGAGCCGAGCGACGCCTTACTGCCGCTGACAACCTCAACAGCAAGCGGCAGATAGGTCAACGCCACCTGCTTCGCCCTTCGCAAACCGCGAGGCACGCGAAGAACAACCAGGTGCGCGAAGAACGCCCGCCACCCCACGAACCAGTCGCGGCCAAAGATCTGCACTTTCTCTCGGGACCTGCACCGGCTTTAGGGCCCTATTCCGAGTGCCGATCCCGAGAGAAAGTGCAGATCTCGGGGCGGACCGTTCGCAGGACTGATCGGGCACCGAAACCGCCGCCGGTTCTTGTCCAAAGCGCTTGCGACGCGCCACAACCGATGACTGGTCCGAGGTTGTGTGCGGAGAGATCTCCGGTGGTGTGCTGTCCTGGGGTTGTCGACTGGTTCATTGGATGACCGGAGTAGTGCTGGGCGCGTCAGGTGGGGTACCCGGCCTTCTCTTCCGCGGCTTGTGATGGGCAACGCTTGTGTTCCAGCGTGAGGACTGGCTGTGGTCCGGTTTAGAGAGGCCGGGGAGATCGAGTCGAGTCAAAAGGTCGTTGGGCGTGATCGAGTCGAGTCGAATGGTTGCTGTTGGAGATCTCTAAGCGACCATATGACTCGACTCGATGAGTCGGCTGGGGCGGGCCGGGCGGGTCAGCGGTGCGGACGGGAGCGTAGGGCAGCGGTAGTGAAGTGCATGGCTGCTACGCCGAGGCGTTGGTGGGCGGGGACTACTGCGCGGTGGTTGAAGATGGCGTAGTCGGAGGCTTCTATGCGGTCGAGGATGCTGGCGTAGAGGACGGCCGCCGTGCGGATGGCTGGACGGACTCGTGGTTCGAGTAGGTCTATGCCGGGTTCGGCGTGGCGGTAGATGTCGCGGTTGAGCGCTATCAGGTGTGCGAGAGCACGGCGGACGCGGGGATCGGTGCGGCGTGTGCGGTGACAGTGCACGAGCAAGTCGTAGTCGACTCCGAATGCTGCCAGCTCGTCGGCAGGCAGGTACACCCGGTCGCGGTCGAGGTCCTCGGCGACATCGCGCAGGAAGTTCGTCAGCTGGAACGCCTCGCCGAGCGCGGCGGCGGCGGGTTCGGCCTCGTCGATCGGCACCACGGTGCCGAGCACCGGCAGGACTTGCAGGCCGATGGCTGCGGCCGAGCCGCTCATGTATTCGTACAGGTCGGCCATGGTGGCGTAACGATCACGGAAGCGTGGGGTGCCAGGGACGTCCATCCGCATGGAGTCCAGGAACGTCCAGAAGTGTTGGGCCGCAATATCATAGCGGCGGATAGTGTCGGCGACCGCAAGCAGGACCAGGCCTCGCTGGTACTGGCTCGCGGCATCCGGCGTCAGCTGTCGCTGAGCTTGCGGCCAGGTGGTGTCGGTTGTCTCCTGTGACTCAAGTGCGATCCGCAGCTGCTTTTCGATCAGATCGAGTTCATCGCCGGGGCTGTGCTCGCGCCGCTCGTGCTTTCGCGCCTGATAGCGCTGTGCGACATCGGTTTCCGCGTGGTCGACGATATCGTCGACCAGTCTGGCGAACGCGTACAGTGCGTGCACCGCTGGTCGCTGGTCGGCCGAAAGTAACCGCGTCGCAAGGAAATACGTGCGTCCATGGGCCGCGGCGATTCGTTTGCATTCGCGGTACGCGACGGTGAGTTCCAGCTGCCCCGCGATGTGCGGCGCGCCGCCGTTCATGGCCGGGCGTGGGTGGCCGGGTCGATATTCGGGGGTGTGGCCCGCAATCGCAGCGGATCCACCTTGCGCAGCGACATCGCCGCCACCACGGCGGCAAAGGTTGCCAGTGCCACGTGCCAGAAGCTGTACAACCCGATCGAGCCGTCCGGTTGGAACACCAGCATCAGCCAGGTACACAGGCCGACAAGCACCATCAATGTCGTGGTCGACAGCGCGAACCCGGCGGCGAGCGCCAAAGGCCACGAGTAGTACCAGGGCAGCGCCGCGGGGGACAGGATCACGATCCCCACGAACGCGATCAGGATGCCGAACACCGCTTCGCGCTCACTGTGCCGGAACCGCCACCAGGCCCACACCAGCACGGCGACCAGCGCCACCGCGCACATCGCCCTGGTCACGGTGAGTACCTTGCCCGGGTCCAACGAGGTCACCCAGCCGACCGCGTGCATCATGATGGTCGGCAGCGAAAGCCAGTTGATGATCTTCTTCGAGCCGGACAGCGCGGTCAGCCAGCCGATGCCGACGCCGGCGATGGCCGAGGCGGCCACGAAGACCGCCGCGAACACGGCGAGCCCGAGCCCGGCGATCTTGGCGAACATCAACGCCGGATGCGGCATGTCCTCGGTCGGCTCGGCGGCATCGTGCGGCCGTTCGCTCTCCGGTAGGTTCGCGGGGTCGTCGCGCCCGGCCCGCTGCGCGGCGCGCTTCTCGCGTTCGTGCAGCATCCAGATCCACACCAGGAACGGCAGCGCGATGCCCGCCGTCGCTTTGATCGCCACGCCGATCGCGACCACCACGATGCCCGCCACGTGATGGCGTTCCAGCACCAGCGCGATGCCCGCGCACATCAGGCCGACCATCAGCATCTCGTTGTGCACGCCACCCCAGAGGTGGATCAGCACCAGCGGGTTAAGCACCGCGAGCCACAGCGCGACCGTCGGCTTGCCACCGAGGTGCTTGGTCAGATAGGGCACCGCCCACATCATCAGCGCGAGGCCGGGCAGCATGACGATCCGCATCGCGATGGTGCCCGCGACGACATTGTCGCCGGTGATGCTGGTGATGCCGCGGCCGAGCAGCAGGAAGATCGGGCCGTATGGCGCGGTGGTGGTCTTCCACACCGGGCTCACGTTGTCGAGCAGCACGCCGGGGTTCACGATGGGTCCGCTGACGTAGGGATCGAAGCCGTCGCGCAGCAGCGCGCCCTGCGCGAGATACGAATAGACGTCCTGGCTGAACATGGGCACGGCGAACAGCAGCGGGGTGATCCAGATCCCGACGATCGCGCGTAGCTCGTTGAGCGTCACACCAGCATCCAGGCGATCGTCGCGCCCGATGGTGGTGCGGCCGAGTCGCACCCACGCGACGATCATGAGCAGCACGCCGATCCAGATGACGATCGTCGACAGCGCGTACCCGTGGCCGAACCGTAGCCAGGACAGGTGTAGCGCTTCGAGTATCGGGTCGCGCTTGCGGGTGCTGCCCGCGCCGAAGCCGCCGAAGGTGATCATGATCGCGCCGTAGAAGCCGAGCATCGCGGCATGCCCTTCCGGGCTGCGCAGGAAGAGGGCGGCGGTACGCATCCAGGACCGTGCACTCGGGGGCTCGACGGCGGCCGATTCGCGTTTCGCCGCGATGTTCGGTGCGTGGCCGGTGATTTCAGTCAATGTGGCCTCTGCGGCGCGCGTTTCGGGGGAAGCCATCTGGTGTCGGTCCCCCCGAATGGTCAGCGGTCGCAACCGCGAGTGAATAGGTCGGCGCCTAGTTTACGGCGTCGCCGGGAACACTATCTCGCTGGTACGCGCGGTTTCATCTCGAGCGGGCGGCGCTCGCCGGTAATGCGGGTTGCCGCCAGTTTTCCAGACAGCAGCGTGGTCGGCACCCCTACGCCCGGGGTGGTGCCGCAACCGGCGATAACTACATTGTCGCTGGTGCGCGGAAAATTGCGCGAACGAAATGGTCCGGTTTGCCGGAAGAGGTGCGCCGTGGAGAACGGTGTGCCGCCCAGCAGGCCTTGATCGCGCCAGGTTTGCGGGGTGTCGAGATGGTCGACGGTGAAATGCGCGGCAATGCCCGAGTAACCGCGTTCTTCCAGCACTTGGAGCAGTTCGCGCAGGTAGGCGGGGCCGATTCGGGGCCAGTCCAGGGGAGCGGCGTCCAAATTCGGGCAGGGTGCCAGTAAGGAGAATGGTTCGTGCTGTCCGTCCGGGCGGGTGATGTAGAGGCCGGGGTCGGTGAGGGCGGGTCGAGTGAGCAATAACGACGGGTCGCTCATCAACCGGCCACGTCGACCCGCGATCTCCGCGAACGTCTTGTCCCACGCCGCCCCGAAGTCGATGGTGTGGTGCGCCTGGATGGGCCAGGTGCCGGCCACCGCGGCGGGCACCGTGCCGTGTGCGACGACCGCGGAGGGCGCGGCCCGCAACCCGCGGCGACGCCGTACGCCGAAGCGGTCGATGGAGCCGAGATCGACGGTCAGCACCAGGGCGTCGCAGTCGAACGTGCGACCGTCCGCGGTGCGCACGCGTTCGGCCCGCCGCCTCGCGTAGTCCACCCCGGTCACCTCGGTGCCCAGTTCGAGCGTCCCGCCCGCCGCCGTGAACGCCTCGGCCATGGCCGTCGCGATGGCCCGCATGCCGCCTTCGGGGAAGTAGACGCCGAGCGAGGTGTCCATGTGCGGGATCGCGCCGTACACCGCCAGCGCCTCGGCGGGCGGCAGGCCCGCGTACAGCGACTGGAAGGTGAACAACCGGGCCAGCCGCGGATCCCGCAGGATCCGGCCGACCCGGGGACCGAGCCTGCCGAACCCGCCCAGGCGCACCAAAGCCGCTAGCGCACGCCGCTTTTCGGGCACCCGGACCATGTCGAGCGGCGAATCGAAGTTGGTGTCCATGAATTCGGTGAACTCGGCCGCGTAGATCCGCGCCAGCCAATCCCGCAGCCGCCGATAGCGCCGCGCCTCCGCCGGGCCACAGACCCGCGCGACCTCGTCGGCCATGGCGTCGGGGTCGGCGAAGACGCGCAGCGTCGCGCCGTCGGCGAAGGTGGCGTGATAACTGGGGGCCAGCTGCTGGATGCGCAGCGCGGGCTTGCAGGTCTCTGGTGTCCGGCCGACCGCGGCCAGCGCGTCGGTGATCAGCTCGGGCAGCGTCAACACGGTTGCGCCGGAATCGATCTCGTAGTCAGGTCCCTGATAGCACCCGACCCGCCCGCCCGGATGATCGGCTCGCTCGATCAGGGTGACCTTGCGTCCAGCGCCGGTGAGGTACAGCGCGGCGGACAGTCCGGCCAGCCCGGCGCCGACCACGACCACGCGATCAGTCGGTCCGGCAACGGTTTTCATCGGACGGGCAGTGGCCTGATCTGAGGTGACAATTGGCTTACCCTGATCGAGAGGCACCCGATCGGTCGATGCGGCAACGTCTTTCATGAGATTCCCCTCTTCGCAGCACGCGCCGGATCGGGGTCGATCAGCGTGACCCGATCCGCCCCAACCACTTTCACGCAGCGCGCTTGGTCGCCGCCAATGCCATGGCCCGCAACCGCTCTTTCGCGGCCGGTGTCGCCGTGCTGGTTTCGATAGCGGCCAGCCCGGCGTCGGTGAGCTCGCCGATCCGGCGTTCCACCTCGTCCACCGCGCCGAGTTCGGTGATGACGTCGCGCAGCTTCGCCACGTCTTCCGCGCCCAGATCGGTGCCGATGCTGGTGCGCAGCAGCTTCGCCGCGGCCGGGTCGGCCTCGTCGGCCCTGGCCAGCGCCTCGGCGAGCAGCACGGTGCGCTTGCCCTCGCGCAGGTCGTCGCCGGACGGTTTGCCGGTGACGGCGGGATCGCCGAACACTCCTAGTAGGTCGTCGCGCAGCTGGAAGGCGATGCCGATGTCGGTGCCGAAGAGACGGTAGGCGTCGACCAGGCCCTGGTCGGCGTCGGCGATGGCCGCGCCGAGGTGCAGCGGGCGTTCGACGGTGTAGGCGGCGGTCTTGTACCGGTTGATTCGCAGCGCGGCCTCGACCGACTCGTCGGCACCCGCCTCACCGTGGATGTCGAGGAGCTGGCCGCCGAGCACCTCGGTGCGCATGCTCGCCCACACCGGCGCGAACCGGGCGATCGCCGCCGGGTCGAGTCCGGAGGCGTGCACCATGTCATCGGCCCAGGCCAGCGCCAGATCGCCGACCAGGATCGCGACGCTGGCGCCGAAGTGCGCGGAGTCGCCCGCCCAGCCGCGGTCGCGGTGGCGCTGCTCGAAGTCGACGTGCACCGTCGGGAAGCGACGGCGGGTGCGCGAGGAGTCGATGATGTCGTCGTGGATCAGCGCGCAGGCCTGCACGAGTTCCAGCGCCGCGCACGCGGTCAGCACCGCGCCGGCGGCCGGGCCGTCGGCATCGCCGCCCGCGCCGAGCCAGCCGGTCCAGGCGAACGCGGGCCTGGTGCGCTTGCCGCCGCGCAGCACGAACAGTTCCAGCGCGTCCGCGGCCTCCACGAACACCGGCCCGAGTTCCTCGACCATGCCGCGCCGAGTGGCGAAGAACCTGGTCAGCGCACCTTCCACGGCGGTGACGAAGGCAGGCGTCCCTGGCTGCGCTGCGATGAGCTCGGCCGCCGAGGTGCGGTGAGGCGTCTGGATACCAGGTCCGGCGGACAGGGGAGCCTCCAAAGTCGTGCGGTGGGTAGGCGCGAAGCGCTACTGGTTCGGTCCGAAGAATACGCGTACTCGTCGGTACGACCGGTGGGGCCTGCCGCCGGTCACCACTACACTGAACCGGTGACTTTCGACAATGCGCGGGGACGCTCGACCCCAGGCCGTCCGCCCCGGACGCACCCGGACGTCTCTGCCACACCCTCGGTTGTCCAGAGTCTGCGGGCCCATTCCACCGCCGCGGTGCCGTTCTCGGTGGAGTTCAATCCGCCGCGCGACGCCGCCAACGAGGCCAGGCTGTGGCGGGCCGTGCGCCAGTTCGAGCGGATGCATCCCGCGTTCGTCTCGATGACCTACGGCGCGGGCGGGTCCACCCGTGACCGCACCGTGCGGGTCACCGGCGAACTCGCGCAACAGACCACCTTGCTGCCGGTGGCGCACCTGACCGCCGTGGAACACAGCCTGTCCGAATTGCGTTCGCTGGTCGGCTCTTACGCCGATTCCGGCATCCGCAACATCCTGGTGCTGCGCGGTGACCCGCCCGGCGATCCGCTCGGCGAATGGCAGCAGCATCCCGAGGGTGTCGCCTACGCCGAGGAACTGGTGCGCATCGTGCGCGACCTCGGCGACTTCCATGTCGGCGTCGCGTCGTTCCCGCAGGGCCACCACCGTTCCCCGGATCTGGACTCCGACACCGCGTACCTGGCCGCGAAACTGCGTGCGGGCGCGGAGTATTCGATCACCCAGATGTTCTTCGACGTCGACCACTACCTGCGGTTGCGGGACCGGATCGTGAAGTTCGACCCGATCGAGGGCGCCAAGCCGATCATCCCCGAGCTGATGCCGATCACGTCGCTGCGCACGGTGGCCAGGGCCGAGGAGTTGTGCGGCCGCGCGCTGCCGTCGTCGGTGCTCGAGCGGCTGAACAAGGCCGCGGGCGACACACCCGATGCGAATCAGGCTGCGGTGCGCGAGGTGGGCATCGAGATCGCCACCGAGATGGCGCAGCGGCTCATCGATGAGGGCGCGCCCTGCCTGCACTTCATCACGCTGAACTTCGCCAAGGCGACCACCGAGGTGCTCACCAACCTCGGCTACGGCGTCACCGCCGCCCCGATCAGCGCCTGACAGTCGCCCCGATCAGTACCGCCTCCTGATTTCCCGCACCGAAATCGCATGAGATTCCGGTGCGGGAAGTGGAGAGGCGTGGGTTACCAGCCGGGGGTTCCGGCGAGCGGGACGTTGACGTAGCTCGGTGCTGCCGGATCCAGTTGCAGGTGTTGGGGTTTGAGCTCGGTCGCGTCCAGCATCGGGCGGATGGGCAGGCCCTTCGGGTAGTTGCCCGCGAAGATGTCGATCCGGAGCCGGTGTCCCGGTTGCAGTATCGCGTCGGTGGGGGCGAGGCCGAGGTCGAGCTGGGTGGGCCGGCCGGGGACCGTGGGCTGCCTGGCGGCGAGAGACATCAGCGGGAACGGGTCGGTGTAGGCGCCGTCGGGGGAGCGGCGGCTCTTGTCGTCGTCGACGGCGCGCATCGAGGACATCAGCTGGCCGGTGGTCAATGTCACCGAACGGCCGTCGGGGGCAACGTCATTCAGCGTCGCGGTCCAGTAGCCGTCGGTGGCGTCGTGCACGGTGTTCAGGTGCACCGCGATCGGCCCGGAGATGGTCGTCGGCTCGGCCACCGGCGGGCTGGTGAAGGTCAGCCCGCTGAGTTCTTGCACCCTGGCGTCCTTGCCGCAGCCGGAGAAGACGAGGATGCCTGCGGTGCCCTGGACCGAGTCGGACGAGCAGAGGCTGGCCAGACCGGGCGCGACGGTGAGCCGGGTCGTCTCCGAAGTCGTTTCGGCCGTGAGGGTTCCGTCATGCACGCTGGTGTTGGTACTGCCGCTCGGTGCCGCCGACAGATACAGCCGCCGATGACTCGCCTCGGCTCGCGGGAACTGCTCGTTGCTGGTCCAGCCCGCGCCCTGCTGCCACATCGTCACCGGGCCGTAACCGTCGATGCCGTTGTCGATGCCCTTGAGCCACTTGTCGAACCAGGCACGCGTGAGCACATCGATGCGCGGCGGTTCGCCGGACCTGCCGCGCATGTCGAAGCCCGCGTTCACGTGGTAGCTGTTGCCCATGATCAGCTGCTTCTGGCCGGGCGGCAGCGGAATGTCTTGGTAGATGCGGGGTTCGCCGTTGGCGAAGTTGTCGTGCCAGCCACCGATCACCAGGGTGGGCACGGTGATGCGCTCGGGATGTCCGAGCCAGGCCTGGCGGATCGGACTGTCCGGGTCGAGGACGCTCTGTAGCTGTGGCTGAATGGTGTCGAAGGAATCGGTGCCCATGGTCTGAATTCCCACGTCCAGGAACGACATCGGGCTGGCCAGCCGGTCGGCCAGCCACTGCATATCGAACCTGCCCTGCACCAGCGACACGAGATCCGGCAGGAATTTGGCCACGTTCACCGCGAGCAGGTAGGGCAGCAGGATGCCGATGGCCGCGCCGCCCGGGGCGATCATGTCGCGCACCAGATCATTGCCCGGCACCACCGGCACAATGGCTTTCAGTGCGGGCGGCTGCTTTTCGGCCGCCTGCACCTGATTGATCCCGGAGTAAGAGGCGCCGGTCATCCCGATTTTGCCGTCCGACCACGGTTGCGCCGCCGCCCAGGCGATGACCTCGGGGGTGTCCTGCTGGTCCTTCGGGCCCCACGGCTCCCAGATCCCTTGGGAGAAACCGGTTCCGCGCACATCGACCACCACCTGGGTGTAGCCGCTGCGAATCAGGTTGGGATCCACCGCGAAAGCGCGCCCGAACCCGCCGCCCGCCACCCTGGTCGCCTCGGTCAGCGCCTCCAAAGGCGTTCCGGGCAACTGGAAGTCACGCAGGAACCCGACCACGGCGTCGGACAGCACCGGCACCGACAGCGCCGTCTGCGCGATCATCGACAGCAGCTTGGTGTAGGGCGTCAGATTCACGATCGTCGGCAGCGGCGTACTGACGGGCCCATTCGCATCCGCAGGCCGGTACACATTGGCCTTCAGCACGGTGCCATCACTCATGGTGATCGGCACGTCCCAGTCGATATGCATAGCCGGATACTGCTGCGGACCATCGTGCAGCGCCGTCCACGCGTCCGCCCCCTCAGGTGCGGCCGGCACCCCAGGGGCCACCAACACCTGCGAAACCGCAAGCAGCGCAAGCACTCCGACAAAACCCCTGGTCCACCGTCGGCCTGGAGCAATCCTCATCGATATCCTCCCTATCCTGATCGGCCAGAAATATACATGCACGCTTGTATGTTTCCGCCCGATCGGCAGAAGTATGTCGATATGCCCAATCCCACCCCCACAACCTGTGCGAGCGGTGAGCCCGGAGGAGGGACGCCGGTTGCAGAAGCTCACGAAGACGAGCAGACAACCGATACCCATCCATTCTCGCATTTGGATCGAATACCTGGTCATACGGTAGACCAGATCGGCTGGCTACGACTGACGGACGGAGCGCAATGCGCCTTACTCATGACCGATCCGCTGCGACTCGTCGGATACCCGGGCGCCAGCGCATCCTTCTGATCGGGTTCAGCGGCGCATTGGGAGTAATGGCGGCGCTTTCGGTAGGTGTTCCCGCGCACGCCGCTGCGCCGCCGCAATTCTGCTCGAGCGGCGATGAGCAGAATCAGTCCACGAATGCTGCTCGTTGCCATGCCCAGCGTGCCGCCAGTGCCGCTTTTCGCGCGCACGAGGCATTCGACTATGTGATGGCACAAAAAGCCAACTGGACAACGAGTGGGCCGGGCGACCTGTCAGGCGTACTCGGTGATGCCGATGCCGGATTGAATTACGCCACGAAATACGCAAAGTCCAATGATGCCGATAAAGCAGCCCAAGGTTATTTCACTACCGCTCATGCTGCGGCTGTGATCGCCAGGGAAACCGCCACTGCGCTCGGGGCATGCCAAAGAGGAATATGCGTGGGAGCTCACGGTATGGCGCGGGACGCCGCAGACGACGCAGAGACAGCGGCGAAGCATCTCGACAACAATCTCCCCAATCCATCGCTGAGTATCGTCAATAAATGTGACGAAAACGAGACAGCGGCTATCACCGCCTATCGAAACGCTGGATGGATCGTGGATTGATTTAGCGTCCGGTCCCGGACCTCGGCGCGCTTGTGCGGGGAGAAGTTGTCGGCGATGACGTAGAGTTTCTCCCCGGGCCAACGCTTCTCGCAGTTTCGACAGGCTCCATGTCGAGAACGGTCAGCTCAGGTCACGGGGCGATGCGTTCACACGTCGCTCGATCGACCTTCTTCGGCCTGCCCCCGCTCCTATCGGGACGAGGCACTAGCTGCACTCTCTCTCGGGACCTGCACTGGCACTAGGGCCCTATTCCGAGTGCAGATCCCGAGAGAGAGTGCAGCTGGTGCTGACAGCGGCGCCGACCGCCGCGCACGCCTGGCGCGCGCGAAGGTGCTCGTGCGCGCCAGGCGAAGGGGTGCGCGGGGTTTTAGGCGGCGCGGGCGGCGCGTAGGCCCCAGGCGTCGGCGAGGAGGCGGTGGGATTCCAGGCGGTCGGCGTGGTGGTGGGTGATGCTGGTGACGAGGAGTTCGTCGGCGCCGGTGACGCGTTGGAGGGCCTCGAGGCGTTCCACGACGGTGCCTGGCGCACCGACGAATTGGGATGCCAGGCGGTCGGCTACCAGGCGGTGCTGCTCCGGGGTGAGCGGGGCGGCGGTGTCGGGGTCGAGGTAGTCGGCCGCGCCTGCGCCGCTGCGAATGCTGTGTACCCAGTGGCCGTACGTGGACGCGTGGTGTTGCGCGGTGGCGTCGTCACCGGCGACGACCACGTCGGCCGAGATCACCACGTATGGTTCGGCCAGCTGCGCGGAGGGGCGGAAGGCGGCCCGGTAGGACTCGACGGCGTCCAGGGCGGTGCCGGGCGACACGTGATAGGCCGCCGCGAACGGCAGTCCGAGCTGCCCGGCCAGCACCGCGCTTTCCCCGCCCGAGCTGCCGAACAGCCACAGCTCGACCTGTGCGCCCTCACCCGGAACAGCATGCAGCGCAACGCCGTCCTTGCTCACGAAGTGGCCGCCGAGCAGCGCGCGCACCTCGTCGACCTGTTCGGCGAAGTCCAGTGGCTGCGCGCCCTCCTGCTGGAGTGCGGCGGCCGAGGCGAGGAACTTCGACCGATCCGCGACTCGGCCGGGATCGAACGGTGGTGGAACGACCACGCCGTCCCTGATCTCGGTCCGCCCGGTGGCGGTGTCGATCTTGGGGTGGCTGCCCTTCGAGTGCGACGGCTCCGAGCCGTACTGGCTGCGCCGGTGACCGGACCGCCCGAGTCCGAGGTCGAGCCGCCCGGGATACAGCGCATCGATGGTGCCGAACGCCTCCACGATCGACGCCGAGGTGTGGTGGCCGACCTGAACGGCCGCCGACCCCACCCGAATTCGCGAGGTGGCCGCCGCGACCAGGCCGATCAGGGTGATCGACGAGGAACTCGCCACCGAGACGAAGTGGTGCTCGGCCAGCCAATAGCGGTGGTAGCCCCACTGTTCCGCGTGCTGCGCGAGATCGATGGTGTTGCGCAGCGCCTGCTGCGCGGTCGACCCGGCGCTGACCGGGGACAGGTCGAGGATGGACAGTGGCACGGTCATGAATTCCTCCCTAGCCGTGGATGCTGCTCGCCCGCCTCGATCGCCACGCGCAGCCGGTTCTCGGCGGGCGCGAGCGGGCAGGTCGCGAAATCGGTGAAGGCGCAGGGCAAGTTGGCCGCGCGATTGAAATCGAGGCGCACCGTGCCGTCCGCATCCGGTGCACCGACCGCGAGCGCGCGTGCCGCCGGATAGGTGGTGATGCCGCTGGTCGCATCGGTGAACAGCAGGCGAAGGTCGCTGGGATCGCCGAACGCGATCACCCGCTCGGTGGCCTCGCCGACGGTGAATTCGATGGTGCCAGAGGCGGTGTGGTGATGTTCGAGCCCGTCGACGACGGCACCGGTGGTCACCGTGGTCTGCTCGTCGAACGGCGTGAACCGGCCCTGCACCACCCAGCGCGGATCCGGCGCGTAAGTGGTAATGCCGTCGAAACTCGACAGCGTCGGCGCCGCCGGATCGTGCACGCGCACCGCGTACAGCCCGGTGCGCCGGATCACCTCGAGCACCCGATGTTCGTGCAGCACACTGAGTCCCGGCGCACCCTCGGCCGGCGTGACGATCTGCACACCCGCGATGCCGACCCCGTCGAACTCCAGCCGGTCGGCGGGCTGCGCGGTGATGAACACCTTGTCGTCGGTGACCCACCAGGTGCCCGGTACGTCCGGCAGCCGCTCGGGTTGATCGGTGAGCCAATGCAATCCGGTCAGGCTGAGGAAGCCGAGCGGGTCGCGCAGCTGGTCCTCCCTGGCGTGATGCCAATGCGCCCACTCGGTTTCGAAAACGGTGCTGATGCTTGTCGTCATGACGCTCGTGCTCCTTCGTGGGCGGTGGTGTGCTGGTGCGGATGGCGCAGCCCGAGATGCTCGCGCAGGGTTGTGCCGGTGTATTCGGTGCGGAAACTGCCGCGCTCCTGCAGTTCCGGGACGACCCGGTCGACGAATTCGTCCAGCCCGGCCGGGGTGAGATGCGGGACCAGGATGAAACCGTCACTGGCGTCGGACTGGACGTAGGTGTCGATCTGCTCGGCCACCGCGGCGGGCGTGCCGACGAACTGCTGACGCGCGGTGACCTCGATGATCAGCTCACGGATGCTGAGCTTTTCGGCCTCGGCCTTGGCCCGCCATGCGTCGGCGACCTCGCGCGGGTCTTTGGCGTGGCGTACCCGGCCGCGGGTGATGGTGACATTGTCGGTCGGTTGCACGTCGGGCAGCGGACCGTCCGGGTCGTAGCCGGAAAGGTCACGGCCCCAAACCTGTTCGAGGAACGCGATGGCGGTCTGCGGGCCGACCTGCTGGCGCCGGATATGGCGGGCACGATCCTCGGCGTCCTGTGCGCTGTCGCCGAGCACGAAGGTGGCGGCGGGAAGGATCTTCAGCTCGTCCGGTGTCCGGCCGTATTTCGCCAACCGGCCCTTGACGTCGGCGTAGAAGTGTTGTCCCGCTTCGAGCGTGCCGTGGCCGGTGAAGATCGCGTCGGCGGCGGCCGCCCCGAACTCGCGGCCGTCATCGGAATCGCCCGCCTGCAACAACACCGGGTGCCCCTGCGGGCTCGGCGGCAGCACGAAGCGTCCGGCGATATCGAATTGCCCACCGCGATGGCGGGTTTCGGGGATCTCACGGGCGAACACGCCGGCGGCCCGATCGACCACCAGGGTGTCGGCGGCCCAGCTGTCCCACAGCTTGCGGGTCACCTCGACCACCTCGGCGGCGCGCTGGTAGCGCTGGGCATGCTCGAGATAGCCACCGCGGCGGAAGTTTTCGCCGGTGAACGCGTCGGAGGAGGTGACGACGTTCCAGGCGGCGCGGCCGCCGGACAGGTGGTCCAGCGACGCGAACTGCTTGGCGAGCTCGAACGGCTCGTTGTAAGTGCTGTTGATGGTGCCCGCCAGGCCGAGCTTGTCGGTGACCCCGGCCAGCGCGTTGAGCACCGTGAAGGTGTCCGGCCTGCCGACCACGTCGAGATCGTGGATGCGCCCGAGGTGTTCGCGCAGCCGCAGCCCCTCGGCGAGGAAGAAGAAGTCGAACAGGCCGCGTTCGGCGGTCTTCGCCAGGTGCACGAACGACTCGAATTCGACCTGGCTCTTGGACGCCGGGTCGGCCCAGACGGTGGTGTTGTTGACGCCGGGGAAGTGGGCGGCGAGATGGATCTGCTTGCGTGGTTTGCCGGTCACGACGGCGTGCCTTCCTGGATCGTGGTGGTGTCGGCGTAGCGGCTGCGTGGCCTCGGCAAGCCGAGCCGATCGCGCAACGTGCTGGCGGACAGCGGCTTACGTGCCAACGCGGCGAGGTGGCCAACGGTCGCCGGTACCGCGAGCGGGCGGAGCACGACACCGTCGGCCGCGCCGGAAGCACGGATGGCTCCGAGCAACTCGCGCAGTGTCGCCGGAGTTCCGATGTGGCGCAGGCCGGTCGGGGCAGCAGCCTCGGACCATCGATCCAACTGGGCCACCTCGGCCTGCGCGGCGTCCGATGCCTCGGCCAGATGGACGTCGACATCCAGCAGAATTCGCACGGCGTCCGGATCGCGGTCCGCCGCTCGGATGGCCGTCCGCAGCGCCGTGCGCAAGACCCGTGCCGCGTCGAGATTGGCTGCGGCGACCCGAATCAGGTCGCCTCGACGCACCGCGACACCCGTGCTCGCGTCGACATCGGCCCGCACCACCACGATCGACTGCCCCTGCGGCGAGCGCGGCGTGATCGACGGCCCCTTCACCGAGAAGTTGTCCCCGGCAAAGTCGATGTAGTGCAGCTTGTCTCGATCGATGAAGCGCCCGGTGGGCACGTCGCGGATCTCCGCGTCGTCCTCCCAGCTGTCCCACAGCCGGGTGACCACCTCGATCGCCTCGTCGGCCTCATGCCACAGCGACACCGCGTCCTGTTCGTCCTTGCGCCCGAATGCCCGTGCCTGCTCCACCCCTTCGGATACGGTGACCTCCCAACCGGCGCGCCCGAACGTGGCGAAATCGAGACTCTGGATGGCCTTGGCCAGATGGAACGGCTCGGTATGGGTCACCGCGCCCTGTGGCAGCAGGCCGATGTGCCGAGTCGCCGCCGCCACCCTGGCGGCGATCGCCACCGCGTCGAGCCTGCCGCGCGCCACGCCGGGCCCACCGGGCTGCAACCCGAACGAGTCGGGCACGAATACCGCGTCGACACCGGCCTTTTCGGCCGCGGTGACCGCGGCCACCCAGTACTCGCCGGTGAACAGATCCTCGGCCCGCGAGTCGTCGCGTCGCCAGGACGCCGGGTGGATCCCGGTTCCGGCGAGTTCCAGGCCGAGGAAGAACTCGGATTCGGCCATCAGTAGGTTTCCTTCCAGTCGAGGCACTGCCGCGCCGCCGGGTGCACGCCGGCGGCGTCGGGCGCGAAGAAGAACGCGTGCTGCCACAGGTCGGTGGCCGCGGTGTGCTCGGGCACGTGCAGATGCGTACGGCACCAACGCTTTGCCCTGGTGGGCAGCGAACCCCGTTCCGGCCTGCTCCGGCAGTGCGCGGGCCGGTCGGTGCGGACGAGTATCCGGCTGTGCCGGTAGGTCGATGCCGACATCAGGATGGTCCTTTCGCGACGGCGGGGGTGGGGATGGCGGAAAGCAGCTCACGGGTGTACTCGTGCTGCGGGTTGTCGAAAATCGCGGCGGTCGGCCCGGATTCGACGATGCGGCCGTGCCGCATGACGGCGACGTGATCGCTGATGCGGCGGACCACCGCGAGGTCGTGCGAGATGAACAGGTAGCTCAGCGCCAGTTCGGCCTGCAGCCGGTCGAGCAACTCCAGGATCTGCGCCTGCACCGAGGCGTCGAGGGCGGAGACCGGCTCGTCCAGCACCAGGAGGTCCGGGTGCAGGGCGAGCGCGCGGGCGATGGCGACGCGTTGCCGCTGTCCGCCGGACAGTTCGGCGGGGCGGCGCTGCGCGAAATGCGCGGGCAGCGCCACCTGGTCGAGTAGTTCAGCGACGCGCGCCTGCCTGGCCGCACGGTCGCCGACCCCGTACGCGCGCAACGGTTCTTCGATGATCGTGCCGACCCGCCACCGGGGATCCAGTGACGAGTACGGGTTTTGGTACACCACCTGGAACCGCTTGCGCAGTGCCCGCAGTCGAGTGCCGCGCACCCGGGTCAATTCGTGCCCGTCGAAGGTGACGCCGCCGCTGTCGGGCTCGGTGAGCCGCAACGCGATTCGCGCCGTGGTCGACTTGCCCGAGCCGGATTCGCCGACCAGCGAGAGGGTTTCGCCGCGGCCGAGTTCGAACCCGACCCCGGCGACCGCCGTCACCGACCCACCGGCCTGCGCGCGGAACCGCTTGTGCACCTCACGCAGCGCCAGCAGCGGCGCGCCCTCGCGCGGCTTGGGCGTCCGATAGGCGCCCGCGGGCGCCAGGCTCGGCGACGCGGCGAGCAGCCGTTTGGTGTACGGATGCCGTGGTTCGGCAAGCACTGTCGCCGTCGGTCCGCTCTCCACGATCTCACCGCCGTTCAGCACGACGATCCGATCGGCGCGCTCGGCCGCCACCGCGAGATCATGGGTGATCAACAGCACCGCGGTGCCCTTGGCCGCGATCTGGGCCGCCAGCTGATCGAGCACCCGCCGCGCCACCGTGGCATCCAGCGCGCTGGTCGGCTCGTCCGCGATCACCAGCTCCGGCCGGCAGGCCAGTGCGGACGCGATGAGCACCCGCTGCCGTTGCCCGCCCGAAAGCTCATGGGGGTACTGCACTTCTCGCAATTCCGGCCGGTCGATCCCCGCCTCGGCCAGCAGCTCGATCGCGCGCTCGCGCGCCGACCGCTTGTCGGCCAGCCGGTGCACCAGCAGCGACTCGGCCACCTGATCGCCGACGCGCCGAACAGGATTGAGCGACAACCCGGGATCTTGCGGCACGAACCCGATCCGCGCACCGCGCAGCCGCTGCAACGCCCGGTCGGACCGGGTGTCGATAACGTGCCCGTCGAACGCGATCGTCCCGCCGGTGATGTCGGCATTCGCTCCGAGCAGGCCGATCACCGCCTGCGCGAGAGTGGACTTGCCGGAGCCGGATTCACCGACCAGCGCCACCACTTCCCCGCGGGCCACACTGAGCGAGACGCCGGCCAATGCGTTGACGTCGCCGGAATCGGACCGGTAGCGCACGCGCAGGTTGTCGATCCGCAACAGCGGACCCGACTCCGGCGCTGCGGTTTCGGCCCGCTCGTCGGCGGGTGCCGCGCGCGGCGAAGAAGCGGTGGTGGTCATCGGCTATTCGTTCCTTCCTACGGCGCGCCCGAGGCGCTGGGCGGCCACGACGACCGCGATGATGACCAGTCCGGGGAGGGTGGTCATCCACCAGGCGGTGGCGAGATAGTTGCGGCCCTCGGAGATGAGCGAACCCCACTCGGGGGTGGGCGGTTTCGCGCCATAGCCGAGGAAGCTCAGGGCCGAGATGGAGAGCACGGCCATGCCGAATTCGACGGCGGCCAGCGCGAGCACCGGCTGGTAGGAGTTGGGCAGCACGTGCCGCAGCAGCACCGTGTACCAGCGGACTCCCGAAGCCCGCGCCGCTTCGACGAATACCGCGTGCCGTACCCGCAAGACCTCCGATCGCATCACGCGCGCGAAGTTGGCGACCAGTGAAACACCCACCGCGATCGCCACATTCCGGGTGCCGAAGCCGAGCGCGGTCACCAGGGCCAGCGACAACAACAGCGCCGGAATCGAAAGCAGCACATCGACGACGCGCATGACGGCGGCGTCGACGATGCCACCGGCCGCGCCCGACAGCAGGCCGAGGACCGACCCGGTGATCAGTGCGATGCCTACCGCGGCGAGCGTGGCGGTCAGCGAGAGCCCGGCACCATGCACCATGCGCGTGTACAGGTCGCGGCCGAGATTGTCGGTGCCGAACCAGTGCTGCGCGCTGGGGCTTTGGAACTTCTGCGCGGGCACCCCGACCAGTGGATCGCCACTGGCGAACACCGAAGGGAATAGGGCCCATCCGACGGCGAGCAGCACCACCACGCCGGACAGGACCAGTACCGCGTTGTCGCGCAACCACTTCCACCGAAGCGCCGGTGTGCGTAGGCGGGGCACCGTGCCGCGCCGCTCATCGATGACGTCAACCATGAATTGCCACCCCTTCGGCAGTGCCGCCGATCCGGTCTTCGGTCTCCTCGTGCGCGGCCGCCCGGCGCGATCGGGTGACGATGCGCGGGTCGAGCAGCGGATACAGCAGGTCCACCGCGAGATTCACGGTGACGAAGACGGCCGAGGTGAGCAGGACGATGCCCTGCACCACCGGAATGTCCTGAGCCAGTACGGCGGTCTGGGTGAGACGGCCGACACCTTGTCGGGCGAAGACCGTCTCCACCACCACCGATCCGGCGAGCATGTTGCCGACCAGCACCCCCGCGATGGTGAAGGTGGGCACGCTGGCCGGGCGCAGCACGTGCTTACGCTGCACCCACCAGCGCGAACCGCCCTTCGACAGCGCCACATCGACGTACGGCTGCCGCCAGGTCGACGCCAGCCCGGCGGTGAGCACCTGCGCGATCACCGCGCCGATGGGCAGCGCGAGGGCCAGCGCGGGCAGCACCGTACCGGCGAAGCCGTGACCGCCGAAGGCCGGAGCCAACCGCAGCCGGAACGAGAACAGTTGCAGCAGTAGCAATCCGGTCCAGAACGTCGGCACGGACACCGCGAGCGAGGGCAGCGTGGTGAGCGCGGTGCGCAGCCATGGCCGCCGCGTGTACGTCGAGGCGAAGGCCAGTGCCACACCGCCGACGGTCGCGAAAAGCAAGGCGAGCCCGGCCAATCCGAGCGTCGCGGGCAGCGCGTCGCCGATGGCATCGGTCACCGGCTGCCCGGTGGCGATCGAGTGGCCGAGATCGCCACGCACCGCATGGCCGAGTGCGGTCCAATATTGTTCCCACAGCGGACGATCCAGCCCGTAGCGGGCCTGCAGTTCGGCAATGGCGGCTTTGTCCACCGGGGTGCCCGTGCCGCCGGCGTCGGCCGCGATGGAGACCGGGTCGGCGGGCAACAGGTAGAGCACCACGAAGGAGATGGTGAATGCCGCCCACAGCACCCAGAGTGCTTGCAGGACACGCAGAGCCAGATAGCGCGCCACGGTTACCGCCCGCTCAGCCAGGTGTCGAAGAACTGTAGTCGCGCCGACGCCTCGAACTTCAGGTCCTGGGTGGTGCCGGCAGCGCCGATGGCCTGGGACAGTTCCACCGTCGGAATCAGCAGCCCGGCGTCGAGCACCTGCTGCTGCGCGGTGTGGATGAGGTCGTTGCGGACACCGGTGTCGGTCGTGCTCAGCTGCCCGTTCAGCGCGTCATCGAGTGCGGGGATGGGTTCGCGCGCATTGAGATTGCGGCCTTCGAGGCCGAACGAGGCGCGCAGAATGTCCCCGTCGGCGCGGGTGGTGTTGCCGTAGCTGCTGTCGAAGTCCTTCGTGTTCTGCCGTGCCGTCGCCTCGGCCGCCGACACCAGATTCAGCTTCAGCTCGACGCCGATCTGCCGCAGCTGCTGCTGCACCAGCTCGATGATCGCCTGATTACCGGCGAATACCTGGCTGAAGAGCACCGAGAAGGACAGCCGCTCACCGTTCTTCGCGCGGATGCCGTCGCCGCCGGGCACCCAGCCCGCCTGGTCGAGAATGCCGCGGGCCTTGGCCGGGTCGTAGGCCAGCCGCGCCGAAAGATCCTGGTAGCCGGGCGTGCTGCTGGCCAGCGAGCTGGTCGCGGGCTTGAACTGCGGCCCGAGGACGGTGTCCACCAACTGCCTACGGTCGAGCGCGGGCAGCAGGGCCTGGCGCACCGCGGGATCGCGCAGCGGCCCCCGGGTCACGTTGGTCTGGAAACCGAACGGCACACCGGGATTCGCGGTGCTCAGCACCCGCCCGCCCGCGGCCTCGAGCTGCGGCGCGTCCTGCGGCAGCGCATCGCTGATGGCGTCGAGCTGACCCGACGCGAGACTGCCGGTGCGCACACCGGATTCGGGCACCACGGTGAATTCGATCTTGTCCAGATACGCCTCGCCGCGATGCGCGAACACCGCCGAACCCCACTGATACCCGGCGCGTTTGGCCAGCGTCACCGACGCGTCCTGGCGGTAGTTCGCGTACGTGAACGGCCCGCTGGCGATGTTGTCGCCGAGGCAGCGCTGCTCGGCGGGCTTGGCGGTGGTGACATCGGCCAGGATCCCGAGCTGGGCGGTCGAGGACGCCTGCAGGAACTGCGCATTGGGCTTGCTGAACTCGACCCGTGCGGTCAGCTTGTCCACCGCGGTGGTGCCGACATAGTTGGTGAGGTAGCTCGAGGCCAGCGCCGCCTTGGCCGAGCCGAGCTTGATGACCGAATCGAAGGTCTTACGCACGGAATCCGCGGTGAGCGGCGTGCCGTCGCTGAAGGTGACGCCGTCGGTCAGGTGGAAGGTGAACACCTTCGCATCCGGCGTGACCTCCCAGCTCTGTGCCAGCCACGGCTTCAGCTCGCCGGTCTTCGGATCCTGATCGGTCAGCGAATCGACGATCTGCCGTGTCACGTAAAGGGTTTGGTTGGTGGCCGACTGTGCGGGGTCCGAGCAGGTAGGCGCCTGCGACAGGCCGTAGCGCAGGGTGCCGCCCGGCTTCGGCGGTCCGGCGTCGCCGCCGGGTGCGGCCGAATCGGTGCCGCAGGCGGCCACGGTGGTGGCCGCGGCGAGCGCGCCTGCCAGCGCGACGATTCGGTAGCGGGTGCGAATCACGAAATAACTCCAGATGTTTCGGTGCGGACGGGTTCGTCACGCGGATCGAGCTCGGCGGTATCGGCGCCGATAGCCAACGGACGGCTGGGAATTCGGCGGCGCAGCTCCGGCGCCACCTCGGTTTGGAACAGCGCGAGGCTGTCCAGATAGTCGATTTCGGGGCGGCCGTCGCGCTCGGCGGACAGGTGGATCACCTCGTGGCCGAACTGCTCGTGCTGCCTGCCGACCTTGTCGATCACCTGCTCCGGGCTGCCGACCAAAGCCGAACTGCGCGTGACGAAGTCGTCCAGCGTCTCGAACACCACCGGCAGGCCGAGCCTGCGCGCCAACGCGAGTCGCGCCTCGAAAATCGGGCGGTAGGTCGCGAGGGCCTGCTGGGAGCTGCGGGCGACATGGAATCCGGCGGTGCCCGCACCGACCAGCGCGTCGGCCGGGTTGCGCCCGTAGAACTCCCAGCGCTCCCGGTAGTGGCGGACCAGTTCGGCATACGGCTCGATCGGGTTGGTGACGTTCGCCGAGAACAACGGATCACCGTGGCGCGCAGCCAGTTCCACCGAATCCCGGCTGGTGGCGCTGCCGTGCCAGATCCGGATCTTCGGCTGCCACGGCCGCGGCAAGGCCTTGGCGTTCTGCAGTTCCGGCCGGAACCGGCCCGACCAGGTGACGCTGTCGCTGGCCCACAGCGCCCGAAACAGGTCGTAGCCTTCGCGATTGCGGTCCCACTGGTCGTCGGTGGTGACGTGGAACAGCTCGGCCTGCGCGGTCCCGTTGCCCTTGCCGATGATCAGTTCCAGGCGGCCGCCGGACAGATTGTCCAGCGTCGAGTAGTCCTCGAAGGCGCGCACCGGGTCGAGCAGGCTCAGCGTGGTGACCGCGGTGAACAGTGTGATGCGGGAAGTGACCGCGGCGATGTGGCTGAGGATCACCGGGGGTGCGGCGGACAGGAACGGATCCTCGTGCCGCTCGCCGACGGCGAACCCGTCGTAACCGAGATCCTCGGCCAGCCTGGCCTGTTCGACGACATTCAGCAGCCGCTCCCTGGTTCCGGGCAGTCGACCGGTCGTCGGCTCGGGCACCCGGGTGACCAGGGTGAACAGTAGGAACTTCATGCGGTTGCTCCTAGTTCGTCGGTGAGCGCGGGCAGATACTTCTCGAACGGATGCGGGCCGATCTCCTCGGCGGGTATGGCCGGGTCGTAGAGCGCGGTGTATCCGGCGGCCAGATAGAGGCCGACGGCCTCGGGCTGGCGTGGACCGGTGGTCAGGTAGATGCGCCGGTAGCCGCGCCGCACGATCTCGGCTTCGAGCTGTTCGACCACGAACAACCCGAGCCCCTGCCTGCGGTGTTCGCGGGCGGTCCAGATGCGTTTGAGCTCAGCCGTTTCCGCGTCGTAGCGCTGGAACGCACCGCCCGCCACCGGTTCGCTGTCGCGGGTGACGACCAGCAGGGCGCCGTGTGGCAGCGCGAACTCCGTTGCCGGATAGTCACGAAGCGACGCGTGCATCTCGCCCGGGCTGCGGCCGTAGCGGCTGCTGTATTCGACGGCGAGTTCGGCCAGCAGCGGCGCGGCCAGCGGATCGTCCTGTGCTACCTGGTGCACCCGTAGGTCGGGCCGCGAAAGGTGCTGGGTCACCGGCTCACCGCTGCTTCGGTAGGCCGGGCGGATTGATCCGCGACTCGGTGACCTGTTCGGTCTTCAGGCCCCAGCGATCGATCACCTGCTGATAGGTGCCGTGTTGGATGGCGTAGTTCAGCGCGTGCTGGACCGCGGTGATCAGCCCGTTGTTCTTCTTGGTGAGCACCGCGATCTCGCCTTGCAGCGCGTCGCCCGCACCGGAGAAGGTGGCGAGGATCTTGGTCTGGTTCGCGGTGGCGGAGTGGTAGATCGCGGTCGGGTTGGGACCGATGTAGCCGTCCAGCCGCTGCGAGGCGAGCGCCAGGTAGTAGTCGCTGGTCTGCTGGAAGTAGGCGATGTCGATGGGCGCCAAGCCCGCCGCGCGGTTCTGCTCGTTCCACTTCACCAGCAGCTGCTCCTGGTTGGTGCCGCTGCCGACGCCGATCCGCTTGCCCGCCAGGCTCTTAGGATCCTTGTACTCGAGGGTGCTCTGCTTGGGCACCTCCAGTGCGACGGTGTCGTTGCGGTAGGTGGCGAAGTCGTATTTCTCCTTACGCTCTTCGGTGACCGTCACGTTGGAGATGAACGCGTCCACCTCGCCGGAATCGATGCGCACGAAGTTCTGCGACCAATCCGCCACCTGCAGCTCGAGTTTCAGGCCGAGGATGTCGGCGACCAGGGAGGCGAAATCGACCTCGGAGCCGACCACGGTCTTGTCGTCGTCGGCGTAGAAGCGCAGCGGCGGCGCGGTGCCGGACGCACCGGTCACCACCAGGGTGCCGCGATCCCGAATGGCCTGCGGCACTTCGGCGGCGATGTTGTCCACCTTGGTGGTGCGCACCCGGCCGGTCTGGGCGGCGGAGAGGTCGAAGGTGATGGCACCGGCGGGCTGGGCCGCGGACTCCGCTTCGGGATCGGTGCAGCCGGTGGCCAGCAGTACGACCGCGGTCGCGGCGGCGGTGGCCAGGGCGGAGAGCTTCATCGGGAACCTGTTCATCAACGGACTCGGGAAAGGAACGCGCGGGTGCGCGGGTGGTGCGGATTGTCGAGGACGGCCTCGGGCGGCCCCTGCTCGACGATGGCGCCCGCATCGAGAAACACCACGGTGTCGGCGATCTCGCGGGCGAAGCCGATCTCATGGGTGACGATCACCAGCGCGGTGCCGCCGTGCGCGAGGTCGCGGATCACATCGAGGACCTCGCCGACGAGTTCGGGGTCCAGCGCGGAGGTGGGTTCGTCGAACAGGATCACCCTGGGGCGCAAGGCGAGTGCCCGCGCGATCGCGACCCGTTGCTGCTGTCCTCCGGAGAGCCTGCGCGGGTACGCGTCGGCCAGTTCACCGATGCCGACTCGGTCCAGCAGCACCCGCGCCTCGGCCTCGACCTCTTTGCGGTCCCGGCGTTGCGCGGAAAGCGGTGCGATGGTGACGTTGTCGAGCACGGTCAGATGCGGGAACAGGTTGAACTGCTGGAAGACGAACCCGATGCGCGAGCGCTGTTTGCGCACCTCGCGGTCGGGCAGCGCGTGCAAGGTGTTGCGGCGCAGCCGATATCCGATCAGCTCGCCGTCGATGTGCACGGTGCCCGCGTCCAGCGACTCCAGGTGGTTGACCACCCGGAGCAGCGTGGACTTGCCGGAACCGGACGGGCCGATCACCGTGACCACCTCGCCGGAGCGCACGGTCAGGTCGACGCCGCGCAGCACTTCGTGCGCGCCATAGGCTTTACGGACGCCGCGGACTTCGACGGCGAGTGCGGTGGTCATCGGGTCGCTCCTCGCGGTGCGGTGGAACCGGATTCGGCGATCTCGCGCAGCTTCTGCCAGGCTCGCTGGGCCGGTGACGGCGGTGGCGTGCGCTGGGTGCCCTTGGCGTAGTGACGCTCGATGTAGTACTGCGCCACCGAGAGAACGGTGGTGAGCACGATGTACCAGGCGGTGGCGACCAGCAGCAGCGGCACCACCCGGCCGTTGCGGCCGTAGATCACCTGGACCTGGTAGAACAGCTCGGCGATCGCCATCACCGACACGATCGAGGTGCCCTTGAACAGGCTGATCACCTCGTTGGTCGCATTGGGCAGGATCGAGCGCATGGCCTGCGGTACCACGATGGAGCGGAACTGGCGCACCTTCGGAATGCCCAGCGCGGCAGCGGCTTCCAGCTGACCGGCGTCGACGGAGATGATGCCCGCGCGGATGATCTCGGCCGAGTACGCCGCCTGATGCAGCGCGAGCCCGATCACCGCCGCGGTGAATCCGCTGATCACGCCGTTCACCTCGAAGGTGAAAAAGGAAGGACCGAAAGGGATTCCGATCGACAGCGTGTTGTAGAGGTAGGCGATGTTGAACCAGAACAGCAGCTGCACGATGAGCGGAATCGACCGGAACGCCCAGATGTAGCTCCACGAGATCACCCGGAGCACCGGATTGTTCGACAGCCGCGCGATGGCCAGCGCGGTGCCGAGCAGGAAGCCGAGCGCGGTGCCCCAGGCGGTGAGCTCCAGCGTCACCTTCAGCGAGGCCAGCACGGACTTCGCGGTGATGTACTTCGCGAAAGTCGGCCAATCCCAGCCGGGATTGGTGACCAAGCCGTGGATGAACTGGGCGAGCAGGATGAGCGCGACGGCGCTGATCACCCAGCGCCACGGATGCCAGGTCTTGGCGACGGTCGGCGCGGAATCGCCTGAGCTGGTGGCGGATCCGTCCGGCACCAGATCGAGCGCGACGGTTGCGCGAGTGTCGGTAGCGACCGGATCGCCGTCGGTAGTGCTGGGGGCGGCGGCGTCGGGTGCGGTGGACGCGGTCATGACTGCACCTGGCCGGCGCTCGGCTCCGTCATGACTGCAGCTGGTGTTCGCTCGCTGCGCTCACTCATGGTCGGGGTCCTTCGGAAGAACGAACGAGACCGCGCCACCTCGGGCCGCGGTCACATCACCCGGCCAGCGACGGGTGCAACAGACTGGCTGCGGGTCAGCCCCGACAGCTCGCAGACGTCACTTTGCATTGGTCGATATGTCGGCGGCCCCAACGGGCGCCTCGGACAGCGGAGATGATCACTTCGGTTCCTCCATCGGTCCCGGCGGAAGCACCCGCACCCGGTGAGCCGGGGGGTTGCTGCGACGTCGACGAGCCAGGTCTCTCGGTCGCTCTGGATGGTTGTCGCCGATCCGGACACCGGATGATGTCAGGGTCGAGCCGAATTATCATGCCCAGCAGGGGAACCCTTAGACAAGGGAAGCAATCACGGTGAGCGTAGATCTTGCCTCGGCTCGATTCGCCGGGTATTTCCGATAGCCGGACATGCGCTGGCTCAGCCTGATTGCGGACGGCCTGTCGGGTGTCGGCTTTCGTGGTGCGGGCGCTCACATACCGGGGCGGCTCCGCCGGGAAGCAGCATACGGCTTAGCGCAAGCCTCGATGTGCGGACCCCGCGAACTCGTCTTGCGAAACCCGGGGACGAGGGGGCGCCGCCGCCCATCGAAGACACGCCGAGAGCTTGCCGCAGGCAATATAGCCAGTTCACAGCGTTTGCCGGAGTACCGTCAGCCTTCGATTCGCGTCGACGATGAGAAGAGGTCGCCATGGCCGTACCGCGCCGTCTGACCATGCTGTCCGCTGCCGCGACCTGCGCGCTGGCGCTCGCCGCCCCCACCGCGGGCGCGACGCCGACGCCGTCTGCAACGGCCCCCGTCCCGCCCGGTCCCACCCAGACCGGAACCGTCGCGCCCGGCGACCTGTTCGGCGTCTACAACACCGCGATCGACGGCCTGCGCGCCTTCGGCATGCAGCCGTTTCTCTACCCGACCGCGGCCGCGTACTGCCTCAACGGCAACTCCCTCGGTCTCGCCCCGGCCGTGGCCGGCGCGGTGCCGGGCCCATGGCCCAAGACCTCGGTCACCATCCCCGGACTCGACCTGTCCGCCGTCAAGGCCGGACAGACCATGTTCACCTTCGTCCCCTACGGCCTGAACCAGGACGGACCGGACACCACCGGCATGCAGGTGGCCTGGCTGAACGTGACCAGCGGCCGCGGCGGCCTCGCCTCGATGGGCCCGCTGTCCACCATCCTGCGCGCGATGATCCCCGCCGAAGTCCCGATCGCCCTGCGGCCCATCGCCGAACGCGCCATCCAGGACTTCTTCTTCGCCGCCCTCCCGATGGGTGGCGTGCGCGCCGTGCCCGTCGACACCGGGCAGGGCACGGTGCTCGCCGCGGTCTTCGGGACCGTCGAGAACGGCGGCAAGTCCTGCTTCTTCCTGCCGACGGTGGGGATCACCGAGGTTCCGTAGGAAGGCGTTATGTGTTGAGCGCGCGACTTTTCCAGCGCAGCGCGCCGCGTCGGCGGGCGCGCTGGGAGCGTGCCCACAGCAGTAGGTAGGCGAGCACCGAGAACGGGTGGGCCAGGGCCGCAAGGACATCGGCGGGGGAGAGCGGTCCGCTGGTTTCGGTGGAGCGGGCCAGCAGCCTGCCGGTGACGGCCGCCGCGTAGCCGACGGCACCGGCGCGGCGGACGGCCCCACGACCGCCTACCGCCGCCCAGGGCGGGATCCAATAGGCCAGGGCGGCAAGCGTTCCCACGGCGGCTCCGCCCGCAATGGTGCCGCCGTACGCGGACCACAGCCAGCGGGTGTATCCGGCGTCGAGTTCGGCAGCGCCCTCGTACATTCGGGTGCTCGCCATGCGGCCCGCGGCGACGAGGGTGGTGGGTTGTCCTGCCCGGCGCAGTGTTCGGGCGATATCGAGGTCTTCGGTCACGCTTGCGGCAACCGCGGCATGTCCGCCGACAGCTCGGTAGGCGGCGGTATCGAACACCAGGAACTGGCCACAGGCAACGGAAGTCGACGGCCGTAGGCTCCGATTGGCCAGCGCGATCGGCAGTGTGGCCGCCCAAGACCAGCACAGCAACGGCTGCACCAGCGCCTCGGCCACCGTGTCGGCCCGCTGCCTCGGCCACGGTGCCACCAACGCGACCCGCTGCCTGCGCAATTCGGTGACGGCCGCGGCGACCGCCCCCGGTGCCAGCCGCACATCCGCGTCGACGAACACCAGCACCGGCGTATCCACCGATTCGGCCAATCGCGCACACGCGGCAGCTTTGCCGGTCCATCCGGGCGGTGGTTCGGTGTCGTTGCGCAACACCGTGATTCGCGGATCCCCACCGGCCGCATCGATCGCCGTCGCAAAGGTGTCGTCGCCCGACGCGTCATCGAGAATCACGACCCTCATCCGCGAGACTCCGCGCTGCGCCCGCAGATCCGCGATCAACCCGGGCAGCCGCGCGGCCTCGTCACGAGCCGGAACACACACGGTGACCGGCTCGATCACCTCGACCGCGGTATTCACCAACTGCCGCACCGTAACCCGGTTGTAGAGCGCGATTCCAGCGCCCAGCAACGAGATTCCGGCCCCGCACCGCACCGTCTGCGTCATCCGGCTCACGGAACTCGGCTGCGGCACAACGGTTCAGCGGCCCTGTTTGACCGTTTTCCACCAGCGGCTCCAGGACAGGCCGGTGGGGGCGCCCGGTGCGGGCGGATTGCGGTCCATGTAGGCCATCGCGGCGACGATGGCGGCGACGGCGAGGGTGATGCCGCCGACGATGCCCGCCCAGCCCGCGAACGAGCGGGTGTTCGGGTCGGCGTAGCTGACCTCGGCGCGCAATGTGGAGACGTCGCCGGCGGGCAGCTTCCAGGAGACGATGTTGTCGCCCTCGCGATTGCCGTTGGTCTTGGCCACCCGGGCCGGGAACGCGATGGTGAACTGCACGTCGGAGCCGTGCGGCGGCACGGATTTCAGGTCGACGCGCCCGCTCAGGCTCACCAGGTCGCCCGCGCGCTGGAACTGCAGCTGGAACATGCCCTGGGTTTGCTCGGACAGCTGACCGAGCTGGCCGACCTCGCCGAACGACATGTCCTCGAAGAACACCTGGCTGCCCACGTACCCGTCCTGGGAGTACGACTCGATGCGCACCTTCGCGGCGAGCGAGTCGGGCGCCTTCAGCTGCGGCCCCTTGTCATTGCCATCGGTGGGCACCACCGCGGCGACGATCCGCCCGGACACGCGGTCGTTGGACGAAACACCCATCGACACCTGCACCCGGAGGCAGCCCGCGAGCAGGGGTACCAGCAACGCCGCGAGCAGAACCGCCGCGGCGACACGCGCTCCAGGGCGGGGCGTCCGCGGCGACGGTAGTACCGGGGCATCGGGCATCGTGGTGACGGGACTCGGCTGCACGGGGACATCGTGCCAGGCCATCCGTCCAGATGCCCACGCGACGGGCGGAAGGAGGCCCGCGATGTGTCTCTGCTAGCCCGCCGGCGCGGGTTGCCGACGGGAAAAGTAGAGGTGACGCAGCAGCGGGAGGCCCAGAAAAGCCAGCCCGATGCCGCCGTAACAGGCCGAGATCGGGAGACCGAGAAACACGGCGTGTGCGAGTGCGGACCCGAGCCAGGTCCACAGAAAAATCGCCACCGGCACCGCGACCGAGCCGGAATTCGGTGCGAAGGTGTCCAGCCCTGCTGACGGAATCACCGGATTATCCAGCCCCACTGACACGGTGACCGCACGTTCCAAGGCGGTCAGCAGCACACCCATGAGCAGTGCCACCGTGAACCAACCGAGATAATTGGTGAGCGGGATCTCCGACAAACCAGGCAACCCCGAGCCGGTATCGCACCAGCTCCACTGCCCGTCGGCGACCATCTGCGGATCCAGAAAGAGGTCCCAGCCGACCGCACCGACTGCCAGCAGACCGATCCGCGACACCGCCCGCCGGGTGAGCAGCCCGGCCACCACCCAGACGGGATACAACCCGCCGGTCCACGCCAGCGGGACCACCAGCGGCACCCCACTGAGCGCGGGCCCCAGCCGATCCACCGCGTACTCGTAACACCCGAACGGCACCCCCGTCGCGGTACCGGCGACCTCGGCAGCCAGCCCGAGCCCCGACACGATCACCAAAAACCCGGCCGCATAACGCATCCCACGCGTCCCCACCGCATGCGCCAACGCCGTACCCGCCGAAAGCAGCACAACCGCCACCGTGACCCGGTCCCGCCCGACGCCATGCGTCAACGGATACGCGATCTGCACCAGGACCAGCGTCACCGCCAACGCAACCGGCGCACATCGCCGCACTGTCTCACGTGCGCCACCCCACCTCACAGCCGCACGCCCCTTGATTCCCCGCACCGGGAATCGCATGCAATTCTCGGTGCGGGAAGTCGGGAAGCGTGCGGCTGGGTCGTCATCGCCTGCGCAGCAGCGGGAATCGGTTGCGGCGGAGGTCGCGCAGCGCGAGGGTGGCGGCGCTGCGGCCGCTGGCGCCGGAGACGCCGCCGCCGGGATGGGTCGACGCGCCGGTCAGGTAGAGCCCCGGCGCGCCGGGCACGCGCTGGCCGGACAGTTCCGGCAGTGGCCGCCACAGCATCATCTGATCGAGGGACATCTCCACGTGCATCACATTGCCGCCGAGCAAGCCCATCTCCCGCTCCAGATCGGCCGGTGTCTGTACGTGCTTGCGCAGCACCGAATCGGCGAAACCCGGTGCGTAGGAGTCGACTTCGGCGATGATGCGGTCGCCCTCCCGCTCGGCGTGCTCGGCCCAGTCGCTGCCGTCGGCCAATCGATACGGATGCCACTGCGCCCACAGCGACAGCTGATGCTCGCCGGGCGGCGCGATACTCGGGTCCAACGCGCTGAAACTCATCGCGAGCACCACCGGCCGTGGCGGCAGATCCCCGGCCGACGCGGCCCCGTGGGCGAGCCGCAGCTGTCGCCGGTCGGACACGAGAAACTGGAGGCCACGGGCGGATTCGTCGACCGAGCTGCCCGGATAGTTCGGCAACGACCGGGTCGCCACCCGCACCACCATGCCGATCCCGGGCCCGACTCGAATGCGCCGCCCCCAGTCGTCGAGCACGGCGGCGTCGAATCCGCCCTCGCGCAACAGATCCAGGGTGGTCAGCACGTGCGAGCCCGCGATGACGGTGTCGGCGTACAGGTTTCGCCCCGATGCGGTGTGCACCCGCCAGCCGTCTCCGTCGCGCCGCAGCGCGGTCACCGCGTCACCCGCCGTCACCACACCGCCGTCGGCGCGCAGCCGCTCGACGAGCGCGGCGGACAACGCGCCACTGCCGCCGACCGCCCGGCCCGGCGGCAGCGTGTGCATGAGCGCGGCGAACCCCACCATCGGCGCGGTGCCCGGCTCCGACATCGGCGGACCGGACTGCGCGCCGAACCAGGCCAGCGACGCCTTGAGCCGTTCGTCCTGAAAGTGCGTGTCCAGCAACGCGTCCCCGGACTGCAGGAACTCCCGCGACAACGCGCTCCCGCCGTCCCTCGCGTCCAGCCCCCAGAACGAGCGCAGCAACCGGCCCGGCGTCGGCCCACCGCCGAACGCGCGCATCACCCGCGCGCTACGCGGCCCCCACACCTCGACAAACCGCCGGTATGCCGCGGCATCCTGATCGCCACAGGCGGCCGCGATCGACGCGCACGTGGCATCCAGATCGCGATGGAAGACCAGCGGCGCACGCCCGTCGCTGCCGGGCGTGAAACCCCAAGGGTCGCAATCGATGTACCGCAGCCCGAAGCGGGCGAGCTCCAGCTCCTCGATGATCCCCGTGTGCCGCACCATGATGTGCGCGGAGGACCCGCGATCGACCAGATGTCCGGGAAACCGTTCGACGGTCGACACCGCCCCGCCGAGCACCTCGTCGCGTTCCAGCACTTCCACCGAATGCCCGGCCCGCGCGAGATAACAGGCGGCGACCAGCGCATTGTGGCCCGAACCGACCACAACGACCGTCACGTGACCCTCATCCCGGCACCCCGCGGCCCGATTCCAGATGCGTTGTGCGCCAGGGCACAGCCCTCACAGCGGCAGCCGCCGTCCGAGAATGGCGAACGGCCGATTGTCACCGGCGAACACGAAATTCCGCACCACGTCGGTGAATTCCTGCCGCCGATACAGCCGCCAGGCCCGGTTGTCCTCCAAGGCCACCTCCGGCGTGGACAGCAGCACCGCCTTCTCCGGCCGATCCCGCAGCAGCCGTTCCAGCAGCGTGCCGCCGATGCCGAGCCCCTGCGCCGACGGGTGCACGTGCAGCTCGGTCAGCTCGAAATAGTCCGAAAGCAGTTCGCGCGTCGAATGTTCCGGCCAGCCGGAGCGCCGCATCCCGCTGTGCACCTGCTGGTGCCACCACTGGTGCGCGGCACCGCGGTAGCCGTAGGCGATCGCCACGATCGGCGACGAGCGTAGGTCGACGTGCCCCGAATCGTCGGGGACCACCGCGGCGACGGCCTGCCAGCCGGGGCGGGTGGTGTGCTCGGTCCACATCGGCGCGCGATGGTGTTCCGTGCCGCGCGGATAGTCCATCGCCGCGACATACACCGCCAGTGCATCGTGCAGCCGGGAGCGCAGTGCCGCGACGGAGAGGTCGACGACGACAGGTGCGGGAGTGTGATTGGGCTTGACGGCGGTCATGGCTCTCGTCGGGTCCACAGCGGGCGCGGAAGTTTGTCGGTGGGCGTCTCTATATTCAATCTCAATTCAAACGTTCGAATACTTGTTCGGTCACACTAGGCGGTGTTGGCTCCAGGTATGCGATGGCGGAGGGACTCCGAGATGTCTGGTCGGGTGGAACATCCGGGACAGCCCGGTCGAGCGGGCAAGCTGCTGCAACGGGCCGATGGTCTGTTGATGGAGGCGGCGGGGGAGCGGGACCCGCGCGAGCGGTTCCGCACCGCCTATTTGGCCGCTTTGCGCGGGGCGGGCGCGGTGATCGCACTCACCGGCGCCGACCACGCGCCGCGGGCTCGTTCGCGTAACGCTTGGGTGCTGATGCAGTCCGCCGCGCCCGAGTTCATCATGTGGGCCGATTACTTCAGCGCACGCTCGGAGACCAGGGCCGCGCTGGAGGCCGGACTCGATCGGGACATCGACGAAGACGAGGCCGACGAGTTCTCTTCGCGGGTAGGAGCATTCCTGCACGACGTCGAAGATCTCCTTACCGCATCGGCTCGGTTGCGCCCCGCACCGGGGTGGACAAACGGTATGACCGGATAGTGACCGGCGGCACGCCCACATAGTTATGGGCGACTAGGTGGTACGGCCCTGATCGAACTCGTATCATTGGTGACAGATAGCCGCCAAGGTCGGCTATCAGGTCGCCTACCCGGAGGCGACAGCCACGCCTAGTGCCGGGGGAGGTACCGTGCCACTCTCCGAGCACGAGCAGCGCATGCTCGAACAGATCGAGAGCGCGCTCTATGCTGAGGATCCGAAGTTCGCGTCGTCCGTCCGCGGCGGGCGCCTTCGCTCGACCTCGAGTCGTCGCAGACTCCAGGCCGCGGCCTTGTTCGTCCTCGGTCTGTTTCTACTCGTCGCCGGCATCGCCGCTCCAGTGAAGCCCGGCGGCTTCCCGATCATCAGTCTGGTCGGCTTCATCGTCATGTTCGCGGCCGGCGTACTGCTGCTGGTCGGCACCTCCAAGGGCATTGCGAAGGGTGATCGGGCGGGCGGCGACGCCGCGCCCGGTGGTCCAGGCGGTGGCGCGGCCGGACAGCGTGGGCGCCAACGCAAGTCCGGCGGATTCTCCGAACGCATGGAGGACCGCTTCCGGCGACGGTTCGAGCAGGATTAGCTCGCTCGTAGCCTGACAATCGCAGATAGACGGCGACGCCCCACCGAACCGGTGCGGCGTCGCCGTCTTGCGTGTGGATAGCCCGGTGCCGCCGATGATCTCCGCACGGGCTCGGCGGCGGTTGCCCCACCTCTCCCCACAAGATCCCCCACTTCGCCCCATCCTCGGCGGAACGACGCGGCACCTGGGCGTTTGCTGGGTGTTTCCGGGCCTTTGTCCATGCGGACTGTGCGTGTCGGCAGAACACGCAAAAAGTTCTCCACCATGGTGATAGCTGGGATGACCTGCGAAATCGCCTGAGCGGGGAGCCAGATCACCGGCAGTTTCGATTGAAAGTGGGGGAAAGTGGGGTAATGTGGAGCGCGCACTACCGGAAAGGCCGACCATCGAGGTGATCGACTAGGGAGGTATCGAGTTGTTTCTCGGTACCTACACACCTCGGCTGGACGACAAGGGGCGACTCACGTTGCCTGCGAAATTTCGAGACGATCTGGCGGGAGGGTTGATGGTCACGAAGGGTCAGGACCACAGCCTTGCCGTGTATCCGAAAGAAGAGTTCACCGCGCTCGCTCGTCGGGCCGCGGCGGCATCTCGAAGTAACCCGCAGGCGCGCGCGTTCGTCCGGGCGCTTGCGGCTGGAACGGATGAACAACGTCCGGACGCACAGGGCCGGATCGTGTTGTCAGCCGAACATCGGCGGTACGCAAACCTGCAACGGGATTGCGTGGTGACCGGCTCGGTCGACTTCCTCGAAATATGGGACAAGCAGGCGTGGGACTCCTACCTCGCCGAGCACGAGGAGGATTTCTCGCAAGCGAGAGACGAGTCGCTGGGCGGAATCTTCTAGCCCCGAGCGAACGAGTGCCGCGCGGCCTCTGCCCGGACGCGGACCCTGACGTACTTCCCCGACGCCAGGTGCCGAGGTTCGGTCAGAGACCACGGGGCATTCGTCTCCGGCAACGGTTTCTTATGCAAAACACTTGCGGCCCAATGAGACACCATCGCGAAGCGCTCGGTGGGCCGACGGGGTGCGGGAACTCCCGCACCGGCACGGAGGAACAAGGCGACCCATGCGCAGTGCGCGACGAAGCGAGGCAGATCCCGGGAGGTCGAGGTGAACCATGAGCAGGACGGCCCCCGCCATGTTCCTGTTCTGCTCGGCCGGGCCGACGCCCTGCTCGGGCCCGCCCTCACCGAACCCGGTGCGGTCTATCTCGACGCGACCCTCGGTCTCGGCGGACACGCCGAACATTTCCTGCGCACCTATCCCGGCCTCCGGCTCGTCGGTCTCGATCGCGACACCGCCGCGCTGAAGCTGGCCACCGAGCGGCTCGCGCCGTTCGCGGACCGAGTCACCCTGGTGCACACCCGATACGACGGGATCGCCGACGCGCTCGAGCAGGCCGGGCTCGCCGCCCGCGGTTCGGTCTCCGGCATCCTGATGGACCTCGGCGTGTCGTCGATGCAACTCGACGAGGCCGAGCGCGGCTTCGCCTACTCCATCGACGCGCCGCTGGACATGCGGATGGATCCCAGCACCGGCCCCACCGCCGCCGACGTGCTCAACACCTACAGTCACGGCGACCTGGCCCGCGTGCTGAAAACCTATGGCGAGGAACGCTTTGCGGGCCGAATCGCCTCCGAGGTGCTGCGCCGCCGCGCCCAGAAACCGTTCACTACCAGTGCCGAACTGGTGGAACTGCTCTACGCGGCGATACCCGCGGCGACCCGGCGCACCGGTGGGCATCCGGCCAAGCGGACGTTCCAGGCGCTGCGGGTGGAGGTCAACCGCGAGCTCGATTCGCTGCGCGCCGCACTGCCCGCGGCGCTCGATTCGCTGCGGATCGGCGGCCGGATCGTCGTCATGTCGTATCAGTCACTCGAAGACAAGGTGGTCAAGCAGGAGTTCGCGCCGCGCGCGGCCTCCAGGACCCCCGTCGACCTACCGGTCGAATTGCCCGGCATGGGACCGGAATTCCGGATGTTGACCCGTGGCGCGGAGAAGGCGACCGAGGAGGAGATAGCGGAAAACCCAAGGGCCGCACCGGTAAGGATGCGGGCCGCGGAGCGAATTCAGGAGGTCGGATGAGACATGAGCTCGTCCGGCGGACCGGGTGCGGGGCCTGGACAAGGGAGGCCGGATGTCCCGCACAGACTCACGAGGGGACGGCAAGATGAGCATACGGACGCGGACCGTCGAGGCACCCGGGCGGATCGCCCGCCGGGTCCACGAATCCGAGCGGGTGAAATCGGGTGCCGCGCAACGGGCTTACGCCCGGCGTCGGACCCGTGCCGAAACCCGTTCGGACACACCCGATCTGCCGCGTCGGCAGCGATCGGCGATGGCCGGGCGCATTCCGTTCGTCGCGGCGATCATCGCGTTGCTCGGCTGCGGTCTCGCGCTCACCCTGCTGCTCACCACCCGCGCCGCGGAGGACAGCTACCAACTCGGCGACATCAGGGCGACCAACAAGCGGCTGGCCGACGAGCGCGCCGCCCTGCAGCGTGAAGTGGAGTCCGCGGATTCCGCGCCCGACCTGGCCGCCCGTGCCAGGGAACTGGGCATGATCCCGGCCAAGGACCCGGCCCGCATCGTGGTCGCTCCGGACGGCGCCGTGACGGTGATCGGTAAACCGACTCCGGCAGAGGGCCCCCCGGTGCCGCCGCTGAACGTCTCGCCCGCCGCTCCCGGCAGCGGGCCGGGAAACCCGCAGGCGGGCAACATCCAGGCCCGCGGTGAACGGGTGATGCCGGTGACCACCACACCGCCGCCACCCGCCCTGCCGTCCGCGCCGGGCAACGGTGCGCAGGCGAACGTTCAGGTGAACGCTGCTCCGGCGAGCCCGGTTCCGGCCAGCCCGGTTCCGGCGGCGCCCGCCGCGCCGCAGCAGGCCGACGTCGCGCACCCGCCCACCGATCTCGCGCAGGGGCAGGCGGAAACGGCACAGCCACAGGCACTTCCAGACGGAGGACAGCGGTGACGCAGACCAGGCCCGCCCCGCGCCAGCGACGCGGGCCTGGTCCAGGCAAGGCTGCCAGACCACGCTCCGCACCACCCAAGAAGGACCGGCCGCACCGCAGGCGACTCGGCGCGGGCCGGATCATCATGCTGATCGCGCTCGGCGTCGTCGCGCTGCAATTGCTGTGGATCCAAACCATCAACGCGCCAAGCCTTTCCGCGCAGGCGGCCACTCAGCGCAGCAACACCGAGGTCGACTACGCGGTGCGCGGCCCGCTCACCGACCGCAACGGCAAGTCGCTCGCGTACACCATCGCCGCGAAGCAGCTGAATTTCCAGCCGATCGTGGTGCGTAAGCAGCTGGCCGACGCGAAAGCCAAGAACGACAAGGCGCCCGACCCGGACGAGCGGCTGAAGGCCATCGCCAAGACCGTGCACGACAAGCTCGGCAAGGCGGGCCCCACGGAGTCGGACCTGCTCGCCAAGCTGCGCAGCGACGAAACGTTCGTGTACCTCGCGCGCGGCGTCGATCCGAGGATCGCCGCGGATATCCGCGCGCAGTATCCCGAGGTCGGCGCGGATTCCCAGTACCCGAGGGAGCATCCGGGCGGTTCATTGGCGGCCAACGTGCTCGGCGCCACCGGCTGGGACGGTCACGGCCAGGTCGGCCTCGAGTCGTCGCTCGACTCGGTGCTCGCGGGCACCGACGGTTCGCACACCTTCGACCGCGGCTCCGACGGCGCGGTCATTCCCGGCAGCTCGCGCGACAAGCAGGACGCCGTCAACGGCCACGGCGTGGAGTTGACCCTGGATTCGGACCTGCAGTACTACGTGCAACAGCAGGTGCAGCAGGCCAAGGAAATGTCCGGTGCCAACTCGGCTTCCGCGGTCGTGCTCGACGCCAAGACCGGTCAGGTGCTGTCGATGGCCAACGACAACACCTTCAATCCGCAACTGGGGCCGCAGAATTGGTCCGGCGCCGACCTGGACAATCCGTCGGTGTCCAACGTGTTCGAGCCCGGTTCGGTGAACAAGATCATCACCGCGGCCGCCGCGATCGAGTACGGCTTGACCAATCCCGATGAGGTGCACCAGGTTCCGGGCGAGATCCGGATGGCGGGCGTGACCGTGCACGACGCGTGGGTCCATGATGTGGCGCCGTACACCACCACCGGCATCTTCGGTAAGTCCTCCAACGTCGGCACCCTGATGCTGGCCCAGCGGGTCGGCGAGGATCGGTTCGCCGACATGGTGAATCGCTTCGGCCTCGGCCAGCGCACCGGCGTCGGACTGCCGGGCGAAAGCGCCGGTGTGGTGCCCGCCCGCGATCAGTGGTCGGGCGGCACCTTCGCCAACCTGCCGATCGGACAGGGTCTTTCGATGACCACGCTGCAGATGACCGGCATGTACCAGGCCATCGCCAACGACGGCGTGCGCATCCCGCCGCGGATCATCAAGGCGGAGATCGCGCCCGACGGCACCCGCACCGACGAGACCCAGCCCGACGGCGTGCGCGTGGTGAGTTCGCAGACCGCGGCGACGCTGCGCACCATGTTCCAGTCGGTGGTCCAGCGCGATCCGATGAGCTCGAACCAGAACGGCACCGGCTGGCCCGCCGCGATCGACGGCTACCAGATCGCAGGCAAGACCGGCACCGCGCAGAAGGTCGATCCCAACTGCGGGTGCTATTCGACCTCGTCGTTCTACATCACCTTCGCGGGCATCGCCCCGGCCGACAACCCGCGCTACGTCATCGGCCTGATGCTCGACAATCCCATCCGCAGCTCGGACGGCAGCGGCGGCCAGTCGGCCGCACCGCTGTTCCACAACATCGCCTCCTGGGCGTTGCAGCGCGACCGCATCCCGCCGTCGCCGGAGCCGTCCAAACGTTTCGTGCTCCAGGCGGACTGAATCCGTGCGGTGTGGGACTTACCGTAGGTGCGTTGCTGGGCCGTGACCGGCCGTCGGTAACCTGACTCGTCGTCCCAGTCCCGCCCGCATCAGAGAGGAGCAATGTGCCTGCGCAGTCCAGCCAGCACGCGCTCCGGCCCGCCCAACCGCCGGAAACCGCGCTGACCGCCGTGCTGGCGGCGACCAGTGCCGAGGCGACCGGACCCGCGCTCGCGCAGATCCACGTCACCGGCATCGAGCAGCGGTCGCAGGCCGTGCGGCCCGGTGACCTGTTCGCCGCGTTACCCGGCGCGCACGCGCACGGTGCCCGGTTCGCCGCGGATGCGGTCGAACGCGGTGCGGTCGCGGTGTTCACCGACGCGGCGGGTGCCGAGCTGGCCGGGGAGCTGACTGTTCCGGTGCTGGTGCGTGAGAATCCGCGGGCGGTGCTCGGCGAGTTGTCGGCGATGATCTACGGCAACCCCTGTGAGCGGCTGCGCATCGTCGGCATCACCGGTACCTCCGGCAAGACGACGACCTCTTATCTGGTGGAGGCCGGTCTGGCCGCGGCCGGGCTGTCGACGGCGCTGATCGGCACCATCGAGACCAGGATCGGGGGTCGTCGGGTGCCGAGCGCGCTGACCACGCCCGAGGCGCCGCAGCTGCACGCGATGTTCGCGCTGATGGTCGAGCAGGGCGTGGACGCGGTGGTGATGGAGGTGTCCAGCCACGCGCTGGCGCTGGGCCGGGTGGACGGTGTCCGTTTCGCGGTCGGTGCGTTCACCAACCTGTCGCAGGACCACCTGGATTTCCACGCCGACTTCGAGGACTACTTCGCCGCCAAGCGCAGGCTGTTCGAGCCGACGTCGCCGGTCGCCGCGCGGACCGCGGTGATCTGTATCGATGACGAGTGGGGCCGGCGCCTCGCGGACGGGCTCGACGGCCCGATCACGGTGTCCACCACCGGAACCGGTGCCTGGTCGCTGGACGGCCCGATCGCGGCGCACGGCGGCGAGCAGGAATTCACCGCGACCGGACCGAGCGGCAATATCGCTGTGCGACTGCGTCTTCCGGGGCGCTACAACGTGGCCAACGGGCTGCTCGCGGTCGCCGTGTGCGCCGCCGCCGGTGTCGAGGCCGCGGTCGCCGCGCCCGCCCTGGCCACCGTCGACGTGCCGGGCCGGATGCAGCGGGTGGAGCGCGGGCAGGACTTCCTCGCGATCGTCGACTACGCGCACAAGCCCGCCGCGCTGGAATCGGTGATCGCCACGCTGCGTGGACATCTCGCGGCGGACGCGCCGGAATCGCCGGGGCGCCTCGCCGTGGTGGTCGGGGCCGGTGGCGACCGGGACGCGGGTAAACGTCCGCTGATGGGCGCGGTAGCGGCCAAAGGCGCCGACCTGGTGATCATCACCGACGACAACCCGCGCAGCGAGGACCCGGCGCAGATCCGGGCGGCGATGCGGACCGGTGCGCTGGCGGAGGCTACCCGCGGTGAGGTGCGCGAGCTCGGCGACCGCGCCGAAGCCATTGCGGCGGCGGTGAATTGGGCTCAGCCCGGCGACGTGGTACTGGTTGCGGGCAAGGGGCACGAGGCAGGGCAGGAGATCCGGGGTGTGAAGCACCCCTTCGACGACCGCGACGTGCTCGCGGCGGCACTGGACAAGCGAAGTCCGCATAACGCGGACGCGGAGGACTTGACGGTTTCATGATCGAGATGACACTGCGGGAGATCGCGGACGTCGTCGGCGGCACGCTGCACGACGTTCCCGACCCGGAGGTGCGGGTGACCGGTTCGGTCGAATTCGATTCGCGCCGAATCGGTTCCGGTGATCTGTTCCTGGCGCTGCCCGGCGAGCGGTCCGACGGCCACGACTGGGCGGCCACGGCGGTCGCCGCCGGTGCGGTCGCGGTGCTGGCGGCGCGGCCGGTGGGCGTGCCCGCCATCGTCGTCACCCCCAGCCCCGGCTCGGTGCCGTCGACTTCCGTTGCGCTGGCCGGTGATTCGGACGGTTCGGGGGCCGCGGTGCTCGCCGCGCTCGCCGACCTGGCCCGCGCCAGTGTGCAACGTCTCACCGCGGCAGGCACTCTCACCGTGATCGGGGTGACCGGCTCGTCCGGCAAGACCTCGACCAAGGATCTGCTCGCGGCCGTGCTCGCGCCGCTGGGATCGGTGGTCGCCCCGCCGGGCTCGTTCAACAACGAACTCGGCCACCCATGGACCGCGTTGCGCGCCAACGCCGATACCCGTTTCCTGGTGCTCGAGATGTCCGCGCGCGGCCCCGGCCATATCGCGGCGCTCGCCGAGGTGGCGCCGCCGACCATCGGCGTGGTGCTCAACGTCGGCACCGCGCACCTCGGCGAGTTCGGCAGCCGCGAGGCCATCGCCAAGACCAAAGGCGAACTGGTGCAAGCGCTTCCCCCGTCCGGGCTGGCCGTGCTCAACGCCGACGACAACCAGGTCGCCGCGATGAGTTCGCGAACCACCGCCCGCGTGGTGACGGTCGGCCACTCCGACGGCGCCGACATCCGCGCCACCGATATCCGGCTCGACGACGAAGCACGCGCCGGATTCACCCTGCACACCCCCGTGGGCAGCATCCTGATCCAACTGGCCGTGCACGGCGAACATCAGGTCGGCAACGCCCTGTCCGCCGTTGCGGTCGCCCTCGAATGCGGGGCCGACCTCGACACCATCGCGCAATCCCTGTCCGAAGCCCACGCCGCGTCCGCCCGCCGCATGGACGTGCAAACCACCGCGGGCGGCGTGACCGTGATCAACGACTCGTACAACGCCAACCCGGATTCCGTCCGCGCCGCGCTCAAAGCCCTGGTCACCATGTCGCGCGCGGGCGAAACCCCGCGCCGCAGCTGGGCGGTGCTCGGCGAAATGGGTGAGCTCGGCGAAGAATCCGTGATCGAACACGACCGGATCGGCAGGCTCGCAGTGCGGTTGGACGTGCACCGGCTCATCGTGGTCGGCGACGGAAGGCCGTCCCGCGCGATGCATCAGGGAGCCGTGATGGAAGGCTCATGGGGCGAGGAGTCGATCCTCGTGCCCGACATCGGCGCGGCCATCGCGTTGCTCGACGACGAAGTCGAGGCGGGTGATGTGGTGCTGGTCAAGGCGTCGAAGTCGGTGGGCCTCTGGGAGGTCGCCGAACACTTGATCAAATCGGAGCCATCCAGCGGACTCACGGGAAGCACGGAGGCAATGGATTGAGACAGATTCTATTCGCGGCGGCGATAGCGCTCGCCGTGTCGATTCTGCTGACCCCGCTGCTGATCAAGATGTTCGCCAAGCAGGGCTTCGGCCAGGAGATCCGGGTCGACGGCCCGGCCAGTCACCAGGCCAAGCGCGGCACCCCCACCATGGGCGGCGTCGCCATCATCATCGGCATGTGGGCCGGCTACCTCGGCTCGCATCTGATCGGCATCGGCTATCGCGCGGACGGGCCGTCGGCCTCGGGCCTGCTGGTCCTCGGCCTGGCCACCGCGCTCGGCGGCGTCGGCTTCGTGGACGACTTCATCAAGATCCGCAAGCAGCGCAACCTCGGCCTGACCGCCGCGGGCAAGTACCTCGGCCAGCTCACCGCCGCCGTCGTGTTCGGCGTGCTCGCACTGCAGTTCCGCGGCGCGAGCGGGCTGACCCCGGCCAGCAGGCATCTGTCCTATGTACGCGACATCAGCACGGTGACGATGGGTGTCGTCGTGTTCCTGGTCTTCGTCTGCCTGGTGGTCGTCGCCTGGTCCAACGCGGTGAACCTCACCGACGGGCTGGACGGGCTCGCCGCGGGATCGATGAGCCTGGTGCTCGGCGGCTACGTGGTCATCACGTTCTGGCAGTACTACCACGCCTGCGAGATCAAGGCCGAGGTCGGCTGTTACAACGTGCGTGACCCGCTCGACCTGGCGCTGGTCTGCGCCGCGGGCGCCGCGGCGTGCGTCGGCTTCCTGTGGTGGAATGCCGCGCCCGCCAAGATTTTCATGGGTGATACCGGTTCGCTCGCGCTCGGCGGCATGCTGGCCGGACTGTCCATCACCACCCGGACCGAGCTGCTGATGATCGTCATCGGCGCCCTGTTCGTTGCCGAAACCCTGTCGGTCGTGCTGCAGGTGGCGGTGTACCGCACCACGCGCAACCGGCTGTTCAAGATGGCGCCGTTCCATCATCACTTCGAACTAAGCAAGTGGGCCGAGACTACGGTGATCATCAGGTTCTGGCTATTGGCCGCGATGGCTTCCGCCGTCGGGCTGGGTTTGTTCTACAGCGAATATCTCTCTGCGGTCGGGTGAACTAACGATGGTCGAACATTCTCCTCGGGCCCTGCGATCACCAGGGCCCATGCTCGAATTCCTGCGTGGCCGTGACGTTCTCGTCGCGGGCTGGGGCATATCGGGGCGCTCGCTGATCGAGCCGCTGCGCGATATCGGCGCGCGCCCGGTGGTCACCGACGGTGGCGCCGCGGCGCTGGCCGAGGCGGCCGGGCTCGGCCTGGACATCGCCACCTGCGTGGAACTGGAAACCACCGACTGGAGCCGGTTCGCGCTGGTGATCACCAGTCCGGGGTGGCGACCGGACTCACCGGTGCTCGCCGCGGCGGTCGCCGAGGGCACGCCGGTGTGGGGCGACGTCGAATTCGCCTGGTGGGTCGATCAAGCCAGGATCTACGGCCCGGTGCGCAAGTGGCTGGTGATCACCGGAACCAACGGCAAGACCACCACCACCCAGATGACGCACGCCATCCTGCGGGCCGCGGGCATCCCGAGCGTCGCGTGCGGCAATATCGGCCTGCCGATCCTGGATGCGTTGCGGCGCAACCCGGGACCGCAGGTGCTCGCCGTCGAGCTGTCCTCGTTCCAGCTGCACTGGGCGCCGTCGGTGCGTCCGGAGGCGGGCGTGGTGCTCAATGTGGCCGAGGATCACCTGGATTGGCACGGCGGCCTGGACGCGTACGCCGCCGCCAAGGCGCGGGCGCTGGTCGGCCGGGTCGGCGTGGTCGGGCTCGACGATCCGGTGGCCGCCTCGCTGGCCCGCCGCTCGAAAGCCCGTCGCACCGTTGGCTTCCGGATCGGCGTGCCCGCCGACGGTGAGCTCGGCGTGGTCGACGGCAAGCTGCTCGATCGCGCGTTCACCAAGGCCGCGATCCTGGCCGAGGTCGGCGACATCAGCCCGCCCGGGCCCGCCGGTGTCGCCGACGCGCTCGCCGCGTCCGCGCTCACCAGGGCCATCGACGTTGCGCCGCAGTTCATCCGGGAGGGGCTGATCGAGCACAAGGTCGGCCCGCACCGGTCCGCGTTCGTGCGCGAGGTCGGCGGCGTCGATTTCATCGACGACTCCAAGGCGACCAACCCGCATGCCGCGCGCACCGCGATCCTGGCGCATCAGCAGGTGGTCTGGGTGGCCGGTGGTCAGCTCAAGGGCGCGCACATCGAGGACCTGGTCGAAGAGGTCGCCGATCGGCTGGTCGCGGTGGTGCTGATCGGGGCGGACGCGCCGGTGTTCGCAGCCGCGTTGGCGCGACACGCGCCTGAGGTCCCGGTCATCGAGCTGATCGCGGGAGACGATGCAGGGATGGGTGACGCGTCGAGAGATAAGGCCGACGCCGTGATGGCGCGTGCCGTACAGGCCGCGGCCGGGTTCGCCCGACGCGGCGACGCCGTACTGCTCGCTCCCGCAGCGGCTTCGTTGGACATGTTCGCCGATTACACGCATCGGGGCCGCAGTTTCGCGGCGGCGGTGCACGCACTGGAAGACGGTGACGTCGGGCGGACGCTATGACGGAAACGACGCGGCGTAAGGAACAGCAACCCCGAGCCGGTGCCAGGTTCGTGGCCTGGCTGGCGCGGCCGCTCGCGTCGTTTCATCTCGTCGTCACCATCGCCACGTTGCTCACCGTGCTCGGCCTGGTGATGGTGCTGTCCGCATCGAGTGTCGAGGCGTATGCCGATGGGGGATCGGCGTATTCGCTGTTCATCCAGCAGGCGATGTTCGCGGCGATCGGCACCGTCTTGTTCTATCTCGCGCTGCGGATTCCGTTGCGCCGGTTGCGGCAGTGGTCGTTTCCGCTGTTCGTGCTGTCGGTGCTCGGGCTGGTGCTCGTGCTGGTTCCGGGTATCGGCTCCAAGGTGCAGGGTGCGCGGCGGTGGATCGACCTCGGCGTCTTCAACGTGCAGCCGTCGGAGATCGTGAAGGTCACGCTGGTCGTGTGGGGCGCGCATCTGCTGGCGTCGCGCCGCTCGGAACACGCGGGGCTGAAAGACATTCTGATGCCGCTGGTGCCGGCGGGTCTGCTGGTGTGTCTGCTCGTCGTGGTGGAGCCGAACCTGTCCACGACCATCGCGTTGGGCATGGTGATCGCGGCGCTGCTGTGGTTCGGCGGTTTGCCGCTGCGGCTGTTCGTGACGGTTGCGGTATCCGGCCTGGTCGCGGCGACGGTGCTCGCCTTGTCGGCGGGTTATCGATCCGATCGCATGCGCGCGTTCTTCAACCCCGGCGACGACCCGCAGGGCATGGGTTATCAAGCGCGCCAAGCGCTCTACTCGCTCGCCGACGGCGGCATCTGGGGCCGCGGCCTCGGGCAGAGCCGGGCCAAGTGGAGCTACCTGCCCAACTCGCACAACGACTTCATCTTCGCCATCATCGGCGAGGAGCTCGGCTTCCTCGGCTGCGCCCTGGTGCTGGGACTGTTCGCGCTGTTCGTCTACACCGGAATCCGCATCGCCAGCCGCTCGGTCGATCCGTTCCTGCGGCTGCTCACCGCCACCGCGACGACGTGGATCACCGGCCAGGCGCTGATCAACATCGGCTACGTGGTCGGCCTGCTGCCGGTCACCGGCCTGCAGCTGCCGCTGGTGTCGGCGGGCGGTTCGTCGCTGGCCATCACCCTGTTCATGTTCGGCATCATCGCCAACGCGGCCAGGCACGAACCGGAGGCCGTCTCCGCGCTGCATGCCGGGCAAGACGGTAGGTTCAGTAAGTTGCTGCGGCTGCCCAAGCCGGAGGTGTACTCGCCGGCGCGGGCCAGTGCCGCGCGGGCGAAGTCCGCCCAGCGAAAGGCGCCGCGGCCGGGCAAACAAGTCCTGCCCGCGCGGCGGCCGCAGCCGGAGCCGGGACGACGCCGCTCGCCGGAGAGTCGCGGCACCAGCTCGCTGCGGGCCACCAGAGCGTGGGAACCCAGCTACCCGGTCAACCACACAAGAGAACGAGGAAAATCTAGGTGATCTCGGTAATCGTCGCAGGCGGCGGCACGGCGGGCCATATCGAACCCGCCCTCGCGGTGGCGGACGCGCTGCGGCGGCTCGACGATTCGATCCGGGTGACCGCACTGGGCACCGAGCGCGGCCTGGAGACCAAGCTGGTTCCGGAGCGCGGCTATCCGCTCGAACTCATCCCGCCGGTGCCGTTGCCGCGTAAGCCGACTGCGGATCTGCTGCGGCTGCCCGGCCGGGTGCGCGCCTCGGTGGCGCGGACCAGGGCGGTGATCGACGCGGTCGAGGCCGATGTGATCGTCGGCTTCGGCGGATATGTGGCGCTGCCCGCGTACCTGGCCGCCGGGCCCGGTCTGCTGCGGCGCAGGCGCGCGGTGCCGGTGGTGGTGCACGAGGCGAACGCCAAGGCCGGGATCGCGAACAAGGTCGGCGCGCGCCGGGCCGCGCGAGTGCTTGCCGCGGTACCGGATTCGGGGCTGGCGGGAGCGCAGGTCGTCGGCATTCCGGTTCGCGCCGCGATCACCACGCTCGATCGGGCCGCGCTGCGGGCCGAGGCGCGGGCGCACTTCGGGCTGCCCGCCGAGGGGCCGGTGCTGCTGGTGTTCGGCGGATCGCAGGGTGCGGTCAGCTTGAACGACGCGGTGTCAGGTGCCGCGACGCAACTCGCGGCTGCGGGTATCTCGGTACTGCACGCGCATGGACCGAAGAACACCCTTGATGTCGCCGAGAGTGGCGCGACCGCACCGTATGTCGCGGTGCCGTATCTTTCCCGGATGGACCTCGCCTACGCCGCCGCCGACGCGGTGGTCTGCCGGTCGGGTGCGATGACCGTCGCCGAGGTGTCGGCGGTCGGGCTACCCGCCTTCTATGTGCCGCTCGCGCACGGCAACGGCGAGCAGGAACTCAATGCCAGGCCCGTCGTCCGGCAGGGCGGGGGCAGAATTGTCCCGGATTCGGAGCTGACGCCGAAATACGTGATCGATGAGGTGATTCCGCTGCTCATGGACTCCGCGCGGCTGATCGAGATGGGTCGTGCCGCGGCCAGTGCCGGGCATCGCGACGCCGCTGACGCGGTGGCGCGGATCGTGTTGGAGGTTGCACGGTGAGCGAGCGTCAGCGAGCGAACCAAAGACACAGCCTGCCTCAGGCACGGCGGAACCGAGCGTCAGCGAGGTGGAGCCGTGGCTGACGAGGATCTCTCGGCTTTGCCGCCGTCGCTGGCGCGGGTGCACATGGTGGGTATCGGTGGTGCGGGTATGTCCGGCATCGCGCGGATCCTGCTGTCCCGTGGTGGTGCCGTGTCCGGTTCGGATGCCAAGGAGAGTCGCGGCGTGCTCGCGTTGCGGGCGCGCGGCGCGCAGGTGCGCATCGGTCACGACGCCAGCGCCCTCGATCTGCTGCCGGGCGGGCCGACCGTGGTGGTCACCACCTACGCGGCCATCCCGAAGACCAATCCCGAACTGATGGAAGCGAATCGGCGCGACATCCCGGTGCTGCTGCGGCCCGCCGTGCTCGCGTCGCTGATGCAGGGACATCGCACCCTGCTGGTTTCGGGCACGCACGGTAAGACCTCGACCACCTCGATGCTCATTGTGTCGTTGCAGCACTGCGGCTTCGACCCGTCCTTCGCGGTCGGCGGCGAGTTGAACGAGGCGGGCACCAACGCGCACCACGGCACCGGGGACATCTTCGTCGCCGAGGCCGACGAGAGCGACGGGTCGCTGCTGCAGTACGACCCGGATGTCGCGGTGGTCACCAACATCGAGTCCGATCATCTGGACTACTTCGGCACCGACGAGGCCTACGTCCAGGTCTTCGACGACTTCGCCGACCGGCTCGCCGAAGGTGGGCTGCTGGTGGTCTGTTTGGACGACCCGGGTTCGTTCGCACTGGCCGAACGGGTCGGCGACAAGTTGGCCGCCAAGAACATTCGGGTCCTGGGTTACGGCTCCGGTGAACTCGCCGACGCGCCGGTGCCGGTCGGCGTGCGGCTGCACAGCTGGGAGCCGCGGGATGTCGGCGGCATCGCCCAGTTCCAGCTCGACGACGAAGCGACGCCGCGCACGCTGCGGTTGTCGGTACCGGGCAGGCACATGGCGTTGAACGCGCTGGCCGCGCTGCTGGCCGCCCGCGCGACGGGGGCCGACGTGGACGAAATCATCCAGGGTCTGGAGGGTTTCGGTGGCGTGCATCGCCGGTTCCAGTTCGCGGGCCGGGAGAACGGGGTGCGTGTCTTCGACGATTACGCGCACCATCCGACCGAGGTGCGGGCCGTGCTCGGCGCCGCCGCCGAGCTGGTGCAACAGGAGGCGCGCGACGGCGCGCGCTCGCGGCAGGGCCGGGTGATCGTGGTCTTCCAACCGCATCTGTACAGCCGCACCGCGACTTTCGCGCAGGACTTCGGTGCCGCGCTGAGTCTCGCGGACGAGGTTGTCGTGCTCGATGTGTACGGCGCGCGGGAGAAGCCGCTGCCCGGGGTGAACGGCGCGCTGGTCGCCCAGTCGGTCACCAAACCGGTGCACTACCAGCCGGATATGTCGCGGGTCGGCCGTCAGGTGGCCAAGCTCGCGCTGCCCGGTGACGTCGTGATCACCATGGGGGCGGGCGATGTGACCATGCTCGGCAGCCAGATCCTCGACGGTTTACGGGCGCGTCCACAGTACGGGCGGTGAGGCCTTGACACGAGGCGGAGCGGTGCGCGAGCGGCGTTTCGGCGCGGCGCGGTCGGTGGGTGCGCGACTCGGCCCGAACGGGTGGCGGCGGGTTCGGCTGTGGGGATTGCTGGGCGTGTGCGTTCTTGCAATCGTCGGTGCCGTCGCGTGGTTCACGCCGGTGCTCTCGGTGCGCACCGTCAAGATCGAGGGCGTGGTGGCGGTGCCCGAGCAGCAGGTGCGCGAACTGCTCGAAATCCCGTCCGGGCGCTCGATGTTGCGCATCGACACCACCGTGATCGCGCGTCGGGTGGCGAGCATTCCGAAGGTGCGCTCGGCGCGGGTGCAGCGAGTCTTCCCGTCGACGGTGCGGGTGACCGTGGTCGAGCGGACTCCGGTGCTGTTCTTCGACAGTCCGCAGGGTGCGCATCTGCTCGACGCCGAGAGCGTGGAGTTCGCGATCGAGGACGCGCCGATCGGCGTGCCCAAGTTGATCACCGATCGTCCGGCCAGTGACGCGCCCGTGACCAGGGCCGCGGTCGCGGTGCTCGCCGCGCTACCGCCGGGGCTGGTGGTTCAGGTGGACGAGGTTGTGGCGCGGTCCATTTCGGATGTTTCGTTGAATCTGAAGGACGGGCGCACGGTACTCTGGGGCGGGACGAACGACGCCGAACGCAAGTCGGCCGTCGTGCTCCCGCTGCTGACCCGCCCCGGAACGGTGTTCGATGTGTCGAGTCCCAACCTGGTCACGGTAAAGTGAGCGATACCCATTGCGCCCGCGTCGAATTGCAGTATTCGACGGGTGGCGTTCGCAGACCCTCCATAGTCGCGCGAGCTGCCGCTTCCGGGCCTGACGCTCACGCCACCGGCCCTCGCGCCGGCTACCGAGCGCCGGGGGGCAACCGTTCACCATACGTCGTGCGGCGCTGCGAGACGAGAGGGATCACACAAGATTCTGTCTTTCGTTTCGGCGCGCCTGCGCGCGTATTGCGGCGGCGGCGAATAGCGTTCCGCAGCAGTCGGATACTTGACATAACGCTAACCCTATGGTTGAGGTTTAGGGTTTGCCCGGGCGGCGGTTCGCTGAGTGAAGCCGCTCAGGCGAAACCGGCGAAGTGTCTCGAATCCGAAAACGACAGGCTTTAGATCGAAGGAAGGCGAGAGCCCATGACGCCCCCGCACAACTACCTTGCAGTGATCAAGGTCGTCGGTATCGGCGGCGGCGGTGTGAATGCCGTCAACCGGATGATCGAACAGGGCCTCAAAGGTGTCGAGTTCATCGCGGTCAACACCGACGCGCAGGCCCTGCTGATGAGCGATGCCGACGTGAAGCTCGACGTCGGCCGCGAACTCACCCGTGGCCTCGGCGCCGGCGCCGATCCCGAGGTCGGCCGCCGCGCGGCCGAGGACCACAAGGACGAGATCGAAGAGGTGCTCAAGGGCGCCGACATGGTCTTCGTCACCGCGGGCGAGGGCGGTGGCACCGGTACCGGTGGTGCCCCGGTCGTCGCCCAGATCGCGCGCAAGCTCGGCGCGTTGACCATCGGCGTCGTCACCCGCCCGTTCTCCTTCGAGGGCAAGCGGCGCGGCGGCCAGGCCGAGACGGGCATCGGCCAGCTGCGCGAGTCCTGCGACACGCTCATCGTGATCCCGAACGACCGGCTGCTACAGCTCGGCGACGCGGCGGTGAGCCTGATGGACGCGTTCCGCTCGGCGGACGAGGTGCTGCTCAACGGTGTGCAAGGCATCACCGACCTGATCACCACCCCCGGCCTGATCAACGTCGACTTCGCCGACGTCAAGAGCGTGATGTCCGGTGCGGGCAGCGCGCTGATGGGCATCGGTTCGGCGCGCGGCGAGGGCCGTTCGGTGAAGGCGGCCGAGTCAGCGATCAACTCGCCGCTGCTGGAGGCGTCCATGGACGGCGCGCACGGCGTGCTGCTGTCCATCGCGGGCGGCTCCGACCTCGGCCTATTCGAGATCAACGAGGCCGCGTCGCTGGTCCAGGAGGCCGCGCACATCGAGGCCAACATCATCTTCGGCACGGTGATCGACGACTCGCTCGGCGACGAAGTGCGAGTCACCGTGATCGCAGCGGGTTTTGACGGTGGAGGACCCGCCCGGCGTACCTTCGAGACCACCCGGTCGGGCACCATCGGACCGGCTCGCGCAGGCGAGCTCGGCCAGAACCGTCCCGCCGAGGTAGCGGCACGCAGCACCGACGTAGCCGCCGCCACCGCAAGCTCCACCCGCGGCGCCGTTCCGAGCTACCGCGAAACCGAAAAGGCCCGAATGGACCCGACGCTGGCCCAAACCCGCGCCCACATCGAACCCCCCGACGACGATGACGACGACGTCGACGTCCCCTCCTTCATGCGAAGGTGACAGCTCAAGCTGAACCGCGAAGGCCCTGACCCCAACCGGGATCAGGGCCTTCGCGCCTTCGCGCCGCCTCCCAGATCTGCACCCCATCTCGGGATCTACGCCCCTCTAGGCGCCGAGAGCGAGCACAGGTCCCAAGACACGGTGCGCATTCCGCCGACAATGACCCCCCAGCCAAATCTGCACCCTCACTCGGGATCTGCACTCGCAATAGGGCCCTATTCCGAGTGCAGATCCCAAGTGAGGGTGCAGATTTCGCCGACAGCACCACCCCGGGCCCCGTTGACCGTGCAACCACAGACCCCTCCGTCAGCCGTACAGACTTTCCGTACGCCTCACACCCGCTATACCTGCTGTGAGGCGTACGGAAAGTCTGTACGTCCGGAACACGGGTGCGCATCGGAGCCCCCGCGCCCCGCAAACCGCCCCACGACACTCTCTTCGTCCTAAGCGCTCGAGAACAGCACCACAGCCAGTCCTCCCGCTCCCAACCGCACCTTTATTACCCAGGCCGCGGTAGAGCAGGTCGGGTACCCCACCTGACGCGCCCAGCACTACTCCGGTCATCCGATGAACCAGTCGACAACCCCAGGACAGCACACCACCGGAGTTCTCTGTGCGTACACCAACCCGGACCAGTACACAAAGAGACCCCCGGAAAGGTGGACCTATCCGGGCAAGTGCTTCTTAGGACTCCAGGCGATGACCTGTCCATAGAAGCTGAAGACCTATCCACGTTTTCTTGTGAGTAGTGCTGGGCACGTCGTGTGCCGTACCCGGCTTTAGGTGTGCGTCAGGCGCGCGATGTCACGTTCTGGAGGTGGTCACCTGGCTGTGGTGGCGTTTCGAGAGCTCGAAAACCAGCGAATCTCGGCTCCCGGGGGTGGTGAAGCTACCGCCGCGCTCCCGCTGTGTCAGCCTCACACCCAGTACAGACGGTGTTCGGCTCACACAGTGGGTGTACGGATAGGTCTCACGTGGCGATCGGGTTGTGGTTGGGTCCCAAGCGCTTTGGACACGAGGGGATCGTGACGGTTGGGCCGGTTAGGGCGTCGATCAGCCCTGCGAACGTGGCTCCCCGGCGGTATCGCTGAAGATCTGCACTCTCACTCGGGACATGCACTCGGAATAGGGCCCTAAAGCCAGTGCAGGTCCCGAGTTAGGGTGCAGATTCTGCTGCCGGGGGTCCGGGGTCGCTGGTGTTCGATGCGTGCCCTTTGTGGTGGCCGATCACCCTTTCCGTGAGCCTCACACCCGGGCGTATAGGGGGTGTCCGGCTCGGGGGAAGGGTGATCGGGTGTGGTGTAAGCCTCGGCTGGTGGGTCGTCGGGGGTTCGGGGCGCTACTAGGCTCGTTGACATGACTTCTGCCCCTACGCTGACTGTTCGACGAGTGACGACGACTAGGGCGGGTGGGTTTTCGGCTCCGCCGTATGAGTCGTTCAATTTGGGCGATCATGTGGGGGATGATCCGGGGGCGGTGCGGCGCAACAGGGATCGGCTGGCTGAGGGGATTGGGCTTACGCCGGATCGGCTTGTGTGGATGGAACAGATTCATGGGCGGAATGTCGAGATCGTCGATGGGGCTCGGGATGCGCCGGTGCCTGCTACCGATGCGCTTGTGACGAACGTTCCTGGGCTTGCGCTGGTGGTGTTGACTGCTGACTGTGTGCCGATTTTGTTGTCCGATGATGAGGCGGGAGTTATCGCTGCCGTGCATGCGGGACGGATCGGGGCTCGGATCGGGATTGTGCCTCGGGTGCTCGAGGCGATGGTGTCCATTGGTGCGCGGGTTGATCGGATCGGCGCGTTCCTCGGGCCTGCCGCGTCGGGGCGTCAGTACGAAGTGCCTGCGGCGATGCAGGCCGATGTGGAGAAGCATCTGCCGGGTAGTGCTTCGACCACCGTGCGCAAGACGCCTTCGCTCGACCTGCGTGCCGGAATCACCAGGCAGCTCATCGAAGCCGGCGTCAACGGTGTCGCCGTCGATCCGCGCTGCACCATCGAAGATCGCACCCTGTTCAGCCATCGTCGTGGTGCACCGACCGGTCGGCTCGGCAGCGTGATCTGGGCGGAGGTGCGGTAGTGACCAATCCGGAAGCTGTTGCGCCGCAAGTCGACGCGCGGACCGCCGAGCTGGCCACCAATCTCGCCGCGCTGCTGCAGCGGGTCGACGCGGCCTGTCTCGCGGCGGGGCGCAAACCGGACTCGGTGCGTCTACTCCCCGTGACGAAGTTTTTTCCCGTCGAGGACGTGGCGATCCTCTATCGCCTCGGTCGGCGCGAGTTCGGCGAATCGCGCGAGCAGGAGGCCACCGCAAAGGTGGCAGCCCTGCCAACTTTGGTCGGGCAGCCACATTCGGTAGGGCAGAACGCCGACAGTGACGAAGACCTCCCGGATGTGCAGTGGCACATGATCGGACGCTTGCAGCGCAACAAAGCACGGGTCGTCGCGCGCTGGGCGCACGCCGTGCACTCGGTCGACAGCGAACGGCTGGCAACGGCTCTTGACGCGGGTGCGCGGACCGCGTTGGACGCGGGGGAGCGGGCCGAGCCGGTGCGCGTCCTACTGCAGGTGAGCCTGGATGACGACCCGTCGCGCGGCGGTGTCGCACCCGAGGAATTGGCGCGCCTCGCGGAACATGTTGCGGGGTCTACCGGATTACGACTGTCCGGTCTGATGGCCATTCCGCCATTGGGGGCCGAGTCTGATGCGGCATTTGCACGACTTGCGACATTGCACACCATGCTGCTTGCCGAGCATCCCGCTGCGACAGAACTTTCCGCCGGAATGTCCGGCGATCTGGAAACCGCCATCGAACACGGCTCCACGTGTGTGCGTGTCGGTACCGCCTTGATGGGCGCTCGACCGATAACCTCGGCGTAGCAAAGAAACCTCATCAGTCACATTCGACACATATGCTTGAGGCAGACGAGGGCTGAGCAAGACTTCAACACCCGGCCGCCACCGGGGCCGAAGGAAGGTCGACCAATATGAGCGAGCGCAGCGAGCGAGTTCTCGACGCAGCCACCATCGTGGTCATGACTGCGCCGAGCGTCAGCGGGGTCAGGTCATGAGCGAGCGCAGCGAGCGGCCAATGGACGCAGCCACCCTCGTGGTCATGGCTGCGCCGAGCGTCAGCGAGGCGAAGTCATGAGCACGCTGCATAAGTTCAAGGCGTACTTCGGCATGGTTCCTCTGGAGGATTACGAAGACGACTACGTGGACGATCGCGCCCCTCGGGGTAGTGACGATCGTGTCGCGCGTCGCCCTCGGCCCCGTGACTACCCCGAACGCGACGGCTACGCCGCCGATCGCTACGCCGAAGACCGTTACGGCGCAGATCATTACGCCGCCGATGGATTCGAACGCGAGGACGCCGGGTACCCGGAGCCTGCGTACAAGTCGCCGTACAAGGCCGGATACCCCGTCTCCCGCCGCGACGAGTACGCCGACGAGCCGTACGGCGAGGACCGCTACGAGACGCAGCGCCGTCCCACCCGCATCGAGACCGCGCCGTCGTCCGGCCGGTTCCGGGCGGGCGGCACCGCGCCGCCGCTGCGTGGCACCACCCGTGGCGCGCTCGCCGTCGATCCCGACGCCGAGGAGCGCAGGCTCGAGGAGCGCGTGCGCCCCGAGCCGGCGCCCGCGCGCAGGCCAGGGATCTTCGAGGACGGAGGCCCCTTGTCCAAGATCACGACACTGCGCCCGCGCGACTACAGCGAGGCCAGGATCATCGGCGAGCGGTTCCGTGAGGGCAACCCGGTGATCATGGACCTGGTCGATCTGAGCAACGCCGACGCCAAGCGCCTCGTCGACTTCGCCGCCGGACTCGCGTTCGCGCTGCGTGGCTCGTTCGACAAGGTTGCTACGAAGGTGTTCCTCCTCTCACCGGCCGATGTCGACGTATCAGCCGAGGAACGCCGACGCATCGCCGAAACCGGCTTCTACAACCAGAAATAAGGTCGTGATCTGGGGGGTGTTGCGGACCGGTCGCAGGTGGGGCGGCGCGGTCATTTTGCGCAAAGCGGATTTTGCGGCAGAGTGAAGTCGTGGCCTTGTTCGCGGTGCTGTACTTCGTACTGTTCATCTTCTGGCTGTTGCTGATCAGCCGGGTGATCGTCGAGTTCATCCGAAGCTTCGCTCGTGACTGGCGCCCTACCGGTGTCGTGGTCATCATCCTGGAGGTGATCTTCACGATCACCGACCCTCCGGTGAAACTCCTGAGGCGGTTGATACCACCGGTGTCACTGGGAGGAATTCGCCTGGATCTGTCGATTATGGTCTTGCTTTTCATCGTCTTCATCTTGATGTCGATCGTGGGCAGGCTCGGGCAACCGGTAGCCCCGGTGTGACAGAATGGGCCGTGAAGTAGCTTGCTAGATCTGCTAGATCTCCAAAAGACGCGTGAAGGGATCCTTCCATGCCGCTGACTCCAGCCGATGTGCACAACGTCGCGTTCAGCAAACCGCCGATCGGGAAGCGCGGCTACAACGAGGATGAAGTCGACGCCTTCCTGGATCTCGTCGAGCAGGAACTCTCGCGTCTGATCGAGGAAAACGCCGATCTGCGTCAGCGGGTCGCCGAACTCGACGCGGAACTGGCCGATGCCAAAAAGAATCGTGGCCCGGTCGGCCCGAACAACGTGAAAGCGCCTGTCCAGCAGGCCCCGCCGCCGCCTCCGGAGCCGATCAAGCCGCCGGTGCAGCAGGCCCCGCCTGCCCCGATGCCCGCGCCGCCGGCCCCGAAGGAGCCGCCGAGTGCGGACGCGAACCTGCAGGCCGCCAAGGTGCTCAGCCTCGCCCAGGAGATGGCGGACCGGCTGACCAGCGACGCGAAGGTCGAAGCGGAAAACCTGCTGTCGAACGCCAGGGCAAACTCCGAGCGTCTCGTCGGCGATGCCAGGACCCGGTCCGAGGCGATGATCGCCGACGCTCGCCAGAAGGCCGACGCGATGCTGTCGGACGCGCAGTCCCGTTCGGACAACCAGCTGCGTCAGGCCAAGGAAAAGGCCGATGCACTGCAGGCCGACGCCGAGCGCAAGCACACCGAGATCATGGCCACCATCACCCAGCAGCGCAGCGTGCTGGAGAGCCGGATCGAGCAGCTCAAGACCTTCGAGCGGGAGTACCGGGTGCGGCTGAAGTCCTACCTGGAGTCGCAGCTCGAAGAGCTGGAGAACCGTGGCTCCGCGGTGCCGGTCGACGGTGGCGAGGCCTTCGCCGACGCCAACACGGCCAACAACCTGCAGCCCGCCACGTTCGCCAAGGGTGGCAAGTAAGCCGCTCACACCGAGCACACCGCAGTTCACACAACTAAGGGAACTGTCGAGCCGCCTGGCATGGCTCGATTTACCCACCCCGTCGGCTTCGCCTCCTCGCCAACCCCCGGGGGGTCACCATGCTCGTGTTGACGCTTGTCCTTGCCGCCGTCGGATTCGCACTACTGGTAGCCGCGCTGACCACCGGATCGGTGATCTGGGCGTGGGGCTGCATCGTGGTGTGCGTGCTCGGTGCGGTGCTCTTGCTGGTCAGTGCCCTGTCTATGCGTAAGCCGGACGAAGATTCCGCTCCGCCGCCGGGCCGCCACGCGAAACGCTAGGTGGGCCGTAAACAGGTTTGACCGCACTGGCTAGAATCAAACATGAACATGGCGTTGATCCGGCCATCACCGGGGAGTCTTCGGAAGAACAGCACTCGCGGCGCTGAGCGGCGAGGCTCAGTAGAACCGAACGGGTGAGCCCGTCACAGCTCATAACGAGAGGTCCGGCAGCTCTGGCCGGACAAGCGGGGTGGTACCGCGGTATCGGCGCACCGGCGCCGGCATCGTCCCCGTGCCAACGGAAACGGCACGAGGAGATGCATCCGCCATGGCGGAAACTTCCAGCAACAGCGCATACCCGCGCGTCGACTTGGGCGTCGGCGGCGGAGCGGCCTTCCCCGAGATGGAACGCCGCGTGCTAGACGCATGGGCGGCCGCCGACACCTTCCGCGCGAGCATCGAAAACCGTTCCGGGGCAGCGGAGTTCGTCTTCTACGACGGACCGCCGTTTGCCAACGGTCTGCCGCATTACGGGCATTTGCTCACCGGATACGTCAAAGATCTTGTCCCGCGTTTCCAGACGATGCGCGGTAAGCGTGTCGACCGGCGTTTCGGCTGGGATTGTCACGGATTGCCCGCCGAGCTCGAGGCAGAAAAGCAGCTCGGTATCACGGGCAAATCACAGATCGAAGCAATGGGCCTCGCCGAATTCAACGCGGCCACTAAATCTTCCGTGCTGCGCTACACCAACGAATGGCGCGAGTATGTGACACGTCAGGCGCGCTGGGTCGACTTCGACAACGACTACAAGACTCTTGATCTCGACTTCATGGAGTCGGTGATGTGGGCGTTCAAGTCGCTGCACGAGAAAGGCCTGATCTACCAGGGTTTCCGGGTGCTGCCCTACAGCTGGTACGAGCAGACGCCGCTGTCGAATCAGGAAACCCGCCTCGACGACGCGTACAAGATGCGCCAGGACCCGGCGGTCACCGTCGACATGGTGCTGCGCGTGCCCGCCGAGCATCCGCTGCACGCGCTCGACGGCGCCAACGCGATCATCTGGACCACCACCCCGTGGACCCTGCCGTCCAACCTCGCGATCGCCGTGCACCCCGATGTGCGCTACGTGCACCTGCGCGGCGCCGACGGCAAGCGCTATCTGCTGGCGGCCGAACGCGTGTCGCACTACACCCGCGAGTTCGGCGACGAGCCGGAGGTGCTCGGCGAGTTCGACGGCGCCGCGCTGACCGACCTGGCCTACACGCCGCCGTTCGACTTCTTCCTCGGCCACCCGCGCGCGCACCGCGTGCTGAACGCCGACTACGTGACCACCGACTCCGGCACCGGAATCGTGCACCTCGCACCGGCCTTCGGTGAAGAGGACATGGATGTCTGCACCGCCAACGGCATCGAGATCGTGCAACCGCTCGATCTGGGCGGCAAGTTCACCTCGATGGTGCCGCCGTACGAGGGCCTGATGGTGTTCGACGCCAACCCGGTGATCATCAAGGACCTCAAGGCCGCCGGGAAGCTGTTGCGGCACGAGACGATCGAGCACTCCTACCCGCACAGCTGGCGCTCGGGTCAGCCGCTGATCTACATGGCGGTGCCGTCCTGGTTCGTCGCGGTTACCAAGTTCCGCGACCGGATGGTCGAGCTGAACCAGCAGATCGACTGGGTGCCCGAGCACATGCGCGACGGCCAGTTCGGCAAGTGGCTGGAAGGCGCGCGGGACTGGAACATCAGCCGCAACCGCTACTGGGGTAGCCCGATCCCGGTGTGGGTGTCCGACGATCCGGCCTACCCGCGCACCGACGTCTACGGGTCGCTCGATGACCTGGAGCGTGACTTCGGTGTGCGCCCGACCGATCTGCACCGGCCGATGATCGACGAGCTGACTCGCCCGAATCCCGATGATCCGACCGGCAAGTCGACCATGCGCCGGGTGCCCGAGGTGCTCGACTGCTGGTTCGAGTCCGGCTCCATGCCGTTCGCTCAGGTGCACTACCCGTTCGAGAACAAGGAGTGGTTCGCCAACCACTTCCCCGGCGATTTCATCGTCGAGTACAACGGGCAGACCAGGGGCTGGTTCTACAACCTGCACGTGCTCTCGACCGCCCTTTTCGACAGTCCCGCCTTCAAAACCGTTGTCGCGCACGGCATCGTGCTCGGTGACGACGGACTGAAGATGAGCAAGTCCAAGGGCAACTACCCGAACGTGAACGAGGTGTTCGATCGGGACGGCTCCGACGCGATGCGCTGGTTCCTGATGAGCTCGCCGATCCTGCGTGGCGGCAACCTCATCGTCACCGAGCGCGGCATCCGCGAGGGTGTCAGCCATGCGCTGCGACCGCTGTGGAACGCATGGACCTTCCTGCAGCTGTACGCCTCGAAACCCGGTACCTGGCGCACGGATTCGCCGCACGTGCTGGATCGCTACATCCTCGCGAAGCTCGCGGAAACCCGTGACGCGATGACCGAGGCGTTCGAGACCTACGACATCGCCGGTGCCTGCGATCAGTTGCGGGGTTTTGCCGACGCGCTCACCAATTGGTATGTGCGCCGGTCGCGTTCGCGCTTCTGGAGCGAGGAACCGGATGCGGTGGACACGCTGCACACGGTGCTCGAGGTAGTCACCCGGCTGGCCGCGCCGCTGCTTCCGCTGATCACCGAGGTGATCTGGCGTGGACTCACCGGCGGCGAATCGGTCCACCTGGCCGACTGGCCCAAAGACGGTGAGCTGCCCGCCGATCCGGAGTTGGTCGCCGCGATGGACGAGGCCCGCGTGGTCTGCTCGACGGTGCTGAGCCTGCGCAAGGCGCAGAACCTGCGGGTGCGGCTGCCGCTGGCCGAGGTCACCATCGCCGCGGCCGATGCCGAGCGGTTGGCGCCCTACGCCGACATCATCGCCGACGAGGTGAACGTCAAGAAGGTCGACCTGACCACCGACGTCGCCGTGCACGGCCGGTTCGAACTGGTCGTCAACGCCCGTGCCGCAGGCCCGCGCCTCGGCAAGGACGTGCAGACGGTGATCAAGGCGGTGAAGGCGGGCGAATGGTCCGAGGGCGCCGACGGCGTCGTCACCGCCGCCGGAATCGCCCTGCTCCCTGAGGAATACACGCAGCGACTGGTCGCCGCCGAACCGGAGTCCACCGCCGCCCTGCCCGGCAATGCCGGCCTGGTGGTGCTGAACTCGGTGGTCACCGAGGAGCTGGAGGCCGAGGGCTGGGCCCGCGACCTCATCCGTGATCTGCAGGAGACCCGGAAGTCGTTGGGGCTGGACGTGTCCGACCGGATCACCGTGGTGCTCGCGGTGCCCGCGGACCGGGCCGCGTGGGCCGAGACGCACCGCGACCTGATCGCGGGCGAGATCCTCGCCACCACCCTCACCCTCGGCGACGTGGGTGCCGACGCCGCCGACCTGGTCGGCGGAGTGCGCGCTCAGGTCACCAAGGCCTGACGGTTCGACATAGCAGGGGCGGGGCCGAAGTCGGTCCCGCCCTTACTATTTCGGCGCTATCCCCGGGCCGGGCTGGGCCGGTCGCGCCGTCGCGTAATTCCCGGGCGGCGGCGCCCAGTGCGCGATCACGCTGTCCCAGCGCCGGTCGCGTCGCTCCTGCTGCTGCGCCGCGACCCCGCGCTTGGCCGCCTTGTAGGCACCCATCAGGCCGGTGCCAGCAACTGCTGCATGATCGCGGCGGAGTCCAGCCAGACGTTCTCCCGGCTGATCTTGTTGTCGCGGACCTCGCAGACGTGCAGTATCCGGAAGCTGATCGGCCGGTTGTTGCCGGGGACGCCGAGGAACATGCCGGTCGCCCTGCCGTGCCACTCGGATTCGTCGACGAAGAAGTCCTCGCCGTAATACCGGTGAATGGACTCCATCTTGTCCTCGCTGATCGCCTCGAACAGGTCGCGGTAGCGCTGCGCGATCGCGGCCGGGTCGCGCAGCGTGCCCTGCGGATCGCCGACGGCGTCGTGCTCGACCTCATCGGCCAGCGTGGCCATGATCGCGTCCACATCGTTGGCTGCCTCGGCCGCACAGTGCCGCTCGAACAGCTCGTCCATCTCTTCTCTGGTCATGACACACGCCCTCCGTAGTGAGATTCTGCTATCGTGGTGAGATGACTTTCTCACGGCGAGACGAGATTCTCAATAGCGGTCGAGCGGCCAATCAAAAGATGCGCACCAGGGAAGCCCTCATCAACGCCGCGCTCGAACTCGCCCGCAACGGTCACTCGCCGTCGATCGCCGAGGTCGCCGAGGCCGCGAAGGTCTCCACCGCCACCGCGTACCGGTACTTCCCGAATCCGCAGTCGCTGTGGTCGGATATGGCCACCCGCCAGGCCGGGTTCACCGGCGGCCATCCGGACTTCCTGGACGACCTGCCCGACGATGTGGAGGCCCGCATCGACCGGGTGGTGCGCGAGTGCTGTGCCTTCCAGTTCGCGGACGAAGTGGTGTGGCGTGGCGTACTCCGGGCAACCCTCGATCGCTGGTTCGGTCAGGTCGATGTGCCTGAGGCGGAACGGGTTCCGGTGCGCGGGGTGACCCGGCTGGAGATGGCGCGGGTCGCGCTGGAGCCGCTGCGTGACACGCTCTCGGCCGAGCGGCTGGAGCGGTTGGTCAATGCGGTCGTGCTGGTGTTCGGCGTCGAAGCCCTGGTCTCCACGCGCGACACCTGCGGGCTCGATCCCGAAGCGGCCACCGAGACGATGAGCTGGGCGGCCCGCGCGCTGGTGCGCGCCGCGGTGGCCGAGGCGCGACCCGTGTGAAGGCCGCACCGCGGCAACGAGTTGCCAGTATTAATCATCAATGTGATGTAGATCACATGCTAGAAATTTGCTGAACTGTTGTCGCAGGTCCGAGCCGCGCGGCAGAATCAGAGTTGGTGCTGTTGTTGCAGATATCGACTTCTGGGGCAGCAGTGAGTTCGTGAACCCAGCGGCTGCGGCTCCTCATGGATGACGCTGCTCGACCCAGGCGTCAGCCGGGACCGCCGGACGGTGACCCGCACGCCGGGCCGCCGGAAGGGACGAGCACGTGAAGAGAAAACCCTTGCGTCGCATCGCTTTCGGATTCCTCCTAGCCACGGCCGCGACATTGCTCCTGGCCGGACCGGGCTGGTCGGACACCGGGAGCGGGACCGGCAGCGCCGAATCCCTGTCCGCCTCCGGTTCGGCCGCGATTCCGCTGCCCAGCTCGCACGGGGTAGGTGCGCTGGCGGCGGCCACATCGCAGACCGGAAAGCCGTACGAGTGGGGTGGCACCGGCCCGTTCGCCTGGGACTGTTCCGGCCTGGTGCAGTGGGCGTTCCGGCAGGTCGGCGTCAACATCCCGCGCACCACATGGGAGCAGGCCAGAGCGGGCGCGCCCGTCCCGTTCTTCGCGCTCTCACCCGGCGACGTGGTGGTGCTGAACACCGACGGCTCGCATGTCGGCATCTACGCGGGCTTCGGTCAGATCTTCAACGCCTACGACTGGGGCGTCCCCGTCGGGCTCAGCCCGCTGCGCCAGTTCGACATCTACGCGATTCGGCGCTTCTAGCCCGCACAACTTCCCGCACCGGAAAATAAATGCGAATTCCGGTGCGGGACAACAGGATCAGTACGGCTCAGTCGGTCTCTTCGACGAGGCTACGCAGCACCGGCGCGTACTTCGGATTGGCCAGTGCCGAGGCGAACTGGGCGACCAGGTAGTCCGCCGGGTTGCCGGTGTCGTACCACCGGCCCTGGATCACCTGGCCGAACACCGGGTTGTCGGCGGCATGCACGTTGATCGCGTCGGTCAGGTAGACCTCGCCGGAGCGGTGCTCGTACCAGGCCCTGGTCTGGGTGCGCAGCTCGTCGATGATGCCGGGGGTGACCACGTAGCCGCCGATCGCGGCGAAGTCCGACGGCGCGTCCTCGGGCTTGGGCTTTTCCCGCAGGCCGGTGATCCGCAGCAGCCCGTTGCCCTGGTCGTCGGCGACCACCGGCACGCCGTAGCGCTGCGACTCGGCCGGGTCCATCGGCATCAGCGCGAGCACCGGGGCGCCGGTCGTCTCGTAGGCGTCGATCAGCTGCTGGGCGCGCGGGACATCGGCGACGAACACGTCGTCCGGCCACAGCACCAGCATCGGTTCGTCGCCCAGATTGCGGGCCGCGTTGAGCACCGGGGTGCCGTTGCCGTAGGGGCCGTGCTGGTCCAGGTAGGTGATGTGGCCGAGCCTGGACAGCTCGCCGACCTCTTCGACGGCGTCGGCGTATGCGGTCTTGCCGTCCGCGCGTAGCTGCGCCACCAGGGCCGGGTTGGGCCGGAAGTGGTCCTGGATCAACGACTTTCCGCTGCTGACCACGATGGTGATGTCGGTGATACCCGACGCGACCAGCTCGCGGACCGTATGTTCGATGACCGGCTTGTCGCCGACCGGCAGCATCTCCTTCGGGATGGCCTTGGTCAGCGGGAGGAGCCGGGAACCGATACCGGCGGCCGGGATCACGGCCTTGCGGATCTTCATGGGTCCGATCATCACATACGAAGCTGGACCGCAAGGGCGGTCCCCGTGCTTCGTCAACTGTTTACCGAAGCCGTGTAGTGCGTGGGCGCGGTCGATATCCGCCCAGGTCGTGGGCCGGTTGTCCGCTCGAGGTCTGGTGTTCGCCGGGTGATAGGCCGCTTGTGCTCTCGACAGGAAATCAACAGCAAGTACGTAGTGACTACCCAGCGTCGGGACCTGTCCGGATCTGTCGGTGCCCGGGCGTAGATTTCCGTTCGTGAGTACCGACAAGGCGATTGTCGCCGACATTCTCGAGCAGCTCGAGCCGCTGGATGTGCGGGCCAGGGCGATGTTCGGTGAGTACGGTCTGTACTGCGACGACAAGCTGGTCGCGCTGATCGCCGACGATCATTTGTTCGTGAAACCCACCGCGGTCGCGACCGACTACGCCGAGGAATCCTGGCTGGCGCCGCCGTATCCCGGCGCCAAGGACTACTACCGGGTGCCTGCCCCGCGACTGGCGGATTCGGCCTGGTTGGGACAGTTCGTGCAGCGCACCACCGACCAGCTGCCGGTGCGCGTACCCAAGTCCAGGAAACCCTCGGCGAAACCACGGTGAGCGAGCAGCATCCGCGCTGGCGCATCGACCTGCGGGGCGCGGTCCCTACCGACGTGCGGGGCGCGGTACCACCCGATGTGGGGAGCGTTGCCGTCGATGTGGGGAGCTCTGTGCGCGCCGACGCGCAGAGCACGGCTCGCCGCTGGGTGCTGCACATCGACATGGATGCGTTCTACGCGTCCGTCGAACAGCTGACCCGGCCCACCTTGCGCGGGCGGCCGGTCCTGGTCGGCGGCACCGGCGGGCGCGGCGTGGTCGCGGGCGCGAGCTACGAGGCGCGGGTGTACGGCGCGCGTTCGGCGATGCCGATGCATATGGCGCGCAGGCTGGTCGGCGTCACCGCGGTGGTGGTGCCGCCGCGCGGCGTCGTGTACGGCACGTTGAGCGGGCAGGTGTTCGACGCGCTGCGCAGCCGGATCCCGGTGCTGGAGACGCTGTCGTTCGACGAGGCGTTCGGTGAGCCCGCCGAACTGGCCGGCGCGACGGTGGCCCGGGTACAGGAGTTCTGCGAGGAACTGCGCGCGGTGGTACTCGAACGCACCGGCCTGACCGCCTCGGTCGGCGCGGGCACCGGCAAGCAACTCGCCAAGATCGCCTCGGCCCTCGCCAAACCCGATGGGGTACGGGTGGTTTCGGCGGTCGAGCAGCCACAGATGCTGGCCGCCCTGCCGGTGCGCAAGCTGTGGGGGATCGGCCCGGTGGCCGAGCACAAGCTGCGCTCGCTCGGCATCGAGACGGTCGGCGCGTTCGCCGCGCTACCGGAATCGGAGGCGATGTCGATCCTGGGTGGCAGCGTCGGCGCCGCGTTGCACCGGCTGGCCCGCGGCATCGATGACCGGCCGGTGGCCGAACGCAATGAGGCCAAACAGATCAGCGCCGAAACCACTTTCGAGACCGACATCGTCACGCTGGCGCACCTGCGCCCGGCCATCGAATCGATGGCGGCGGCCGCGCATCGCCGCCTGATCAAGGATGGTCGCGCCGCCCGCACCGTGGTGCTCAAGCTACGCAAATCCGACATGAGCATCGTGACGCGCTCGTTCACCCTGCCGTACGCGACCGAAGACCTCGTCACGCTCACCACCGCCGCGCAGCGTTCGGCGATCGACCCGGCCGAGCTCGGCCCGATCCGGCTGGTCGGCGTCGGCTACGGCGGATTGTCCACCGTGCGACAGGAATCCTTGTTTCCCGAACTGGATCAGGCGCCGGTCGCCGAGGACTGGGAGCAGACCACCGTTCCTGCCGAAGACAACGCGGCAGGGGAGCCCGCGGCGCGCACGACCCCGCTATCGGTCCCGCTCTGGCACCCCGGCATGGACGTCGAACATCCCGAGCACGGCCACGGCTGGGTGCAGGGCGGCGGCTACGGCGTGGTGACCGTCCGCTTCGAGACCCGCTCGACCGGCCCGGGCCCGGCCCGCACCTTCCCGGCCGACGATCCGAGCCTGACCAGAGCCGATCCGCTGGACAGTCTGCGGTGACGCGGCCAGCGAACGGCTCGACATCGCCGAGCCCACCGCGTACGTTCGCTGCCGACGACATCAGTCTGTCCCGTGTGGGTCCACGCGGTTCTCTGCTGTGCCGGTAGCCTGGGAGCTCGTGCAGCGCCGCCGGTCGGGTGGAGGCTGCCATTGGTGGACATGACACGGACCTACTCGAACGCAAAGGACGAGCAGTTGAAGCTTCGTAAGACTGGCCGCATCGCGATCGCCGGCCTGGCCGTCGTTGCCGCGCTGGGCATGACCGCATGCAGCAGTGACGACAAGGACAGCAAGCCCGCCGCCAAGACGTCGACCAGCGCTAGCGCGTCTGCGTCGGCCAACGCCGCGAACCTGCCGCCCATCCCGACCCCCGCGGAGCTGAACACGGCGCTGGCCCGCGCGCTCGACCCGTCCGTCCCGGCGGCGGAGAAGCTGGACGGCGTCCAGGGCGCCGAGGCCGACCCGACCCTGCCCGATCGTCTTTCCCAGGCCGCCAAGGGTGCCGACGTGAAGATCGAGGTCACCGACGTCTCCAGCTTCGGCGACAGCGTCAACGCGAAGGCCAAGTTCGTCGTCAACGGCCAGGAGAACATCGTCGACGTGCCGTTCGTCGCCGACAACGGCAAGTGGAAGATCCAGAAGTCCTGGGCCTGCGCCATGCTGACCAACCTCGGCCAGACCTCCACGGCCTGCGGCTAAAACGCTTCGTCGCGGCCGACTCCCTGCGAGTCGGCCGCGGCAACGGCCGTTTTGCCCGGTACCGCTCGATTGCCGAATGTGCAGGCTGAGTTGGTGATTCGGGTGCCGGTAGCTGGGACTCTGTGTCGTCCGATGATTTCGCGCTAGCATCCACCGTCGTGACTGTCAGTGACGCTGTGCGTGAGTCCGCCCAACCCTCGGCACAGCGGGGAGATCAGCAGGATCCGGCGGGGCGCCCTGCGGGGACCGCCTCCGGCCGCCTGAAGTTGCTGGCTCTCATCAGCGGGGCCATCGCGGTCCTCGCCGCGGTGTCGCTTCCGTTCCTGCCGGTCCGCCAGGACCAGTCCAGCGTGCAGTGGCCGCAGACGGCCGCGGTCACCTCGGTGACCTCGCCACTGTTGACCTACGCGCCGATGACTCTGTCCGCCGAGATTCCGTGCGCGGCGTTCGGCGCTCTCGCGGGCTCGGGCGGCGTTGTGGTGTCGACGATTCCGCATCAGTCACCCGACGCGGAGCGCTACGGATTCGTCGTCAAAGTCGTCGCCGACGCGCCGGATCGCCCGGGCCGGGTCGACGTGGTGTCGCGCAACATGCTGCTGTGGTCGTCGCCGTTGAGTGCGGTCCGCGATCAGTCCTGCTCGGTCGGCATCGACATGAACACCAAGCAGACCACGGTGTCGGCGCCCGGTCTCGCGGACGCGGACAAGCAGTTCACGAGCGATATCCGCCCGCAGGTCGTCGGCGTCTTCAGTGAGCTCACCGGCGCGGCGCCGGCCGGACTGCACGTGAATGTGCAAGTCGATTCCCGTTTTTCGTCGTCACCGACGCTGCTGAAGCAGGCCATGATCGCGCTCGCCGCGCTGGCGACACTCGTTGCGCTGGTGGCGCTGTATCGCTTGGACAGCCTCGACGGCCGCAGGTCGCGACGGTTCCTGCCCACCCGGTGGTGGCGGTTGCAGCCGCCGGACTACCTGGTGTTCGCGACGCTGCTGGTGTGGCACTTCATCGGCGCCAACACCTCCGATGACGGCTACATCCTCGGGATGGCGCGCGCCTCACAGAGTTCCGGCTTTATGTCGAACTACTACCGCTGGTTCAGTGTCGACGAGGGGCCGTTCTACACGCCGTATACCGACATGATCTCGTTGCTGACCCACGTGTCGTCGGCGAGTCCGTGGGTTCGGTTGCCCACCTTGCTCGTTGGTGTCGTCGCCTGGTGGGTGATCAGCCGCGAGATCCTGCCCCGGCTCGGTATTGCCTTGCGCGCCAACGCGATCGTCATCTGGACCAGCGCACTGGTATTCCTCGCGTTCTGGCTGCCCTACAACAATGGCTTGCGCGCCGAACCTTTTGTGGCGCTTGGCGTTATCCTCACCTGGGCCTCGGTCGAGCGGTCCATCGCCACCCGGCGACTGTTGCCGTACGCGTTCGCGATCATCATCGCGGCGTTCACGTTGACCTGCGCGCCGTCGGGACTGATCTGTCTCGGCGCGCTTGCCGCCGGGGCACGCACGATGACCGCGGTGCTCGTGCAGCGGGCCAAGAACTCCGGTTATCTGACGCTGCTACTACCCGTGCTCGCGGCCGGGACGGTCGTGCTGACCGTGGTGTTCGCGGATCGGACCTTGGCCGGGGCCCGCGAGATGTTCTATGTGCACGGCAGGATCGGCCCCGGCGAGTCCTGGTTCTTCGAGTTCCTGCGCTACCAGTATCTGCTGCAGATCAACTCCGATGGCTGGATCACCCGGCGGTTCGGCATGTTCATGATGCTGATCGGCCTGGTGGTCTGCGTGGTCACGATGCTGCGCCGGGGCGGGCGTATTCCGGGGACCGCCCTCGGACCCGGGCGACGACTCATCGGCATCACCGTCGCCGCAATGGTGTTGATGATGTTCTCGCCGACGAAGTGGACCCACCAGTTCGGCGTTTTCGCGGGACTGGCCGCCTGTGTCGCAGCACTGACCGCTGTATCGATCAGTCCCGCCGTCACGCGCCCGCTGCGCAACCGGGCACTGTTCGCCGCCGGTGTCTTCTTCGCGATGGCGCTGACCTTCGTCGGTGCCAACGGCTACTGGTACGTGTCGGCGTGGGGAATTCCGTGGTGGGACAAGCCGCCGACATTCGCGGGCTTCGGACTGTCGACCTTCGCCGCGGGGCTTTCGGTGCTGGCGCTTGCGGTCGCGGCCTGGTTCCACATTCGCCCGGAGTCGCTGTATTCGCCGACCCCGTCGGCTACGCCTCCTGCCGCCCCCCGACCGCGTCTCGGCTTGGTGCCGGGTTGGATCGCGCGCGTTCCCGTGCTCGCTGTCGTCGCAGCCGCCATGGTGTTGTTCGAGGTGGTGTCGTTCGCGAAAGCGGCAGTGGCGCAGTACCCGTCGTATTCGATAGCGCAATCGAACCTGTCCGCGGCCTTCTCCGGCGGCTGCGGGATGGCCGACGACGTGTTGATCGAGACAGATCCCAACGCGTCGATGTTGCGCCCGCTGGCAGGCTCTGCCGCGACGGCGCTCGCCGGTGCCGACGCGACCGGCTTCACGCCGAACGGGGTGGCGACCGATCTCACCTCTGATGAGGTCGAATCCACCACGGGCAAGGCGAATTCCGTCGCCAGCGCCGACTCCGGGGACAAGGCTGATCCGAAGGCCGGGTCGAAATCGCCTGGGTCCGAGACCGGCACGTCGGGTGCCGGCATCAACGGCAGCAGTGTCCCGCTGCCCTACGGCCTGGATCCGGCGACAACCCCGGTGCTCGGTAGCTATCGGGAAGGCACCCAGGTGCCGGCCGAGCTGACATCAGGGTGGTATCGACTTCCCAACGCCACCAACGGAAGTCGCGGCGACATCATCTCGATCGCGGTCGCCGGGCGGATCCGCCACGTCGACAGCGACGGCATCGTGCATCCCGGTCAGGACCTGCGCGTCGAGTACGGCCGCGCCGGAACCGACGGCACGGCTACCGCGCTCGGCAGTGTGGACCCGATCGACATCGGGCCGTCCCCGACATGGCGCAACGTGCGCGTTCCATTCGACCAGCTGCCCGGCGACGCGGACGTCGTCCGGATCGTCGCGAGCGACAAGGATCTCGGCAAGGACCAGTGGCTTGCGGTGACCCCGCCGCGCGTGCCGCAGACGAAAACCATGACCGCCGTGGTCGGTTCGCGGACACCGGTGCTGCTGGACTGGGAGGTCGGCCTGAACTTCCCTTGCCAGAACCTCGTTCCCACGCACGCGGGTGTCGGCGACCTGCCCGCGTACCGAATCCTGCCGGACCGCAACGGTGCGACCATCACCAACCTCTGGCAGGCCCACGACGGTGGCGGCCCGCTCGGCTGGACCCAACTGCTCTTCACCGCTCGCGCCCTGCCCACTTATCTGGACAAGGACTGGGACCGGGACTGGGGCTCGATCGAGCAGTACCTCCCACTCGACCCCAACGCCCAGCCCGCACACGTCACCATCGACAAAACCCAACGCTGGGGCACCTGGACCCCCGGCCACATCAACACCGACTGGTAGCGAACGGATCTCGTCGGCTGGGTCTGTGCGCGGCCGCATGGACCCGGCTGTGCTGTGCTGACGCGGGTTTGCACTGGTGTAACGGAGTATTCGATCTTATCGATGTGATCTACATCACGTGCCGTGGATTCTGCTGGTAAGTACTGGTAGTCGAAGTCGGCGGCACCAGGAGAACGAAGAAACACCATGAACACTTCGGATTGCCAGGCCATGACTGTCACGTCTGGTGCTCGCGCTCATAGGCGATCGCGTGTTGCTGCGACCGCGACCGCCTTCGCTGCGGTTGCTCTGTTGCCTGTCGTCTGGCCGGGCGTGGCCTCCGCGTCACCGTCGCCGAGGAACGCGGTCTGCGACGGGCCGATCGACTACCACTTCAGTCCGCCACTGACGAACACCTTGCGAACGACAACGATCACCTGGTCGGGTAACTATTCCTGCAACTCGGTGGTGCTGTTGCCGCCGAGCCTGCGGGCCTTCAACGGCACCTATGGCGGCTCGGCCACCATCGAAACCAGCTGCCTGCAACTGAAGACGCAGCAGATCGTGCAACAGGCCGTCACCGAACATGACACGTGGTTCGATCCCGGCCCGGGTGGCCCGGACGGTACGAGCACGCTTACCGGCCTCGTGTCGACGGTGCCTCGTGAGGACGGCACCAGGGCCTTCACCTGGACCGGCACCGTTACCGGCGGAAGTTGGTTCGCGAACCAGCACTACACCGGCGTCGGTGAATACACCTCCCTCTTCAGTGGCGATGTCTGCCTGCTCGGCGGCGCCAGCGAAGCCCACGGCACGTCCACGCTGGAGGTCCTGCCGCTCTGAGGAATTGGTCGAGTAATCGAGCGGGTCCGTCGAAGTCGCATACTCGGCGGACCCGTCTCGTGTCTTCACCTGGCTGCGCGCTTGCCTTTCGTCTTCGCCGGCAGCGGATGCTGCCAGCGAAGACCGGGGAACCGAGCGAAACCACGGTCACACGTGACCAATTCACTGCCGGACTCGATGGCCAACGCGGCGTGGTACGCGTCGGCAACATCATTGGCTCTGGCGTCCATCGCGCGGCATAGGTCCGCGAAGATCTCGTAGTGGCGAGGCCCGGGACGTACAGGCCGGGAATTCGGTGCGCCGAGCAGGATTTCGGTGAATTCGAGGGCCTGGTCCGGTGGTGTCGGCGTCCGGAAGATGCGCGGGTTGGTCACTACCCGAACGAATCCGCTGAGCACCAGTTCGCTCAGTGCGAAGGTGGCGGGCCCGTTCACCAGTGTGGTCAGCCACGCATGGACGTCAGAGTGGTCGGGCGACTCGACTCGGTAGGCATAGACCAGGACATTGACGTCAGGTAGCAGCATCGGTCAGTGCCGATCGCAGCCGCGCGTCGTCCTCCTCGTAGTCGGCGTCTCGGACGGTCTTCCAGTCGCCGAAGTTGACGCCGACCTGGAGTCCGTCGCCACCGTAGGTGGGTAGGGCGATGTCCATCTTGGCCGTGTCACGCTCGGTGAGTTCTTCGAGCAACATGCGCAACGCCTCCTCGATAAGACTGGTCAGGGTCCGGCCATCCCGCGCCGCCCGTTGTTTGGCGGCGCGAAGCAGCGCATCGTCCAGATCAAGGGTGGTCCGCATGCAGAGAACTGTACCCCCTCATGCAGATTTCTGCATAGAGTTCTGGACGAAGTCGCGCCCCTCGCGATGCGTGCGGCGTGCGCGCAGCAGGGCGTGCGCGGTGAAGATGGCCAGGGCCGTCCAGATGAGGGCGAAACCCGCCCAGCGGGATGCGGGCATGGGTTCGTGCGCCACGGCCACGCCCCAGGCCATCTGGAGGGCGGGGGTGAGGTACTGGAGCAGGCCCATGGTGGACAGCGGAACCCGTTGCGCGGCAACGGCGAACAGCAGCAGCGGGACCAGCGTGACCGGGCCGGTGGCCAGCATCAGCGCGGCATGCCCTGCGCTGGAACCGAATTCGCTGCGGCCGGTGACCGCGAGCACGATGACGAAGGCGAGCGCGAACGGCGCGGCGACCACCCCCTCGGCGGCGATGCCGCGCAACGCGTCCAGCGGGATCACCTTCTTCACCAGGCCGTACGTCGCGAACGAGCAGGCAAGTATCAGCGCGATGACCGGCGGCCTGCCGTAGTCGACGGTGAGCACCGCCACCGCGGCGGCGCCGAGCCCGAGCGCGGCCCACTGCGCCTTCGCCAGTCGCTCGCGGAAGATCAGCACGCCGAACGCGACGGTGACGAGCGGGTTGATGAAGTACCCCAGCGCGCACTCCACGACATGTCCCGACGTGACGCCGTACACGTACACGCCCCAATTGATCGCGATCGCCGCCGACGCCACCGCGGCCAGCCGCCAGATCCGCGCGCCGATGCCACGCAGCTCGCGTAACCGTCCGGACACCATCAGCACCGCGAGCACCACCAGCAACGTCCACAGGATGCGCTGCGCGACCACCTCCGCCGCACTGGCGAACGCCAGCAACCCGAAGAACGCGGGGAACAAACCCCAGAGGAAAAACGCGCTCATACCGAACGCAACACCCGGGATAGACCTGCTCCGCTGCACGCTTCCGACGCTACTTCTCACGTAGCCTTGCGGTCATGTCGACAACCGTGCAGGCTTCGCGCGCCACCGGACTCACCGCGGCGGAGGTCGAGCAACGTCGCCGCGACGGGCTCACCAACGATGTGCCGGATCGGGCCAGCCGCTCGGTCCGCGACATCGTCAAGGCGAACGTCTTCACCCGGATCAACGCCCTGCTCGGCGTGCTGTTCATCCTGGTGCTGGCCACCGGTTCGATCATCGACGGCATGTTCGGCCTGCTGATCATCGCGAACAGCGCGATCGGCATCATCCAGGAGGTCCGCGCCAAGCGCACCCTGGACAAGCTGGCCATCGTCAGCCAGACCAAGCCGACCGTGCGCCGTGATGGCAAGGCCGTCGAGGTGGCGCCGCGCGAGGTTGTCCTCGACGATCTGATCGAGCTCGGTCCCGGCGACCAGATCGTGGTCGACGGCGAGGTCGCCGAGGCCTCGCTGCTGGAGATCGACGAGTCGCTGCTCACCGGCGAGGCCGACCCGATGGACAAGCAGGTCGGCGCGGAGGTGATGTCGGGCAGCTACGTGGTCTCCGGCAGCGGCTGCTACCGCGCGACCAAGGTCGGCAAGGACGCCTACGCGGCCAAGCTGGCCGACGAGGCGAGCAAGTTCACGCTGGTGAAGTCGGAGCTGCGCAGCGGCATCGACACCATCCTGAAGGTGATCACCTACCTGCTGATTCCGGCCGGCCTGTTGAGCATCTACAACCAGCTGTTCTCCAGCAAGGAGTCGTGGCGGCCCGCGGTGAGCGGCATGGTCGCGGCGCTGGTGCCGATGGTGCCCGAGGGCCTGGTGCTGATGACCTCGGTCGCGTTCGCGGTCGGCGTGGTCCGGCTGGGGCGGCGGCAATGCCTGGTGCAGGAGCTGCCCGCCATCGAGGGCCTGGCCCGGGTGGACGTGGTCTGCGCGGACAAGACCGGCACGCTCACCGAGAACGGCATGCGCCTGTCCGACATCAAGACCCTGGAATCGTTCGAGGACAACGACGTTCGGCAGGCCCTGGCCGCGCTGGCGGCCGACGATCCACGTCCGAACGCGAGCGTGCAGGCCATCGCCGAGGCGTTGCCGGACAGCCCCGGCTGGCAGCGCACCGCGGTCGCGCCGTTCTCCTCGGCCAAGAAGTGGAGCGGCTGCTCCTACGGCGAGCACGGCGACTGGCTGCTCGGCGCGCCCGACGTGCTGCTCGACCCGAACTCCGAAGAGGCCAGGGTCGCAGAGGAACTCGGCTCCTCGGGGTTGCGCATCCTGCTGCTGGCCCGCAGCGATCGCCCGGTGGACGCCGCGGACGCGCCGGGCACGGTGCGCCCCGCCGCGCTGGTCGTGCTGGAACAGCGGGTCCGGCCGGACGCCAAGGAAACCCTCGAATACTTTGCCAGCCAGAATGTTTCGATCAAGGTGATCTCGGGCGACAACGCCGTCTCGGTCGGCGCGGTCGCCTCCTCGCTGGACCTCACCGGCGGTGATCACGCGGTCGACGCGCGCGAATTGCCGGACGACCGTGAGCAACTCGCCGATGTACTGGACCACGAGACCACCTTCGGCCGGGTCCGCCCGGACCAGAAGCGCGCCATGGTGGCCGCCCTGCAGTCGCGCGGCCACACCGTCGCGATGACCGGTGACGGCGTGAACGACGTGCTCGCCCTCAAGGACGCCGACATCGGCGTCGCGATGGGCGCGGGCAGCCCGGCCACCCGCGCGGTCGCGCAGATCGTGTTGCTGGACAACAAGTTCGCGACCCTGCCGTACGTGGTGGGGGAGGGCCGCCGGGTGATCGGCAACATCGAGCGGGTCTCGAATCTGTTCCTCACCAAGACCGTCTACTCGGTGCTGCTCGCCTTCCTGATCGGCATCGCGGGCATCGGCTCGCAGATCTTCGGCTACGACCCGATCGGTTATCCGTTCCTGCCGCGGCATGTCACGATCGCCGCCTGGTTCACCATCGGCATCCCGGCGTTCATCCTCTCGCTCGCGCCCAACAACGAGCGCGCCCGCAGCGGATTCGTCCGGCGCGTCATGCGATTGGCCATCCCGTCCGGTGTGGTGATCGGCGTCGCCACCTTCGTCGCCTACCTGATCGCCTACTCCGGTCCCGACGCCACCGCGCAGCAGAAGGAGCAGGCAGGCACCACCGCGCTGATCACCTTGATCATGATCGCGGTGTGGGTGCTCGCCATCGTGGCCAGGCCGTATGTGTGGTGGAAGGTGGTGCTGATCGGGGCCTCGGTGGCCGCGTACGTCATCCTGTTCACCGTCCCGTTCACCCGGCACTTCTTCAAGCTGGATCCGTCGGACGTGGGGCTCACCACGGCCGCATTCATTTGCGGCGCTGTCGGAATCGTGCTGGTCGAGGTCGCGTGGTGGGTCAGCGCGAAGCTGCTCGGTGAGCAGGGGAAGCTGTTCCCGACCGTGAATAACGGCGATTCCTGACAAACTGGACATCTGACCCGGCGCGCCGCGAGAAGCCTTGTGCGAAGCGACCATTCAGTGTTGGAGTACCTTCTCCGAATATGGAGGTACTGCTGCACCAGATCGACGCGTTTGCCGACGCACCGTTCTCGGGCAACCCAGCCGCGGTGATGCCGCTCTCGTCGTGGCTCCCGGATTCGTTGCTGCAACACCTGGCCGAGGAGAACAACCTCGCCGAAACCGCCTTCTACACCACGGAATTACCGCCGGAGGCCGGTGCGCCTCCGGGAGACTGGCCCGCGTTCCACCTGCGCTGGTTCACGCCCACGGTGGAGGTGGACATGTGCGGGCACGCCACGGTAGCCAGTGCCGCACAGATTTTGGAGGACATGCATCCCGGCGCCGACCGGGTGAGCTTCTTCACCCGCAGCGGTTGGCTGCACGTGGACCGCACCGACGACGACGAATTCGTGCTCGATCTGCCCGCGGTGCCGTCCACCGAGACCGAACCTGATCTGGTGCTCGTCGCCGCGCTCGGCGTGAGCGCCGTGCGCGCCTTCACCGGCACCGACGAGGTGATCGTGGTGGCCAGCGAACAGGAAGTCCGCGACGCTGTACCGATTTTCACCGCGTTCCCGCCGTTGCCGCGTGGCGTGATCGTCACCGCTCCCGGCGAGAGTGCCGATTTCGTGTCGCGATTCTTCGCGCCGGGTGTCGGCGTGCTGGAGGACCCGGTCACCGGATCGGCGCACGCCCAACTGGTTCCGCTGTGGGCGCGTGAGCTCGGCCGGACCGAGCTCAGCGCCCGCCAGCTCTCCCGGCGCGGCGGCAGCCTGCGCTGTGAGCTCGCCGGTGACCGGGTGCTGCTCGTCGGTCGGTGCCGCCGGTACCTCGATGGGGTTGTCCAGCTGCCGGATTGATCCGAGCATTCGCGACTCGTGTACGCGGCCAACAGGACTCGCGCTGCCCATAGCGCCGACGAAACGTGGCCGCGCCGCCGAGTCGTGCGCTGTCACCACGGCGAATCATTGATCCGCCGTGGTGATCGCAGGCCTCTGCCGGGATGAAGTGGGGATGAATCATCCCGGCGGAGGTCTGTCCCCACTGACGCGCATCCTTTGGTTTCCCGCGCACGAATCAGCCAGCGAATTCGTGCGCGGCAGGAGAACTGGTGCGCCGCGTGGGCGTCACTGCTCCGGGACCGGGCCGTCGTTCGGTCCGGGGAGGACGACGTCGAGTTGGTCGGGGAGTAGCGGTACGACGCCGAATCGACCGGCTACGGCATCGGCGGGCAGTGCCTGCACCGCGCGGATTCCGTTCCGGGAGGCCAGGTTTCGGAGGCCGTCGAGTGGGCCGCGGACAACGAGTCCGACGGTGCAGGCGCAGCCTGCGCGAAGACGGGCGGCCGAGAGAGCGGTGATGCGGGTGCCGCGTTCGTCGGGTGCGGTTCGGGGGAGTAGCCATGCGGCCGACTCAGCGGAGGTAACCGCCGCCTCGTCGCCCGCCGGGACAGGGACCGAGACCAACGGGGTTTGCACCCTGGGAACCGGAACCTGGTACAGCACTTGCGATATCCGCATCCCACCGCTGTTCGGTGGGATCTGTTCCGGCACCAGGGGTTCGGCGAACGAGACCAGCGCCCAGTGCTCAGCACTGTCCGTGCCGTTGAGCGAATCATGAGCGCGCGCAAGATAATCCGCGACCCGCTCACCCTGCTCCGGGCCGAGTCGATCGGTGAACACCCCCGCCTTGCGCGGCGGATTCAGCACGCCGAGCAGCACGATGAAGACAACCAGCGCGACAGCCGCCGCCCCGAGGGCAATGCGCCCAAGGGGCGGCGTCCGCCGGTCAGGCATTGCGCAGGACGTCCAGCGCGTGCTTCAGATCGTCGGGGTACTCGCTGGTGATCTCCAGCCAGCGGCCGTCGGCCGGATGGTGGAAGCCGAGCGAACGGGCATGCAGCCATTGCCGTTCCAGGCCGAGGCGCTGCGCCAGCCGCGGGTCCGCGCCGTAGGTGAGGTCGCCGCAGCATGGGTGCCGGATCGCGGAGAAGTGCACCCGGATCTGGTGGGTGCGGCCGGTTTCCAGGTGGATGTCGAGCAGGCTGGCGGCCTGGAACGCCTCGACGGTGTCGTAGTGCGTGATGCTCGGACGTCCGTCGGCGGTCACCGCGAACTTCCAGTCGTTGCCGCGGGCCCGCCCGATCGGGGCGTCGATGGTGCCGCTGCTCGGGTCCGGATGTCCTTGCACCAGTGCGTGATACCGCTTGGCCACGGTGCGCTGCTTGAATGCCCGCTTCAGCACCGTGTAGGCGTGCTCGGACTGTGCGACCACCATCACCCCGGAGGTCCCGACATCGAGCCGGTGCACGATGCCCTGACGCTCGTGCGCGCCGGAGGTGGAGATGCGGTAGCCGGCCGCGGCCAGCCCGCCGATCACCGTCGGCCCGGTCCATCCGACGCCGGTGTGCGCCGCGACGCCGACCGGCTTGTCCACCGCGACGATGTCGTCGTCGGCGTAGAGGATCCGCATGCCCTCCACCGGCGCGACCTCGATCGAGAGCTCGCGCTTCGGTTCCGGGAAGATCACCTCGAGCCAGGCGCCCGCGGCGAGCCGATCGGACTTGCCCGCCGCGATGCCGTCGAGCTGCACCGAGCCCTCCTCGGCGAGCGCGGCGACCGCAGTGCGGGACAGGCCGAGCAGCCGGGACAGGCCCGCGTCCACCCGCATGCCGTCGAGCCCGTCGGGAACGGGCATGGTTCGTGTTTCCCTCATGCGGTGTTCCCTTCGACAGTGGTCTCGGTCGTGTCATCGGCGGTGTCGGGCTCGTCGCGCCCGGTGCGCGTCCCGTTCGGCTCGAAACCGAACACGGTCAGCACCACCAGCAGGATCGCGCCGCAGACGATCGACGAGTCCGCCACGTTGAACACCGGCCACCAGCCGATCGCGATGAAGTCGACCACATGTCCCTGCAGCGGCCCCGGCGCCCGGAACAGCCGGTCCACCAGGTTGCCCAGCGCGCCGCCGAGCACCATGCCGAGCCCGATCGCCCACCACAGCGACCGCAGCGTGCGCCCGATGCGCACCACGCCGATCACCACGGCCGCCGCGACCAAGGTCAGCAGCCAGGTCATGCCGGTCGCCATGGAGAAGGCCGCGCCCGGATTACGCACCAGGCTGAACCGCGCGAAGTCGCCGATGATCGACACCGGCTCGCCCGGCTTCAGGTTCGCCACCACGATGCATTTGGTGAGTAAGTCCAGGCCGAGCAGCACTCCGGCGATGATTAGTAGGGTCCGCAGCCGCTGTGGCGGACTCGCTGGTGTCGCCTCCTCGGCGGTATTCGCTGGGCTCTCCTCGGACGGCGGCTCTTCACTCACACGCACCATCATCTCTCGAGCTACCCGACACGTTGTGCGGTGGTCACCCGCAAGTCAAAGCTGACACTCAGGATCCGGTCGTACGCTGATGCTCGTGACGGTGTTGTCTTCCCCCCACATCCCCCGGTTCGCGCGGTCGGGTGTGCTGCTGATAGTGCTCGCGGTCGGCCTGACCGCGTTCGGAACCGGCTGCAGCGGTGGCACCGAGTCGCGCTCGGAGACCGACGGCACCGAGCCGCTCGGCATCGGCAAGCAAGTGACCGTGCCGATCCCGGCCGCGACCACCGTCCTCGTCTCGCCCGGCGCCGAGCCGCGCTCGATGCTGCACCGCGACTACCCGGCGGGCACGGTGCAGCAGGTGACGCTGCATACCTCGCACCGGATCGCGCAGCAGATCAACGATCAGCCCGCGCGCGACTTCTCCGCGCCCGCCCTGTCCATCCCGATGACCGCGCAGACCGACGCCGAGGGCATCGATCTGACGCTCGGCGCCGTCACCACGCCGGACCCGTCGCTGGCCAAGGCGCTCATCAAGACCGGCGGCTCGCATGCCGGATTCGACCTCAGCGATTTCGGCGCCATCACCGCACTGCGGCTCGAGCCGTCGCCGGACACCTCCAACCCGGCGCGGGCCGCGCTGGAGCAGGCCTTCTATCAAGCGGTCTACCGCTCGATCGCGTTCCCCGATCAGCCGGTCGGCGAGGGCGCGGTCTGGACGGTGCGGCAGGAGATCAGCGGCGGCGTCACCCTCGATCAGGTCACCACGGCGACGCTGACCAAACGCGACGGCGACCGGCTGACCATCGAGCTCGATGTCATCCAGCAGCCGAAGTCCGCGGTATGGAACCTGCCCAACAACGCGGGCAAGCTCGACATCCAGGACTACGTCATGCAGGGCAACGGCACCATCACCGTCGATCTCGGATTGCCGCTGCCGGTCGCCGGGTCCATCACCGTCGGCGGCCATCAGGGGTACCGCGACGCGCGCAGTGCGAGCGTGCTGCAGCAGACGATCGACACGCAGGTGTCGTGGACGGAGTGAGCCGCGGGTTCGGGCTGTTGCTGGCCGCCGCGAGCACCGCGCTCGTCGCGGCGTGCGGATCGTCGAAATCGGCGGCTCCCGCTTCGGCGGAACTACCGCCGCTCGGTCCGGCCGCGACCGCCGCACCGGTGACCGTCGCCCCGATCACCGATGCCGACCGGTTGCACGATCAGCTGCTGACCAGTACGAATCTGCCGCCGAACTTCACCATGCTGCCCACCCGGGTCGATGCGCCCGCCGGTGCGCAGGACTCGCCGACCGATCCCGCGGAATGCGCGAAAGTGCTTACGCCACTGAGTGCGCAGCGGCCGGGCTCGCTTGCCAAGGCAGCTGTTCAGTACTCGGGCCCGAATTTCTCCAGCGTCGATATCGATGCGGCGAGCTTCGCGAACGACGTAGTGGCGCCCGCGTTTTCGGAGGTACAGGCGACCTTGCGGCGCTGCACCCACTACTCCGGCAACGACGCCACCGGCATCGCGGTCGACTACCGGGTCGGTGGTCTCACCCCGCCGCAGGCCGGTGACGCGGCCACCGCGTTTCAGGTGCGCGCCACCAGTGACGGGCTGACGCTGTACTCCTCGGTCGCGATCGTGCAGGTGGGCAGCACGCTGGCGCAGGTGGCGGTGACCGCGCCGGAACCCGTCGAGGCCGGGGTGCTCAGCGATCTCACCGCCGCGCAGGTGCGTCGGCTGCAGGGTGTTCCCGGCCCGTGACGGGCTAGCCCGTCACCACCGAATCACCGACGACCCGAACGGTTTTCGCGGCCAGCGCCTTGGTGGCCGGGCCGTTGGAGACCGAGCCGTCCAGCTTGTACTTGCTGCCGTGGCACGGGCAGTTGATCGTGCCGTTGGCTACCGAGGCGACCGTGCAACCGGCGTGTGTGCAGGTCGCGGACAGGCCGACGAAGGTGCCTGCGCTCGGCTGCGTCACCACGGTGTCGCCGACGATCACGCCGCCGCCGACGGGGATGTCAGCGGTCTTGGCGAGTGCGTTGCCCGCGGGTTGGCCCGGGGCGGCCGGGGTGCCGGCCGGTGTGGGATTCGGTGCGGGAGCGGTGTTTTCCTTGCCGTAGGTGGTGCATGCGGTCAGTGCCGCAGCCGCGACAACGGCGCCAGCGCCCGCCGCGACCACACTGCGGCGGGTGAAAACCGATTCGTCGTTGGTCATGTAATGGATCTCCGATCAGAAGGTGAGGCCGTTGTGCTGGAAGAACCAGAGCGATGAGGTGAGCCAGAGGCCGGTCAGGCCGGCCAGCACCAGGCCGCCCGCGACCGGGATCACCCAGCCGGGCAACCCTTTTCGAGTGAGCAGCAGCATCTTGGCGACGAACGCGCCGTAGAAGAAACAGCCGAGCAGGGAATGCAGCAGCACTCGGGTGTCGTACTGCAGAAAACCGAAGGCGTACAGACAGTGCACCGCGACCGGGACGCTGACCAGCACGGCCAGCCTGCCCGACCAAACATGCGCGGTGCCGATCCAGGACGGGGCGCTGACCGGCAGCTTGCCGTACATCGCCAGCGCGGAGACGAATTGGAAGATGGCAAGTAAGAACGCAATGGTGGCCAGCCACGTCTTGACCGCCTGCGGGCTGGAGAATCCCGCGACATTGATCGAGAAGCCCGTTGGCTCATGCGTTTTGGCGTAGACGCCGAGTAGCACCGACACCGCCGCGCCGATCAGCACCGGGATCGCGATGGCCGCGACCGCCATTGCACTCGGCTGCGGCCGCCCGCCGGGCGGCGTCTCTCGATCAGCCGACACTGTCACCACCACTTACCTTGTTCGCAGTTATCTTCTTGCCGTTGACGATTGCCGTCGCGTCCGGACTCAGCCTCGGGGCCGGGGAGGTCGCACCGTCGGCGGCGCGCTGCACCCCGGTGACGTTGCCGTTGCCATCGACGATCCAGCTCTGCCGCGCACCACCCTCGCTGTAGACATAGAGTCCGGCGGGCGATTGCACTGGCGCGGCGGTGAATTCCCACTTCTTGGGGCCCAGCCACAACGTCCCGCCGACCACCTTGCCGTCGTAACGCCCATCCAGCCTGGCGTCGTTCTTCCCGGTCAGCTGCAGCGCGCCACCGGCCGCACTACCCTGCAACCACGACTCGACCGCCTTCCCATCACAGGCATAGGCAGTCGCTTTGTCCCCCTGGACAGTGATCGACAGCGTGATCGGCGCACCGGTCGCCAACGGAATTTTGCCGACGTAGTCCGCTTTCGATGGAAATAGCACCGGTGCGAGTGCGTTGCTCGTCGGTGGTGGGGCGGTAGTCGACGGTGCCACAACGGCACTACTCGTCACCACCGGCGTATTCGTTTTCGCCGCCGCCGGTTCGCTCTCTTTGGACATATTGACGACCAACAACACAATGCCGAGCACGGCCACCGCCGCCAGAGTGAGCCAAGGCCCAAAACGTTTCACAGGATCTCCTCAATATCCGACCGTCGGCAATCCGGCCGAAGCGATCCCCGAACGTCAGGCTGTACCGGCACCGCTCTTCGCAATGTCAACGGGACAGCCCACCCACTGGTTCAACTGGACATTCGCGACACCCAATTTTCGGCGTGTCGATCGAACGTGTCGCGCCACCCTGAATGTTCGGTTGGAGGGCTACCGTCGCAGCGTGAATTCTCTGACCATTCGTGAACTGGGCAATCGCACCGCGGAGGTTTTGCGACGTGTCGAAGGTGGTGAGGAGATCGAAATCCTGAAGGGTGGCCGCCCGGTCGCGAGGATTGTCCCGTTGGCTCGGCGGAGGCAGTGGATTTCGGCAGCGGAGATCGTCCAAGAGCTGGATCGGCTCGGCCCGGACGTCTCTGGTCAGCGCGAAGAGTTGCGAGAGGTGTTGCCAGGGACAACGGACGACCTGCGGTGGTGAGGACAGGCTAGGCGGCAGACCTGGGCCCGGAACGGTGGTTACGGGGCTGCTGTAGCGGCGAGGGCGCGGGCTTCGGGGATGGTCAGTTTTGTGCCTGCGGTGTGGGCCGCGGTGAAGGTGGCGCCAAGGGCTGCTCGGGTGGTGGTGGTTGGGCGGTCGATGTCGGGGCGTTCGGCGGGGAGTAGGGGGATGCCGTTGGTTTCGCGGACGGTGTGGGCGGCGCCGAGGAGTTGGGCGGCGGTGTCGAAGTGGCCGAGGGCGGCGGTGGCTGCGGAGAGGGCGGCTAGGGCGAAGGCGGTGTCGCGGGGGGCTTCGATGCGTTGGGCGCCGTCCAGGGCGGTGAGGGAGATGGCCAGTGCGGCGGCGGGATCGCGTTGTTCGAGGAGGTAGCCGAGTTCGACCTGGAGCATGGGGATGAACAGGGGTGTTTCCTCGCCATCGGTGGGGGTGAAGGCCAGTAGTTCGTGCAGGATGGGTTCGGCGACTTCGGGTTTGCCGTTGCGGCGGGCGGTGAAGGCGAGGACGACGGAGGCGAAGATGCGGCCGGGGCCGTAGCCGTGTTCGGCGGCGATGCGGATGGCTTGTTCGCCGAGGGCTTGGGCGCGGTCGAAGTCGGTGTGCTGCATGGTGATCCAGCCGAGCCAGCAGAGGTGGGTGCATACCTGGCCCCACAGCTCCAGATCCTGGGCCAAACCCAGTGCTTCCGTGTGGATGTCGGTGGCGTCGGCGAGGTCACCGGTCAATTCGGCGAGGCCACCCAACCATTCGGCGGCCTGTAGCCTGCCCCAGCGGTCGTCGATTTCGGCGAACAGCCGGGCGGCGGCGCGGGCGTGGTGTTCGAGCGCGGCCAGGTCGACGCGGCTGTGCGCGGACTTCGCCAAGGCGACGTGTCCGAGGGCGATGCCCCAGTGGTCGCCGAGTTGCTCGCATACCGGAAGTGCCTTGCGTACCAGGGTTTCCAGCTCGGCGACCTCGCCCGACTCGAGCGCGGAGAAGGCGAGGAACAGTTCGGCGCGGGCCCGGCCCGCCGGGTCGTCGACGGTGTCGTAGATCGCCGCTATCTCGCGCCGCCTGGTCGCGCCATCGATGAATTCGCCCTGCTGGAAGGTGAATCCGACCCGCCAGGCGAGTGCGGGTGCGCGCCAGCGCGCGGCCCCGCCCAGTGCCAGTGTGGCGTCGAACCAGCGTTGTGCCTCGGCCAGCCGTCCGCGGAGCAGCCAGTACCAGGCGAGTGCGTTGACCAGACGCAAGGCCTCGTCGGCGGCACCCGCTCGTACGAATCCGACCAGTGCGGCACGCAGATTCGCTGCCTCCGCATCGAGCCGACGCAACCAGCGCTGCTGATCAGCACCGTGCAGTTCGGGCGCGGCCTGCTCGGCCAGCGCCAGGTAGTACCGATGGTGCGCGCGGTGCACTCCCTCGAACTCGCCCGCCTCGGTCAGCCGATCCAGACTGAACGCCGCGACCGACTCCAGCAGTCGATACCGTCGGCCCGCGACCTGCACAAGCGACCGATCCACCAGTCGCGCAACAACATCGGCGACCGTGGACTCATCGAGCCGCACGCCCGTCGTGGCCTGGGCGCGCGAACCTTCGCCGATCCCCGCAAGGGAGTTCGGTTCGGGGGAACACCCGGCGGCAGGCGTCGCGTAATTCTCGAAACCAGCTGTGGCGCAGACGACTTCGGCGGCATCAAGCGTGCACCCACTCGCATGCACCGCCAGCCGTCGCAACACCGCCTGCTCGGTCTCGTCGAGCAGCTCCCAACTCCAGTCGATCATCGCGGTCAGCGTCTGCTGCCGCGGCGGCGCACCACGATGCCCGGTGGCGAGCAGCCGGAACCGATCATCGAGCCGGGCGACCATCTCGTGCACGCCGAGCGCGCGTACCCGGGTCGCCGCCAACTCCAGCGCGAGCGGGATACCGTCGAGCCTGCGGCACAGGGTCACGACCGGTTCGGCGGTAGCGGTATCGAGGACGAAATCACGGGCACTCGCCCGCGCACGGGTAACGAAAAGCTGTACCGCACTGGACTGTTCGAGCTCCGCCACCTCCGCATCCGGCGCGGGCACCGCGAGCGGCTCCACCGAGACAACGTCCTCGCCGGGCAGGCGCAACTGCTCGCGGCTGGTGGCCAGAATGTGCAACTTCGGTGCCGCACTGAGCAGTAATTCGGCGAGTTCGGCGGCATGCTCCACGACGTGTTCGCAATTGTCCAGGACCAGCAGCAATTCCTGCTCGGCAAGCACTTCACAGAGCAGATCGGTCGGATCGGCGCCGTCGGCAGCCCGGATGCCGAGCACCTGCGACACTGCGTCGACGAGGAACGTCGCGCCGTCGGCCGCGGTCGGCTGCAGCGGCGCCATCTCGACCAGCCAAGTGCCGTGCGGGAATCGGTCAGTCAACGCAGCCGCGGTCGCCAGCGCGAGCCGGGTCTTGCCGACGCCACCGGGACCGGTCAACGTGACGAGCCTAGCCTCGCCGACCGCGCGCTGCAGCTCGACGAGATCCGCCGCCCGGCCGATGAGTTCGGTGCGTTGGGCGGGAACATTGGAACTGCGCCGCCGGAGCACGGTTTCCGGCCTAGCGGCGAGTTCCAGCTCCTGACCGAGGATCGACCATTGCAGCGCAACCAGTTCGGGACTCGGATCGAGACCGAGCTCATCGGCCAGTTGCCTGCGCAGCTCCTCATAACTGTCCAGCGCCTCGGCTTGTCGCCCCGCACCGTACAGCGCCCGCAGCTGAGCGGCCCGAAGCCGTTCGCGCAGTGGATGTTCGGTGACCGCGGTGGCGAGTTCACTGGCAACATCGCGGTATTCGCCCAGCGACAGCCGCGCCTCGGCCAACTCCTCCACCGCGACGAGTCGCTGCTCTTCCAACTGCGCGATGGCCGGTTGCGCGAACACGGCATCACGGAAATCCGCGAACGCGGGCCCACGCCACAGACCGAGCGCTTCGCTCAATACCTGGGCTCGCTCCTTGGGGTCGGTCTCCGCACGTGCGGTCGCGATCAGCGCACGGAACCGCAGCGAATCGAGATCGATGCTCGCAAGCCGATACCCGGGCGGCGGTGAGACCACCAGGTCGCGCCCACCGGCCTCCGCGTCTTCCAACGCCCGCCGCAGCTGAGACGCCTTGGCGGCCAGCGTGCCCGCCGGATTACCGGGCGGATCCTCGGCCCAGATGTCATCGATGAGCCGATCACCCGACACCGGTTGCCCGGCGTTGACCAGCAGATCCGCCAGAAACGCCCGCACCTTGGTGCCGGGGATCGGTACGGGAGTACCGGAATCCGTCCAGACCGCCAACGGACCGAGCACACCGAAACGCATACCGGCAGCTTAGCGACGGCCCTGCTCAGCGGAAACGCATCGTAAACAAACCGGAAGGTGCCCCGGCCACAGTTGGTGACAACGCGGAAATCAACCCACCGAAAAGAGCCCGGACATGAAACTCACCACCGTCTTCGCCATCGCCGCCCTGGCCGCGACCGCTTTGCTGACCGGCTGCGGTGCCACCGGCCACACCAGCAAGCCCGGCGCCTACGCCGACGTGAACGGCCTGCACATGTACTACGAGGTGCACGGCGCCCCGACCGACCAGCCCCCGCTGCTCCTGCTGCACGGCGCGCTGTCCGGCATCGGCACCGACTTCGGCCAGCTCATCCCGGAACTGTCCAAGACTCGTCAGGTCATCGCCGTGGAACAGCAGGCGCACGGCCACACCGCCGACATCGACCGCCCGCTGCGCACCCCGCAGATGGCCGAGGACACCGTGGCCCTGCTGCGCACCCTCGGCGTCCAGCGCGCGGACATCCTCGGCTATAGCATGGGTGCCGGTGTCGCCCTGCAGATTTCGCTCACCCACCCGGAATTGGTGCGCAAGCAGATCCTGGCTGCGGGCGGTCTCGACGCCTCCGCGATGCAGCCCGGTCTGCTGGACGGTCTGGCCGAGCTGCAGCCAGAACAGCTATATGGCACACCCTTCCACAATGACTATCTGACGAACGCCCCTCGCCCCGAGGACTTCCCGCGCCTGGTCGCCCGGGTAACCGAACACGATCAGCACGCGAGCCCTGTGTTCGCGGCCGACGCGGTGCGCCAGATCAAGGCGCCCACGCTGACCGTGATCGGCGATGCCGACATCATCCGGCCTGAGCACGCGGTCGAGATGTTCCGGCTGTTCGGCGGCGGCGTCATGGGCGACACCCCGGCCGGCCTGCCGAACGCGCAACTGGCCATCCTGCCCGGCACCTCGCACATCACCCTGGTGCACCGTCCGGAACTGCTGCTGCCGATGATCCCGGCCTTCCTCGACGCGCCCGTCCGATGACCGACCCGAACCGGTTGCGGGTGGCGCTGATCGTCGGCAGCACCCGCACCGGACGGTTCGGCCCCACCGTCGCCGACTGGTTCGCCGGCCGACTCCGCCGCCGCGCCCTCGACCTCGATCGCATCGACCTCGCGACCGCGCAGCTGCCCGACCAACTGGCCGGCCACGACGAGCCACCGCCCGTACCGGTACGAGAGCTCGGCGAAAGACTGTCCGCCGCCGACGCTTTCGTCGTGGTCACCCCCGAATACAACCGCAGCTTCCCCGCCGCGGTGAAGAACGCCATCGACTGGTTCGACACCGAATGGGCCGCCAAGCCCGTCACAATCGTCGGCTACGGCAGCGACACCGACGGCGGCCATGCCGCAGCCCAGTTGCGCCAGGTCTTCGCCGAACTGAACGCCGTCCCGATCCGTCGCACCCTCACCATCACGAAAACCTGGCAGCGCTTCGCCGCCGACGGCACCTGGCCCCGCCGCGACCCTGACCTGGACGAATCCGTCAACGCCCTACTGGACCAACTCGTGTGGTGGGCCACCGCCCTGCACACCGCCCGCGCCACCACCCCGTTCGTGCCCTAGCTCGGCGGCAGACCCGGCCCCCCTCAACGCTGCGGTGGCCAGGTCCGCCGCTCTGGGGTTACCCCCGGGCGATCGCCTCGGAAACCTCGGATTCGATCGGGGTGATCTTGCGGCGCTGTGGATTTCAGCAGGTTTGGTGGGCGGGCGGCATGCGATGCGCCAAGAGGAATCGCATCAGGTTTCGCTGCATTTCGATGCCGTGATCCTGCTGCATCAGCCACGCGCCGATCCCGTGCTCGGCGAGCAGCGGTGTAGTGAACTGTGCGAGTTCGCATCCCCGGGGGCTGGCGTAATGCTCGACGATGAGCGGGTTCGGTATGCCCCGCCCGAGATCGAGAACCTGTACCTCGGTCGGCAGCGTCGGTACGGAACCCGGATCGGCGAGATTGTCGGCCGCGCGCCACTGGGCGAGGTTGGCTCGGCCGATGACGATGGTGCTGATCTCATCGAAAAGGGTCTGCAGGAAGTAGGTCGGCATCGGGCGGACTCGTGGGCCCATCGCGTCGATGATGACCTCGCCTTCGGGCTTGCTCAGATACGGCGCGCCCGCCATCGGGGCGATCGCCGCGTACAGGTCGGGGTACGTGGCACCGAGATTGGTGGTCATGGCGCCGCCCGCCGAGTATCCACCCAGGTAGACGCGCGAGCGATCGAGCTGGAATTCATCGATCAGCGCGGTGGTGATGCCCGCGATGATGGACGGCTCGCCTTCACCACGCTGCTGGTTCCCGGCTTTGTCCCAGTTCCAGCACAGCTCCTTGTTCGCCGCCGGATCCTGCAGCGGGTAGGCGAGCACGAAACCCATTTCGTCGGCGACCGTGGTGAGCGAGAAGCCGGTCGGCTCCGGATGGTCGATCGGATCGTCACAGCCGTGCAGGTACACCATCAGCGGCTTGCCCGCGGCGTCTCCTGGTGGCAGATGCAGGTAGTAGCAGCGGGTGCCCGCACCATTGGTGAAGCAGCGCTTGTCGATCTGGGCTTGCGCGCCCGGCGCGCCGGACAGCAGGCAGGCGGCGATCAGCAGAAAGGAGCCGAGGACGGCGGAGAGGCGAAGCGCGGTGACTCGCACACCGCGAGCGTAGACCACGCGCCGAGCTCTGCACATGCCCTCGATTCCCTGGGCGACGGACCCGTCCCCTCATCGCCATTACGGGTGGCCGGGTCCGTCGCGGGGGCGGGGGCTACCCGCGGGCGATGGCCTCGAAAACCTTGGGATCGACCAAGGTCGAGGTATCGCCCAGCTCGCGGCCTTCGGCGATGTCACGGAGCAGGCGGCGCATGATCTTGCCGCTGCGCGTTTTCGGCAGCTCCGGGACGAGATGGATCTCGCGTGGCCGGGCAATGGGGCTGATCTCGTGCGACACCGCCGCTTTGAGTTCTTTGACGAGCGGGTCGCCGCTGTTCGTCGCGCCCGCGGTGAGGATGACGAAGGCGACGATGGCCTGGCCGGTGGTGTCGTCGCTGGCGCCGACGACCGCCGCCTCGGCGACCGCGGCATGCCCGACGAGCGCGGATTCGACCTCGGCGGTGGAGATGCGGTGGCCGGACACGTTCATCACATCGTCGACCCGGCCGAGCACCCAGAGGTCGCCGTCGTCGTCGAGCTTGGCGCCGTCACCGGCGAAATACCAACCGGCGGCGGCGAATCGGTCCCAGTAGGTCTCGCGGAAGCGCTGCGGGTCGCCCCAGATGCCGCGCAGCATCGACGGCCACGGCTGGTCCAGCACCAGCAATCCCGCTGTGCCGTTATCGAGTTCGGTGCCGTCGTCATCGATCACCTTGGCCGAGATGCCGGGCAGTGCGGCCATCGCGGCACCGGGCTTGGTCGCGGTGACGCCCGGCAGCGGGGAGATCATGATGGCACCGGTTTCGGTCTGCCACCAGGTGTCCACGATCGGAGTGCGGTTGCCGCCGATGACTTCTCGGTACCAGCGCCAGGCTTCGGGGTTGATCGGCTCGCCGACGCTGCCGAGCAGTCGCAGCGAGGACAGGTCGTGGGCGTCGGGGATCTCGCGGCCCCACTTCATGAAGGTCCGAACCAGGGTCGGCGCCGTGTAATAGATGGTGACGCCGTACTTTTCGATGATCTGGAAATGCCGGTGCTCGTCCGGGGAGTTGGGCGTGCCCTCGTAGACCACCTGGGTGGCTCGATTGGCGAGCGGTCCGTAGACGATATAGCTGTGCCCGGTGACCCAGCCGATGTCGGCGGTGCACCAGTAAACGTCTTGTCCCGCTTTGTGATCGAAGACGTTGTGATGGGTGTAGGCGGCCTGGGTGAGATATCCGCCAGAAGTGTGCAGGATGCCCTTGGGCTTTCCGGTGGTGCCGGAGGTGTAGAGGATGAACAGCGGATGCTCGGCGTCGAACGCCTGCGCCTCGTGTTCCGGCGAGGCATCGGTGACGGTGTCATGCCACCACAGGTCCCGGCCCTCGGTCCACGGCACGTCGATGTTGGTGCGCCGCACCACGAGTACATGCTCGACGGTCGATCGCGCGCCGCCCAGCGCCTCGTCCACGGCCGCCTTGAGCGGCACCGCCGTGCCGCGCCGCCACTGCCCATCGGTGGTGATCACCAGCCGCGCCCCCGCGTCGTCCACCCGCTGGCGCAGGGCGGTGGGGGAGAAGCCGGCGAACACCACCGAATGGGTCAGCCCGAGCCGGGCGCAGGCGAGCATCGACACGATGGCCTCGGGCACCATCGGCAGATAGATGGCGACCCGATCACCCGCCCGCAACCCCAGCTCGGTCAGATAGTTTGCCGCCCTTGATACCTCGTCACGAAGTTCGCTATAGGTGATATCGCGTGAGTCGCCGGGCTCGCCCTCCCAGTGAATGGCGATCTGGTCACCGTGCCCGTCCAGCACGTGCCGGTCGACGCAGTTGTAGGCGACATTGAGCTTGCCGCCGACGAACCACTGCGCGACCGGCGCGTCGCTCCAGTCCAGCACCTGCGACCACGGCTGTTCCCAGTACAGCCGTCGCGCCTGCTCGGCCCAGAACGCCAACCGATCGGCCGCCGCCAGGTCGTACAGTCCCGCATCGGCATTCGCCGTCGCGGCGAAGGAATCGCCGGGGCGGTAGGACGCCGGTGCGGTGGTGTCGCGGGGATCGGTGGTTGCGCTGGTCACGCGATATCTCCTATCGAGAGAACAAGGGGGACAACAACTATCGGTCAGTGGGTCAGTGCACGACCGCCTTCTCGGCGCCGACGCCGGTCAGCGAGCGGACCTCCATCTCGGCCTGCTTGGCCGGGTTCTCGTCGGCCTTGCCGAGGAACGTCCCGACCACACCGAGCACGAAAGCCAGTGGAATGGAGACGATTCCGGGGTTGGACAGCGGGAACCAGTCGAAATCGGAGCCGGGCAGCATCGAGGTCGCGGTACCCGACACGGCCGGGGAGAACACGATCAGCACGATGGTCGAGATCAGGCCGCCGTACATGCTGAACAGCGCGCCGGTGGTGTTGAACCGCTTCCAGAACAGCGAGTACAGGATCGTCGGCAGGTTCGCCGCCGCCGCCACCGCGAACGCCAGCGCGACCAGGAACGCGATGTTCTGCCCGTTGGCCAGGATGCCGAGGCCGATCGCGATCAAGCCGATCACCACCGCGGTGATGCGGGACACCCGCACCTGCTTGGCGTCATCGACCTTGCCGCGCTTGATGACTCCGGCGTAGATGTCGTGCGCGAACGAGGTCGCCGCGGTGATGGTGAGCCCGGCGACCACCGCGAGGATGGTGGCGAAGGCGACCGCGGAGATGACGCCGAGCAGCACCACACCGCCGAGCTCGAACGCGAGCAGCGGTGCCGCGGAGTTCTGTCCGCCCGCCGCGCCCAGGATCCGATCCGGTCCGACGATCGCGGCGGCGCCGTAGCCGAGCACCAGCGTGAACAGGTAGAACGCGCCGATCAGCCCGATCGCCCACACAACTGATCGGCGCGCCTCCTTCGCGGTCGGCACGGTGTAGAAGCGCATCAGCACGTGCGGGAGACCCGCGGTGCCGAGCACCAGCGCCAAACCGAGAGACAGGAAGTTCAGTTTCGAGGTGGCGTTGGCGCCGTACTGCGCACCGGGCGCGAGCACGTCGCGGGCGGCCACGCCCTTGGCCTTCGACCCGGTCACATGCTCCTGGGCCGAGCCGAGAATGTCGGACAGGTTGAAGCCGAACTTGGCGAACACCATCACCGTCATCAGCGCCGCGCCTGCGATCAGCAGCACGGCCTTGATGATCTGCACCCATGTGGTGCCCTTCATGCCGCCGACCAGCACGTACACGATCATCAGCACGCCGACCACGGCGATCACGATGGACTGCCCGGTCTTGTCGGAGATGTCGAGCAGCAGCGCGACCAGGCCACCGGCGCCGGCCATCTGCGCGAGCAGATAGAACAGCGACACCGCGAGGGTGGTCAACGCCGCCGCGGTGCGTACCGGGCCCTGCTTGAGCCGGAAGCTCAGCACATCGGCCATGGTGAATTTGCCGGTGTTCCTGAGCATTTCGGCGACCAGCAGCAGCGCGACCAGCCAGGCCACCAGGAACCCGATGGAGTACAGGAACCCGTCGTAGCCGTACACCGCGATGGCGCCCGCGATGCCGAGAAAGCTTGCGGCGGAAAGATAGTCGCCCGCGATGGCGATGCCGTTCTGCGGGCCGGAGAAGCCGCGGCCGCCGGTGAAGAAGTCGGCGGCGGTGGCGTTGTTACGACTGGCCCGGACGACCACGACCATGGTGATCGCGACGAAAACCGCGAAGATGGCGATATTGGCCGTCGGGTTGCCGACGGTCGTAGCGGCCGCGTAGGTACTGACGTTGGTCACGCGTGGCCTCCCTCGAGCTTGCTGCGGATGGCCGCCGCGCGTGGATCCAGTTCCCGGTTGGCGAACCGGACGTAGAGCGCGGTGATGGCGAAGGTGGACACGAACTGGCCCAGGCCGAGCAGCAATCCGAGGTTGATGTTGCCGAAGACCTTGTGCGCCATGAAGTCATGCGCGTAGGCGCCGAGCAGCACATAGCTGAGGTACCAGACCAGGAACAGGGCAGTCATCGGAAACACGAAGCGGCGCAGGCGCGTTCGTAATTCTTGAAAGTCCGGGCCGGCCTGCACGTCGATGAATTCTTCTGCACTCGGCGTGCGCCGTGGGGCGGTGCCGTCGAGTTCGGTACTGGTCATGGGCGTCCTAGCTTGTGACATGGCTTACTTGCAGAGCACCGTAGCCAGGCCCGCGTGAGGAAACGATGATGTGGCGTGGATCACTCCGGGAAGGCGGCCGATTGTGCGGTGAACGGTCGGTGTGGCACGACGAGCGGTCGGCGGGTGCGCCCCATTCGACGGCTCAGTTCGAGCGCAACGCGCGTTCGCGGTCGGCGCCCATGCCCAGTCGTTCCGGGGCGTGCATGCGGACGAAGATGCGGCCGACCCGTCGGCTGCCCGGACCTTGAGTCACCTTGCTGACCAGTACCATTGCCGCGAACGCCAGCGGGACGCTGATTGCCGCGGGATAGCCGATCAGCGCGGCCGGCCACCCGCCCGCTACCTCGCCGGACAGACCACCGGTCACCGACACCACCGTCGCGCCGCCGGAGGCGAGGCCGCCCGCGGTCAGCCCGGCCGCCGCGCCCGTCGCGGTCAGTCCGCGCCACCAGATGCCGAGTACCAGCAGTGGGCACAGCGTCGAGGCGGCCACCGAGAACGCGAGACCGACGGTGCGCGACAGGTCGAGTGAGGCCACGGTGAGCGAAAGGGTAAGCGGCACAACACCGGCCACCAGTGCCGCCGCCCGGAAGTCGCGAATGCGCCCGCGCAGCATGTCGGTACTGAGCACGCCCGCGATGCTCACCAGCAGGCCCGACGAGGTGGACAGGAACGCCGCGATCGCGCCCGCCGCCACCAGCGCGGCCAGCAATTGGCCCGGCAGTCCGCCGACGACCGAGCCGGGCAGCAGTACCACCGCCGCGTCGGAGGTGCCGGTTATCAACAGTTGTGGCACGTACAGTCGCGCGAAAACCCCTAGCAGCACTGGGAATAGGTAGAACAGCCCGACAAGTCCGATCACCGCGACGGCGGTCGCGCGCGCGGCCCGTCCGTCCGGGTTCGTATAGAAGCGCACCAGTACATGCGGCAGACCCATGGTGCCGAGGAATGTCGCGATGATCAGCGAATACACCTGGTATGTCGGATGTGCGCCGCCGAAGCCGCCGCCCGGCTCCAGCCATTCGGCACCGTCCGCCGGCGCACCGGCGACCACCGGTACCGCGGTGCCCGCCTCCAGTATCAGTTCGGTGCCCGCCGACAGTTCGTGCGTACCGGGGGCCAGGAGGACGCGGCCATCGACCGGCTGATCGTCGAGTCGTCCGGTGATCGAAACCTGTTGTGTCGCACCGACCTGCACCACCACGTCGGTGCGGACGTCCACCGTGGTGCGCTCGGTGACGACCGGCGGAGCGGGCGCACCCAGTTGCTGGTCCTCCGCCAGGAAATGACCGAGCAGTACCAGCGCCGGAATCGCCACTGCGGTCAACTTCAACCAGTACTGAAACGCCTGCACCAACGTGATCGACCGCATCCCGCCACCGGCCACATTCGCGATCACGATGGCCCCCACCGCCGCCGCCCCCACCCAATCCGGCAACCCGAGCAACGTGTGCAACGTCAACCCGGCGCCTTGAAACTGCGGAATCAGATAAACAGCGCACACAAGGACGACCACGGTGGCCGCCATCCTGCGCAATCGCACCGAGCCCAAACGGAATTCGGCGAAGTCGGGCACCGTGTAGGCACCGGATCGCCGCAGCGGCGCAGCAACGAAAAGCAGCAGCGAAAGGTAACCGGCGGTAAAACCCACCGGATACCACAGCGCATCCGCCCCGTACTTCGCGATCAGCCCCGCAACGCCGAGAAATGAAGCAGCCGAAAGATATTCGCCGGAGATGGCGGCGGCATTCCACCCGGATCGCACGCTGCGCGAAGCCACCAGGAAGTCAGAGGTGGTGCGCGCCAAACGAACTCCGTAAGCGCCGATCGCGACGGTGGCGAGAGCGGCGAACAGCAGCGCGAACACCGTCAATAACGGCACCGATCCCGCGGTCACCAAGCGACTCCCTGACGCCCCGCCAGCGCAACTCGCCTCATCGCGGACCTTGCCGCAGCCCGCGCACCGTTTTGCCCCCCGCGCACTGAATCGCCCACTGTTCTGTGCGCGACTGCGAAAATTGCGCGCGGCAGGCCAGCGATGGTGCCGATGCCAGCGCGCACGCCTTTGCGTGCCGCGCCCGTTTTGGGCCGCCGCGTAAAGGTTTGCCAGCTGTTTCGTGCGCGGCAGGCTGAACAGTGCGCGGCCACCGTGCCGGGGCCGCAGGGTGGTGTGGCAATTGAGGTTGTGGTGCGGTCGGCCTGACATCGGCTGTGGTTCGGCGGTTCATGTCAGTCCTCGGCCAGGTCGAGGAAGTCCTGCTCGTTGTGTTCGGCCAGGCGGACGTATAGCCGTCCGACGAGGTACAGCAGTGGGTAGACGGCGACGCCGAGTAGGAGCCAGGGCAGGCGGATGCCGACTATGACCGTCGAGCCGACGGTGCCGATGCCGAAAAGGACGGGGAGTGAGCACAATACGACGACGGTGACCAAGCCGAGGCGGAGCGCGAGACCGAGTTGGGCGCGGATCAGGCCGCCGATCAAGGCCTCGCCGATCTCGGTCTGCTCTGCCACTTCCATCCGGGTGCGCACTCGGCGCGCGCCACGACGTTCCGACAGTACGACGCGCTGGCGGGCGGGGCGGTGTGGCCCGGTCATTGGCCGGTCCATTGTTGCCGGGGGCCGTGCACCAGACGCTGTTTCAGCTCGCGTACCTGTCGGCGGCTGACCGGCAATTCCACCGCCGCGGTGCTGCCGTCGGCGCGCAGGCACACCACCGTTCCGGTGCCGACCGTGCGTAGACCGGTCACCAGCCGCAGCGCGACCAGGTAAGAACGGTGCACGCGAAGGAATCCCGCGTCCTGCCACCGGGATTCCAATGCGGACAACGGAATCCGCACCAGATGGGAGCCGCCGCTGGTGTGCAGGCGCGCGTAGTCGCCGTCCGCCTCCACCCAACTGACGCTCGACCGAGGCACCAGCGTGGTCACGCCACCGAGTTCGACGGGAATGACCTCACTCGGATCGGCCCGCGGTTCATCGAGAACGGGAGCCGGTGTGCCGCGGGTCGAGGCGATGCGGCGAACCGCCTCGGCCAGCCGCGCCTCACGCAACGGCTTCAACAGGTAGTCGACTGCACCCAGATCGAAGGCGGCAACCGCCCGATCATCGTGTGCCGTCACGAAAACCACCGCGGGCGGGTTCGCGAACTCCGACAGGATGCCCGCCAACTCCATCCCGTCCAGCCCCGGCATGTTGATATCCAGGAACACCGCGTCGACCGGATGCGCCCGCAACACCCGCAGCGCGGTGGTCGCATCGGCCGCATCGTGGATCTCACCGACCCCTGGCTGCGCGCGCAACAGATACACCAGCTCGTCCAGAGCAGGCTTTTCATCATCGACGGCCAGCACCCGCAAGGTGCCGACGGTGTTATCGGTGGTCCGCGTCACAACCGCTCCATCGTAAGCAATCAGCCCAGGCGCTCGGTCCGTATCCCCGACGCCGAGTCTCCGCGCTCACGCTTGGATGCCCGCGCGGAACTTGGGGACGCGGAGGGAAACCTTGGTGCCCGCGCCGGGGGCGGTGTCGACGATGAGGCCGTAGTCGTTGCCGAAGGCGGCGCGCAGGCGGTCGTCGACGTTGGCGAGGCCGACGTGGGCCGATTCGCGGGAACCGGCCGGGCCGCTGCCGGTTTCGACGGCGTCGAGGGCGCCGGAGCGGAGCAGTTCCGGGTCCATGCCGACACCGTCGTCTTCGACGCTGATCAGGCAGTCGGTGCCCGCGTCGGTGGCGGTGATGCTCACGGTGCCGCCGCGGGTGGCACCGGCCAGACCGTGCCGGACCGCGTTTTCCACCAGCGGCTGCAGCGCGAGGAAGGGCAGGACCACGCCGAGGACCTCCGGCGCGATCTGCAGGCGCACGTCGAGTGCGTCGCCGAAGCGGGCGCGTTCGAGGGCGAGATAGCGCTCGATATTGCGCAATTCGTCGGCCAGCACGGTGAATTCGCCCGCGGCACGGAACGAGTAGCGGGTGAAGTCGGCGAATTCGAGGATCAGTTCGCGGGCCCGGTCCGGGTCGGTGCGCACGAACGAGGCGATGGTGTTGAGCGCGTTGTAGATGAAATGCGGACTGATCTGGGCCCGCAACGCCCGCACCTCGGCGCGGTCGAGCCGGGCCCGCGAGGCATCCAGCTCGGCCAATTCGAGCTGCCCGCAGGCATACCTGGCCACCTCGGCCACCGCCCCGAGCCACCCCGGCCCAGGCTGCCCAGTCGTGACCACCCCGATCGCCCCCGCCACCCCCGTGCTGTCGATCAGCAGCGGCTGCGCGATGAGCGTGCGCCCCGCATGCTCACCACTCCCCGGCCCGGCGACCAGCACCGGCCGCTCCCCGGCCACCGCACGCTTGGCCGCCTCCGTGAAGTGCTCCGCCAGTTCGGCATGCGACCCATCCCAGGCAAGCAACGTGCCGTCCGGATCGGCCACCCCGAGCGCATCGGCCCCCGTGAGCACCCGCAAATACGGCGCGGACTCCTGCGCCGACTGCGCGGTGAGCCCCCGCCGCAACGGAATAGCCGCCAAGGACGCGGTATGCAACGCCGAATGCACCGCCCGCTCAGCAGGCGTAGTCACCACCCGCCGAGTCCGCGGCCAGATCACCAGCGCCCCGGCAATCAAAGCCGCCGAGACAACGAGGGCGACAACAGTTGTCGTCATCGCCGCCCCGAAAACCAACACAGCACGCTCATCCGCCGATTATGGCTTTCGCCGCGAGTGAAGCGGCGTATTCCTCGCACTTGACGTACGTTGCACCTTCTTGACGCATGCTGCAGCACGCGTCAAGAGGACGCAATGTACGTCAAGTGAGAACCACAGCCTTGCTTGTGGCGCGTGGTTGGAAGGGTGCGCGGCTCGCGGACAGTCGGGCGGGTTGAGCCGGGCTGGTGGCTTGCCTATCCGTGGTACGGGTCGACTCGGAATTCGACCGAGCCGGGCTCGGGGATGTGGGCGGCGCCGACGGTCATGGTCGCGGTGAATCGGCCGATGCCGGGGTGGAAGAGGGCGGAATAGCCGCTGTTGCTCCAGTATCCAGGTCCGTTCGCGGTCACGGTGAAGTCGCCGGTCTCGCCGGTTTCGGCATTGCGCCAGTTCAGGGTGAGCGACAGGTGGCAGCTGCCTGCGCCGAACATGGTGGTCGCCACGCTGAACGCCGCGTGCTCCGGATAGGCGTTGCTCGTCACGGCGGAGCTGACCTGGGCGACGCAGAGGCCCTCGGTGAGCGAGTAGAAACTGTCGAACTGGTCGACGATTTGGGCTGCGGCGGGGGCCGAAGTGGCGACCATGGCTGCCACGGCGACGGCCGGTACGGCGGGGATTGCGAAGAGTGCTCTGAGCGAATTCATCAACACCTCGACAGGTTTGGGATCACTCTGTATCTCCTTGACTATGCCCCTTCCGCAGGTTGATATCCCCGATTTGCTGCCCCCGATTCCCGGGGCATCCGGTCGCCACGGACCTACAGTCGAACCATGACAGCCGGTTACTCCGGAACACCGTTGGCCAAGAAGCTGGGCATCAAGCCCGGTCATCGAGTCGTGCTGCGGCACCGGCCGCCGGGCTGGCAGATCCCCGATCTCCCCGCCGACGTCGAGATCGTCGACGCCGGAACCGCCGATGTGCTGCTCGCCTTCTACCGCACGCATGCCGACCTGGCCGGCGAGGCGCCGAATCTCGCGGCGCAGTTGCCGCGCGGGAGCATGCTGTGGATCGCGTGGCCGCGCAAGGCGGGCGGACATGTCAGCGACATCGCCGAGAACGATCTGCGCGAGCTGCTGCTGCCGATCGGCGTCGTGGACGTGAAGGTCGCCGCGCTCGACAATGATTGGTCCAGTTTGAAATTCGTCTGGCGGAAGAAGACCTGACCGTGTGTGTCGCGGCCGACTGCCGCGAATGGCGCGAATGGGTCAGAGTAAGGTCGACCGGTCCGCGCTAGACGTCACTCGCGGAAATCAGACAGCTCCAGGGCGACTCGCCAGACGCGCCGGTGATCTTCGACACCGACACGCCGGGCCCTCCTGGGACGTCACGTTGCGCGCCGCGCGCCTCGGAAAAAATGTCATACCGACGTGCCTAGAATCGCTAGGCCAACCCCCGTCGAGACCTTGGGAGGAAGGACCGTCTTGGCCGCCTCGTCCGGATCGTTCGTTCACCTGCACAACCACACCGAGTACTCCATGCTCGACGGTGCGGCCAAAATATCGCCACTGTTCGCGGAGGCGAATCGGCTGGGGATGAACGCGGTGGGGATGACCGACCACGGCAACATGTACGGCGCCTCCGAGTTCTACAACTCGGCCAAGAAGGCGGGCATCAAGCCGATCATCGGCATCGAGGCCTACATCGCCCCCGCCTCCCGGTTCGACACCAAGCGCGTGCAGTGGGGCGATCCGAGCCAGAAGGGCGACGACGTCTCCGGCTCCGGCGCCTACACCCACATGACCATGGTCGCGGAGAACGCGACCGGGCTGCGCAACCTGTTCAAGCTGTCCTCGCTGGCATCGCTGGAGGGACAGCTCGGCAAGTGGGCGCGCATGGACGAGGAGATCATCGCCCAGTACGCCGAGGGCATCATCGCGACCACCGGCTGCCCGTCGGGCGAGGTGCAGACGCGGTTGCGCCTCGGCCACGATCGCGAGGCGCTGGAGGCCGCGGCCAAGTGGCAGGAGATCTTCGGGAAGGACAACTTCTTCCTGGAGATCATGGACCACGGGCTGTCCATCGAACGCCGGGTCCGCGAGGGCCTCATCGAGATCGGCCAGAAGCTCGGCATTCCGCCGATCGCGACCAACGACTGCCACTACGTCACCAAGGATCAGTCGACCAATCACGAAGCGCTGCTGTGCATTCAGACCGGCAAGACGCTCAGCGACCCGACTCGGTTCAAGTTCGACGGTGACGGCTACTACCTGAAGTCCGCCGAGGAGATGCGCGCGCTGTGGGACGCCGAGGTGCCCGGCGCCTGCGACAACACCGTGCTCATCGGCGAGCGCGTGCAGCCTTACGACGACGTGTGGGAACACCGCGACCGGATGCCGATCTTCCCGGTGCCGGAGGGCTACAACCAGGCCACCTGGCTGCGCCGCGAGGTCGATCTCGGCTTGCAGCGCCGCTTCCCCGACGGCGCGCCGCAGGAATACCTCGACCGGGCCCAGTTCGAAATCGGCGTCATCCTGGAGATGGGCTTCCCCGCCTACTTCCTCGTCGTCGGTGACTTGATCAAGCACGCGCACGAGGTCGGTATCCGGGTCGGTCCCGGCCGTGGTTCGGCCGCCGGTTCGCTGGTCGCGTACGCGCTCGGCATCACCAATATCGACCCGCTCCCGCACGGTCTGCTCTTCGAGCGATTCCTCAACCCCGAACGCGTATCGATGCCCGATATCGATATCGACTTCGATGATCGCCGCCGCGGTGAAATGGTCCGCTACGCGAGTGAGAAGTGGGGCACCGACCGGGTCGCCCAGGTCATCACCTTCGGCACCATCAAGACCAAGGCCGCGATCAAGGACTCCGCGCGAGTCCTGTTCGGCCAGCCCGGTTTCGCCATCGCCGACCAGATCACCAAGGCGTTGCCGCCGCCGATCATGGCCAAGGACATCTCGGTGGCCGGCATCACCGATCCGGAACACGAGCGGTACAAGGAAGCCGCCGAGGTCCGCGAACTCATCGGCAACAACCCGGATGTCGCGAAGATCTACGAGACCGCCCGCGGCCTCGAGGGCCTGATCCGCAACGCGGGCGTGCACGCGTGCGCGGTCATCATGTCCTGTGATCCGCTCACCGATGCGATCCCGGTGTGGAAGCGCCCCCAGGACGGTGCGCTGATCACCGGCTGGGACTACCCGTCCTGCGAGGCCATCGGCCTGCTGAAGATGGACTTCCTCGGTCTGCGCAACCTGACCGTGCTCGGTGATGCCATCGACAACGCGAAAATGAACCGCGGCGTCGATATCGACCTCGACACCTTGGCCTTGGACGACAAGGCCACCTATGAACTACTCGCCCGCGGCGACACCCTCGGCGTATTCCAGCTCGATGGTGGCCCCATGCGTGACCTGCTGCGCCGCATGCAGCCCACCGCCTTCGAGGACATCGTCGCCGTCGGCGCGCTGTACCGGCCGGGCCCGATGGGCATGAACGCGCACAACGACTACGCCGACCGTAAGAACGGCAGGCAAGAGGTCAAGCCGATCCACCCGGAGCTGGCCGAACCGCTGAAAGAAATCCTCGGCGAGACCTACGGCCTGATCGTCTACCAAGAGCAGATCATGCACGTCGCGCAGAAGGTGGCCGGGTACTCGCTCGGTCGAGCAGACATTCTGCGCCGCGCGATGGGTAAGAAGAAGCAGTCGGTGCTGGAGGCCGAGTTCGAGGGCTTCGAAGCGGGTATGCAGGCGAACGGCTTCACCAAGCCGGCCATCAAGGCGCTGTGGGACACCATCCTCCCGTTCGCCGGTTACGCGTTCAACAAGTCGCACGCCGCCGCCTACGGCCTGATCTCCTACTGGACCGCATATTTCAAGGCGAACTACCCGTCCGAGTACATGGCCGCCCTGCTCACCTCCGTCGGTGACGACAAGGACAAGGCCGCGGTCTACCTGTCGGACTGCCGCCGCCTCGGCATCACCGTGCTGCCGCCGGACGTCAACGAATCCGAGCTGAACTTCGCCTCGGTCGGCAAGGACATCCGGTTCGGGTTGGGCGCGGTGCGCAATGTCGGCGCGAACGTGGTGTCCTCGATCATCGCGGCGCGCAAGGAGAAGTCGAAGTTCACCGACTTCTCCGACTATCTGCACAAGATCGACGCGGTCGCCTGCACCAAGAAGGTCACCGAATCCCTCATCAAGGCGGGCGGATTCGACTCGCTGGAGCATCCGCGCAAGGGTCTGCTGCTGATCCACTCCGACGCCATCGACGCGGTGATGTCCACCAAGAAGGCCGAGGCGATCGGGCAGTTCGATCTGTTCGGCGGGGTGGACGCGGACGAATCGGTGTCGTCGGTGTTCAACGTGAAGGTGCCCGACGACGAGTGGGAGTCCAAGCACAAGCTGGCGCTCGAACGCGAGATGCTCGGCCTGTACGTGTCGGGGCATCCGCTCAACGGCGTCGAGCATGTCCTTGCGGCGCAATCGGATACACAGATTCCGGCGATCCTCGAAGGCGACATCAAGGACGGCACCCAGGTGACCGTCGGCGGCATTCTCGCCTCGGTGAACCGGCGGATCAACAAGAACGGCCTGGCGTGGGCTTCGGCGCAGCTGGAAGACCTGGCCGGTGGCATCGAGGTGCTGTTCTTTCCGCAGGCGTACTCGGTGTACGGGATGGACGTGGTCGAAGACGCGGTGGTGCTGGTGAAGGCGCGGGTTTCGGTGCGTGACGACCGGATCTCGTTGATCGCCAACGATCTTGCCGTACCCGACCTGTCGTCGATCGGCGTCGCGAAGCCGCTGGCCGTGGTCATGTCCACCCGGATGTGCACCCCCGACAAGATCGGCGAGTTCAAACGCATTCTGTCCCGGCATCCCGGCACCGCCGATGTGCACGTGCGGCATGTGGGGGCTCGGGAGAAGACGACGTTGCTGAAACTCGATGACAGTCTGCGGGTTACGCCGTCGTCGGCGTTGATGGGTGATCTGAAAGCGTTGCTCGGGCCGGGGTGCTTGGCGGTTTGAGGTTCTGATCGGGCACGTTTCGGATTCTCGGTGGCGGGCTTTGTCGAAGATGCTGCGGGTGGGAAGTCCTTAGGTGCACCTATCCGATAGGTGTACTTATCCAAGGGAATGACCGAGTAGTGCTGGGCGCGTCAGGTGGGGTACCCGGCTTTAGTTATCGGTCAGGTGCGAGGTGTCGGGTTCCCGAGGTGGTCATCTGGCTGTGGTTGCGTTTCGAGAGCTCGAGAACCAGCGAATCTCGCCTCCGGAGGTGGTGAAGCTACAGCCGCGCCCCCGCTGTGTCAGCCCGACACCCAGTACAGGCGGTGTCGGGCTGACACAGTGGGTGCCCGGATAGGTTTTCGCGTGCCGATCGGGCCGCGGTTACGCCGTGCCGGCCCCGATGCGATGAAACCCGGTGGCAGGCAAGGGGTTCACAGAGCGTGCATACCCCTCACAGAGTGTCTAACCGTTGTGAAGGGTATGCGCGCTCTGTGGGTTCGACGGGCGGTGCGCGGTGGGGTGAGGCCCAAGGGGGTGGGTCGAGCGGAGACCAAGATCACCGGATCGGCATCGGAGGTCGTTGCCCAGGATCTGCACCCTGACTCGGGATCTGCACTCGGAATAGGGCCCTAAAGTCGGTGCCGATCCCGGGAGAGAGTGCAGGTCTTTGGAGAGGGTGCGATTGAGTTCCGGCGTGGCGGCCTGGCCGTGGTCGCGCCCCAACACTCCCGGCGTGCTGAAACCTGTTGGCAGGGAAGGGGTTCACAGAGTGTGCATACTCCTCACAGGGTGTCTAACTGTTGTGAAGGGTATGCACGGTCTGTGGGTTCGGCACGTGGGGCCGCAGCGGCGTCGATCAGCGCTACCCGTGGCCGGGGTGCGGGGCCGGGTTGCTCGGGATCTGCACTGGCTCTCGGGATCTGCACTCGGAATAGGGCCCTAGAGTCGGTGCTGATCCCGAGTCAGGGTGCGGATTTTGCTGGCATCGGTCGCGTGTGCGTGGGTGGGGCTCGGCTTCGGGGTTGTGCCGGTTGAAGGGTGTCGGGGGAGAGCGACTCCTGAGTCGGTGTGCGGCGATGGAGGTGGGTGCGGCGATGGAGGTGGGGTGTCGTTCAAGATCGTGCGGAACTGGTGCAGGCAATGCCGAGTCGGGCGATGCCTGCACCAGTTCCCCGTGATCTTGAATCGTGTGGTGATCGGCGGGATCCGCACTCGCTCTTGGGATTGCGCCTCGGTGGAGGTGCTCGGGGAGGGGGCGGATCTCGTCGAAGGGGGTGGGTGTTGGGGTCAGTGGATGAGTTCGGGCTGCTTGTGGGGAGACGGGGTGGGGGTGGGGTGGCGGTTCAGGAGTTGTTCCCAGGTGATTACGGCGAGGGTGGCTAGGCCGAGGGTGGCGCCGATCCAGGCGATGGAGGCGTAGCCGAGGCCGGCGCCGATGGCCAGGCCGCCTAGCCAGGGGCCGACGGTGATGCCGACGTTGAAGGAGGCGACGTTGAAGGCGGGGGCGAGGGTTGGGCCGTTGGGGACGATGTTGAAGACTCGGCTGTTGAGGGTGGGGTTGGTGCCGAAACCGAAGGCGCCGAGGAGGAAGGTGAGGGCGACGACGGGGGCGGGGTGCTCGGCGGTGAGGGCGAGCAGGATCGAGGTGATGATCAGGCCGGTGATGCCGATGTACAGGGTGCGGATCGGGTGGGCGTCGGCGGTGCGGCCGCCGATGAGGATGCCGAGGAAGCTGCCGACGCCGTACACGACCAGCACGATCGGGATCCAGCTGTCGGTGAGGCCGGTCGTCTTCGACAGCAGCGCGCCGAGGTAGGCGAAGGTGACCATCAGCGCGGCGATGGAGAGCGCGGTGGTGCCGTAGGACAGCCACAGCCGGGGATTCGCGATGCTGCGCAGTTCTTTTCGAAGGTCCGGCTGTGTTTCCGAACGACCGGCGGGGATCTTGGCGAGCACGCCGATCATGGCCAGCGCGGACATGATCGCGACCGCCCAGAACGCCGCGCGCCAGCCGAGGTGCTGACCGATCACGGTGCCTGCGGGCAGCCCGATCACGGTGGCGATGGTGAGACCGCCCGCGACGATGCTCATCGCCTTGCCGCGGGCGTTCGCGGGCACCAGGCCGATGGCGGTGGTTGCCGCGACCGACCAGAAGCCGGCGTACACGAACGCACCGACCACCCTCGTCGCGAACAGTACCCAGTAGTCCGAGGTCAGCGCGCCGACGACGTGGGCGCCGACGAACACCGCGAGGAACGCGAGTAGTGCACTGCGCCGGGGCAGCCGTAGCGTCGTGACGGCGAGTATCGGCGCGCCGACCAGCATGCCGAGGGCGAACGCCGAAATCAGCAGGCCCGCTTGCGGAATGGTGACACCGAGATCGGTGGACAGCTCGGTGAGCAGGCCGGAGAGCATCATCTCCGAGGTGCCCTGGGCGAAAATGGACAAGCCCAGGATGTAGACGGCGAACGGCATCGGGTACCTCTCTGTTTTGGATCATTCAGTTCAAAACTGGCACGTGGCAAGCGACTGTTGTCTCGGGATGTCTTGGGGGACTAAGTCAGAGGGCGTTCAGCGCGGTCGCGGCGATGGCTTGCAGCGCGTCGCGTCCGACACCGCCACGCGCGGCCACCCGCATACCCGCAATGGTGGCGTTGATGAAGTGCGCCAGCTCGCGGGCATCCTTGGCTTTGTCGATTTCCCCTGCGCGCCTGCCGCTTTCGAGTACTTCCGTCAGCGCGGCCAGTCGGAGCTCCTGATCTTTCCGCAACGCCGCCGCCACTTCCGGATCGCGCGGCGCGAGCTCGATCATCGAATTGACGACCAGGCAGCCGAGTGGATCGTCCTGCGGTGCGTCCACGATCTGTTGCAACAGCGCCCGCATCTTCGCCCTCGGCGACTCGGCACCGTCGAGCGTCGCGAAGGTGGTGGCATTCTTCGTCGCCATGTACCGCCGCAACGCCCGCTCGAACAGCTCGTGCTTGCTCGTGAAGGTGTTGTAGATACTGCTGCGCCCCAACCCGGTTGCGTCACAAAGATCCTGGGTAGAGGTCGCCTCATAGCCCGCGGTCCAGAACGCCCGCATCGCAGCATCCACGGCCCGCTCCTCGTCGAACTGCCTCGGTCGTGCCATGCGAACGAGGCTAGCACGGTTTTGAACCGATCATTTCAATATATGTGGTGCGAATAGGTGCATCACTAATTGATGCTGGATAGCGCATCGAGATCGATGTAGAATCTGATGCATGACCAGACGAACCACCCTGACTCTGACCGAGCGGGAGGAACGCACGTTGGCGACGCTCGGTGACCGAAAGGGGGCTGAGTGGGTGCTGTTCGAATCCATTGCCGCCCACCTCGGTTACTCCCTCACTCCCGACGCCTCCGAAGCGACCGTGATCCGAGTGTTGATGTCGATCGGTGCCCAGGTGCTGATCGATGAGGCGCTGGAGCAGGGCTATGCAGAACTCGCCGCAATGTGGCCAGACGTGCACGACGAGGACGAGGCTCGAGAGTTCCGTCGTCGCCGCGAGGCTGAGCATGCGAGAGGTGATGCCGAGTGACGAACTCCGCACCGGTCCGTGGGCAGATATATCGAGCCGACGTCGGCTACGGCCCGAAACCGTGGTTGATCGTCTCGAACAACCGGAGGAATCGGTTGCTGTCCGATGTACTGGCAGCCCGAATCACCACCACAAAGAAACGTGCGGTTCTGCCGACTTGGGTCCAGCTCTCCTCGGCGGACCCTCTGGTCGGCAACATCGTCACCGACGATCTCGAGCAGGTGCTCCGCGCTGATCTCGGCGCCTTGCTCGGCACGATCAGTCCAAGCACCGTGATGGCTTTGAATACTGCGTTGAAGCTTGCGCTGGCCATTCCGTGACCTGCCTTTGAAGTGTCGTGAGCGAGAAACTTGGCGGCTGACGGCTGTCTACGGGATGGAGCAGCTCGGACGGTAGCCGCCGAGGGTTTGCGCGGTAGGCGGGATCGGATGCAGCGGCTAAGGGGAGACGGCGACGCCGAGGGATTGGGCGGCGAGGAAACGGGGGGCGTCTTCGCCGTAGAAGATGTCGATGTCTTGGATTGCGAAGCCGGCGGTGGTCAGCAGGCCGCGAATGTCTCGGTTCAGGTTGCAGCCGCCGCAGAGGGTTTTCTGGATCGGATTCAGGCGGTTCTGCCATACCTGGACCTTGTGGTCCGGGGCGAGGCCGTGCTCGACGAAATGCAGGGTTCCGCCGGGGGCGAGCACTCGGCGGACCTCGGTCAATGCGGTAGCGACGTCCGGGATTGTGCACAGGGTCCAGGTGGACACGGCAGAGTCGAAGGTGTTGTCCGCGAAGGGGAGTGACTGTCCATCCAAGCCGGCCCGCTCGACCGGCACCTTCGATGCGGCAACCCGCTCACTCGCCAGCTTCCACCCGAGATCAGCAGGCTCCACCGCACTGACCGAGTCCACCGTCCCCGGATAGAAAGGCACATTCAACCCCGACCCGAACCCGATCTCCACCACCCGCCCGCGCAACCCCGAACAGACCCGCTCACGCAACGGCTCATTGAACCGCATCCCACAAGCGGCATCAACGATCCGCGGCACAACCCGATCACCATAAAAGCCCACCAACCCACTCTCCCAGCAACCACCCAACCTCGCCAGGGAGTGTCAGATTAACGGTGGATCTGCCCTGGCATCGGTTAGTTACTACTCGGCGTGATGCGGCCTTCGAAGGTGATAGCGAAGGCGTTCAAGG